>NZ_DAIESY010000047.1:0-10061 GCF_027346185.1 Halothiobacillus sp.
GTATTCGGCGACGCGGATATTAGCGGCGTTCAAGTCCATCAATTCCACCTGTTCCGCGTTGGCGCTGGCGCATAGGATCAAACCGATCGGCGACTCTTCTCCGGGGGCGCGGTCATATTTGTCGAGCCAGCGTAAATACAACTCCATTTGCCCTTTGTGTGCGGGGGCAAATTTCTCCAGTTTCAGCTCAACCGCCACCAGCCGGTGTAATTGACGGTGATAGAAGAGCAAGTCCAGATAGAAATCATCCGGTCCGACGCTGATGCGTTTTTGCCGGGCCACAAAGGTGAAACCCGCACCCAGTTCCAACAGAAACCGTTCCATTTCGCGCAGAATGGCGGATTCCAGGTCGCGCTCACTGTAACCATCCGGTAAGCCGAGAAAATCGAGCATGTAAGGATCGCGGAAAACCATATCCGGGGTCATTTGCCCACCTGCGCGCAAGTGGCTAATTTCTGCCTGAATCACCGCTTCCGGTTGTTTGGAAATGGCCGTGCGCAAATAGAGCTGACTGCCGATGCGCTCACGCAGGGTGCGTACACTCCAGCGCTCTATGCGGCAAAGCTCGGCGTAATAGTCGCGTTCCAGTGGCTGTTTGAGCGGCAATATTTCGATGAAGTGACACCAGCTCAAGGCCGAGGAGAGGGAGGTGACTACCTGCTCATCGGGGAAAAGCTCAGCGAACTGGAGCATGCGGCGCAGGCTACGCAAGCCAAAACCGCGACCATACGCCCTGACCAATTGTGTCGACAACGTCGACACAATCTCCTCGCCATACTCTGCCCGCCCCTCGCGCAACACTTCGCGGCGGATTCTTTCGCCGACTTTCCAATACAGCAGAGTCAAAGTGCTGTTAGCCGTTTGGGCCACATGCTGCCGCGCCTGATCAATCAGGTCGCGGACTTCGCCGATCAGTGCTTTATTATTATTGCTCACTGCCGAATCGCTCACCTTAAATCTCCAGTCGCCCCTGGGCGCCGACGATGCCCGACTCTCCGGCCGCCTGTTCAATGCCGTTCCACGCAGCCACCAGTTCGTTGTAGGCGCGGGCATCTTCGGCCCAGCTTTTGCGCTCGCAGAGGGTATATAGACGATATGCGAGAGCGCGTATGGCTTCGGCCTGATCGGGCATGCGTGCCAGCAGGGCACCGGCGGTGGTTTCGCCGTCCTGATTGAGGGCACGGATGAGTTGATGCAGGGCTTGCCAGACGGGGGCTTTGCTATGGGTGTCGGGTGGCCAGTCACGCGGCAGTTCGGCCCATTTGAGCAATCGAAGGTTGCCGCAGCTGCTGTCCACTACGCCAGCCTCGCTCAGCCTGCCGACGCTGGTGCCCTTGGCGCGGGCCAGTACATCCGCCTCGCCGAATTTGCCGGTGGCCCAGCCCTGCTGCTCAAACCAGGCCAGACAAAACTGGGTGTCGTGGTCGAAGTCGTCTTCGGCAAAAAAGCGGTTGATAAGCTGCAAGGCGGTTTTGACGCGCATGGGGGTACCGTCGGCCTCCAGCACGGCGCTGTACCGGCTGAAAATGGCCATGCCGGGACCGATGATCGCCTGACTTAAATCCACCGGGGCGACGGGTGAATTGACCCCGCCGCGGGTCATGTCGAGGAGGGCATCGGGCAACGCGGCATTGAGTTCGCGCAGGAAGGCGCGGCGGCTGACGCTGGGTGCATCCAGGGCACGCGGGCGGCAGACGAGGACGATACTTGAGGCGAGGGCGTTGGTGCCGGAGCCAATCATGCGGTTGCCCAGTTCCGTGCGCATCGGCCAAGTACCGGTGAGAGCAAAACCGGCACTCAGCACCGCCTCCAGAAAAGTCTCCCAGCCGGCGCTGTGGGTGCCGCCATCGTCCTTGGTATCGCTCTGCTTGAAGGCGTAGTAAATCGTCACCGGAAATGCCGGGTGTGCCTGCACCGCCAGGTTGTGCATGGCGCGGGTCATGCCGTCGAGGAAGAAGGCCTCGGCCTCAGTCTTGCCACCGTGGCGATAGGGTGTAGCCACCAATTCTTCGGCCTTGGGTACGGCCAGCGTGGCATAGAGATTGGGGAAAATGGGTTTGAGGCTTTTGCGCAGCCAGACATAGAAAAAGTCCGACAAATCAGCGTAGCCGATATTGTCGTAATAGGGTGGATCGGTTGAGATGACTTTATTGGTGCTGATAGTTTGAGTCTGGGCATCGGCCTGTACAGCCAGTGCGGTGCCTGTTCCGGGTAATTCGAGCAATGCTCGAACCATGTTACCCAAACTCGTTCCATAGTCACCTGCAGCCTGTGCAAAAACATTGTTTTCGGCAAAGTCCCACATCATGGGGATCGCCTGCCGTCCAAACAAATTACGCACCTGTGTCTTGCTAGTTTCCCAACGACACAATGCATTGCAAATATCCGTCAGCCGACTGAGCGCAACACCTAAATACACCCCCACAGCCTCCGCATAGGCTGCGGCACCAGTTCCGCCTTGGTCGAGTGGCTTCGGATCGAGCAGGGCGGCGATTTCGGGGTGACGGGCGGCATCTTCGGGGCGGATGCCTGCAGCTTGCATCCGGCTGGCGGCCAGCGCGCCAAAAGCCCGCTCGGCATCCGCACGCACGCGGGCGATGGCTTCGGGCACGAGGTCGGCAAAAGTCGTCAGTGCCACGAGTTGGCGGGGGGTGAAGAGGTCCCCGTACACATCTAAACCGTAATTCGACACATTAACGCGACATTTGCCGTGCAGCGGTGTTTCTGGCTTCCAAGCAGGCTTGGCTTGTTGGGCAACTATTTCCTGCTCGCCTGTTGGTGCAAGGTAAACGCGCCCACGCACACCTTCAGCAACGATGGCCATGAGTTTTGTACCCATACGCCCCGCACAGCCTTCGGCGCGGATGTATTTGTAATCCATGGGTGAACCCGATAGCAGGCAGAAAAATCCTGCGCGTTTGCCTGCCGTGGTGCCATTTTTAGCATTCTCCGGCGGCTCCCCCATCTTCACCGCAAAACGATAGCCATTCCCTTCCACTACCGGCTGCACATACGCCTCTTTACCCGCCTTGCTACTCAGCACAAAGGTGCTGACCAACGGCACATCCACATGACTGAAGGCGGGGTTGGGGCTTTTGACTGTGCGCGCCCACAGCCAGGCGATGACCGTGAGTTGCTGGCCGAACAGCGGCGCGAGGTCGGGGCGCTCGGCCACCATATCGGCGGTGACTTCTATTTTGGGGTAAAGCTGGCCGATGCGTTTTTCGGCTTCCGCCCGCATCCACGAGCCATAACGGCGCACATCCTCGGCCAAGCCCTGGGCTCCCTGCCAGTTTTTGGCAAACATCTCCTCGCTGACCTTGTCTTGACCTTCCGCTACCGGCCTTACGGGGGGCAGGCCAGCAAACTTGGGCGGAATCTCGATCATGGCCTTGTTGATGGTGACGGCGACGGGGTTGAGGTCGGAGGCGTAGCTTTCCAGCCCCAGCCGCTGCGCTTCCAGCGGTAGGGCACCGCCACCGGCAAAGGGATCATGAAAAGCGGGCAGTTGCTCGGGGTTGAACAGTTCAGCAGCTTGCGGGTGGACTTTGTTGAGTTCGCAGGTTTCGCGCCAACTGCGGAGGATTTCTGCACGGGCGGCGGCCAGCACAGTTGCGTTGTTGGTGTTCTCCCAGAGCACGAGGTCTTCGATGATTTTGAACAGGCGCTCACGCTCGATGGCCGCCTTTTCCTTGTTCATTCCATATTTGAAGCCGCCGCCCTGCTGATAACCGGGGTCGTTGACCATCTGTGCAAAAATCACCGCCCGCGCCGCAGCCAAAGGCCGCCGCGCCCACCACAGGTGCAAGGTGCTGGGGTGGCCGTGACGAATGGACTTTTCGCGGGCAGCTGCGACGTTGATTTTGTCCAGCGGCAGTGCGACTTCGATGAGTTTTTTTGGAGTTTTTATGTGCACGTTTGGTCGTCCTTTATTCTTGAAATCGCGCCGTCACAGTAGTCACAACCACTCAGGTAGTCCGTAGTCGGGGTCAGAATGGCCCACCCAATGTTCACTGCAGTACTCGCAAGTAATGCAACCCGTGAAACTTTCGCCACATTCTGAGCACTTGAAGCCAAAACCGTTTGCCAGCACCGTCTGATGTCCGCCACAGGCGGCACAGCTGGCCACGAAATCCTCCTCGCCGTGTTGAATCGCCTTGTGTGACGGTTCGATGTACCCGCAGACGTGGCAAATTTCCGACTGGTATCGGTCACCCGTTGCAGCGTCCAGAGACTGGAAGCTGCACACAGGACATTTCGTGTAGGTGTTTGCCTTAGGGTTGCTCATGACCACACGGTCGAACACAGAATCGAGAAACCGCGTGAGAAATTGCAGCCTTGCTCCGATTTCCGAAATCGGTTCCGAATAGCTTGAAAAGTGCTCGGCCCATGGCCCGGTCAGAAGTCGATACAGATAATACCACGCAACGCACATTTCCCCCGCTACCGCTTCGCGCTGACTCGTTGAAACCAACCCAGGGTGGAAGAAATGCACTACGCGGTTTCTATGGCGGGCGATATTCTGAAACTCTTTGAAGGCTGTGGCATCAATGTTTTCTCCGGTTAGCGACTCAATCCGCTTTTTGGCAAGCCCCAAGCCGACCGTGCGAAGCTTGCCCTGCGCGAATCGCTCGGGAGTGGCGTCGGTTGGCTCATCGGTAACCCACATTGCGCCGCAGAGAACAAGGCGTGCTTTGAACACCAACTCGACTGCGGCAGCAAAGTCGATCAACGCGTACTTCGGATGCGCATCCAGTTCGTCGAGCGCGCGGTTCAGAAAATCGAGAGCATTGCGGAACATGCTGTCAAAAATTTCGGCGTCCTTCATGGCTGCTCCGCCCTCGCCAGCAACTCCGCCAAATCCAGATTGATACTGGTGACCGCCCAATCCGGTTCCTGCGTAAAGGGCTTGCGCACGTAGTATGGCCCCTCGTGCTGCTCACCATCCACCAGCACGATGGCGAGGATGAACTTATCCTGCTGGTTCAGCCCGTAGAGGATTTCGTTGCGGGTGACGGTGATGGTGCTGCTGCCCTTGGCGCGGCCTTTGACCTCAATGTGCAGGGAGGGGGGAAGTCTGCCGTCAATGGCAGCGGGCATGCTGGTGACGTCCCAGCCGCATTTCTGTGCGGAAACATCGATGACTTCATGGCCTAGGGTGCGTTCCGCGTCCATCACCGCCTGCATGGCGATCCACTCCACACGGGCGCGGGCGGCGGCATCGGCGGTCCAGCCGGTCGTTTCGCCTTTGCGCAGGGCTAGCAGCCCTGCCGGAATTACCAGTGCGCCACCCAGCACGACGGGAGTGGCTGAGATCACGTGACGCATGGCCAGCAGTTCTTTCTCGCGGGATTCCCGGCGTGCAGAGAGATCATCAATGGTGCGTCGGACGTTCTCCAGATTCAGGCGCACGTCCTTACCGGCAGAAATATCGTCTTGCAGCTTGATGTAACGATCCGACCAGTAGTTGATTTCTTTGACCAGCCGTTCCTGAACGGCGGCGAGGGTCTTGTCCACGATGGCTTCGCGGCGCTGCCGCACTTCGTCGAAATGCTCGGGCACCTGATGCGCCGAGGCGTAGCGGAGTGCCTGAGCCTCCAGGCACTGGGTGATCCAGGGCGCTGCCAGAATATCCGCAAGCAAGGGGTGATCGACAGGATCGAGGGGCTGCAGGTCGAGATGCGGAGCCCAACCGGCGTTGATAGTGTTGCCCTGCGGGTCGATTTCCACGAACTGCATGCGTCGGGATACCACACGCGTGGGGTCAGCGCCTTCCTTCACGGAATGATCGACCATGAACAGAACCCTGGGCGTCAGCCCGGTGTCGGCGGGATCCACGAGGATGGCGCCCTGCTTGAGTTGATTCCGGTGTTGTTCCAGAACAATGTCCGTCACCGCCTGCATGAGCGGGTGGCCGGGATGCAGCAGGCTGGCCATCGCGGCACCGGGACGGTCGTTAATGCGCACATACTGTTTCTCGAAACAGACCCGTTCATAACGGGGCAAAACCGGATTGCTGTTGCGGCGATTCCGCCCGGAAATCTGTCGGTCCCGCTCACGGATGCTGGCGGGAACATGGGTGATCTCGTAACGGCCCGCCTCACGCGGGCGCAATGTCCCGCCGAGTTGCTGGAAGGACTGCTGGAAAAAGGCGCGAATGAAATAGGGTTGGAGTTTGCGGGCTTCGGCCTTCTCCATCTCTGCTTTAATAGCGAAAAGGCGGCTGGTATCCATGACTTCTTCGCAGAGGGCATTGCGCTGGAGGATGGCTTCCAGGTGCTGGGTATCCAGTGCTCCGTCGATCTTTTGCCACATGCGGGCACGCACTTCGGGGTCGGCACCATAACGGATGGCTTCGATCAGCAGATCCTTAAGGCTTTTTTCCTCAAAAACCTCACCGAGAATGTCGAAAACCCGACCGCCCAAGGCCTGGCGCTCGACTTCAAGCTTGTCAAAAAGGCGCTGGAAAACGTCGCCCTCGCGGGTTTCGGCGGCGACCATATTCCAAAGATGACAGACTTCGCTCTGGCCGATGCGGTGGATACGGCCAAAGCGCTGCTCCAGCCGGTTGGGATTCCAGGGCAGGTCGTAGTTGACCATCAGGTGCGCGTTTTGCAGATTGACGCCCTCGCCCGCCGCGTCAGTGGCGAGCAGCACGCGGATGGTGGGGTCGTTACGGAACAGCTCTTGGACCTTGCGGCGTTCTTCGCGCTTGATGCCGCCGTGAATCATGGTCACGGCGTCTTCATTGCCGATCAGTCCACGAATTTTGACGGCGAGATAGTTGAGGGTGTCACGGTGTTCGGTAAAAATGATCAGTTTGCGCTGTAGGCCATTGTCTTCGCGCATGGCGGGCGATTGCAGCAGGTTGGAGAGTTCGTCCCACTTGCGGTCCTGGCCAGAGTGCACGACCTGCCGGGCCTGCTCTTCCAGCCCTTCGAGGATGATGATTTCCGCTTCGAGTTCGGCAATGGTCTGAGCGGCAGTGGCCTGATCGACGATTTCTTCTTCAAATTCTTCGTAGGCGTCGGGGGCAAGGGTGTCGGCGGATTCCCAGATGTCGTCGCTGACCTGATTTAAGCGGTCCGAATCCAATGTTTCCGCCAGTAACTGGCCACGTTGGCGGAGCTTTTCATCTTCAACCCGGCGCTGGAGTTTGTTACGGCGACGTTTGAGGGATTGGTAAATGGCTTCGGGGCTGGAGGCCAGACGGCGCTGCAAGGCCGTCAGTGCAAAGCCGACGGTGCCTTTGCGCTGGCCATCCAGTTGGTCGGCACGGTTCATTTCTTCTTTGACGTAGTCGGTGACTGCGGTGTAAAGCGCGGCTTCCGGGTCGGAAAGCTGGTAATTGGCAGTGATGGCGCGGCGTTCGGGGAAGAGCTTGCTACCGTCAAAGCGCAGCATGTCTTCTTTGACCATACGGCGCATCAGGTCGGTGACATCGACTTTGTGGGCACCATCGCGGAACTTGCCGTAGAAACGGTCGGCGTCCAGCAGGGACATGAACAACTGGAAGTCTTCTTCCTTACCGTTGTGGGGGGTCGCCGTCATCAGCAGAAAATGACGGGTGATGGACCCTAATGTCTCACCCAGCAGAAAGCGCTTGGTTTTGTTGACCTTGTTGCCGAAGTAACTGGCGGAGAGCTTGTGGGCTTCGTCCACAACGATCAGATCCCAATGGGAGCTGCGGAGTTTGTCCTGCAGTTCTTCGCTGCGGGCCAGCTGATCGACCCGTGCGACCAGCAGGTCAATATCTTCAAAGGGATTGCCGCTACGCGATGCCTCTACCTGCTCGCGGGAGAACAGGGTAAAGGACAGACCGAATTTCTCGAACATTTCGTCCTGCCACTGCTCGACCAGACTGCCAGGGGCGACAATCAGCACCCGGCGGGCATCGGCCCGCATCAGTAACTCACGGATGAATAACCCGGCCATGATGGTTTTACCGGCACCGGGGTCGTCGGCCAGCACATAACGCAGGGGCTGGCGGGGCAGCATGGACTCGTAGACGGCGGTAATCTGGTGCGGCAAGGGCTCCACGTTGGAGGTGTGCACCGCCATCATCGGGTCGAAGAGATAGGCGAGGTTGATCCGGTAGGCTTCGACTCCCAGTTTGAAGTCTTCTCCCGAGGCATCGAAAGCCCAGGGGCGTCCGGCTTCGGCTAAGGACAGACTGGACTCGTCGCTACGAAAAAGCATGCGTTCGCGCAGAGAACCGTCCGCCGTCTTGTAATACACCGTGAGGGCATGGTCTCCCACCGGCTCCGTCGTCACAATGCGTACCACCTGGCCGGGTTCCAGGCCGGAGAGCGCCGCGTTTTTCTGGATGTCATCGAGTTTCAACATGCGGCTCTGCTCATTTATGGCTCCGGTGGTACAGTTTTTTTATTTCTGATCTGCTGGATAGAATACCCGATTTGTTGGGAGCGACAAAAAAATCAGCGCTCAGCCCCCATTCGACATGGTCCAGATTGGCCAAAGCATCAGGAACCTCTTTCAGTCCCCGCTGGCGACTCTGAGGCAGATCGGCGCCAAATTCATAGAGCGAGCGAACCTTCTCCCGATGCTTTTCAATTAGCTCTTTCGCAGTCTGCTTCTGCTCATCCGAAATATCCTCCAAGCTCGGCAGCAGGCGCTCAAATGCCTTAAACCGTCGTGCCATTCCATCCAGCGATATCCCGTCGATAGAGCTACGGCGAGCAAAAAGAGACCAGAGATAGCCGAGTTCGCCAGGAAGCTCCACCCCAGAAATCATCTTGTTTGCGAGCCAAAGATAAACATCCACTACCTGTAGACCAATCGAATCAGCGCTCTTGGAAATCATCAACTCCCGCTCCGGCAAACCCCGGTGTGTAATGTCCTCCTGTTTAAATAGTGACGAACAACGGATGATTCATATAAAAACTTTTTGCACATAGCCGAAAAACCAACCTCTTCGAAGATTGCAAGAATCCAGGCATCATTGCCAACAGTTAGCCCGACATGGTTATTGCGCAGACCTGTATGTGTTCCTGGAAAGCTCCAGGCTCTCGCCAGGGAATTCTGCCCACAAAACAAACTTCCTCGCCGACGCTAAAAAGTCCGGGTTCGGTATGGACTACATCCTCAGTAAGCAATCGAACCAGTGACCTGGCATGGTCTGCATTCTGGAAAATCCCGATAATCTCCACTCCAGAGTTTTCTGATACCAAATTCTCCTGCTTTTCGCTCCATTCGGCCCACACCAGATAAGCTGGATGTCCTGGGCGTATGAGAGGCGTGGCCTGAATGGTAGCGGTCATCAGCAAGGTGGCGTCCGGCGCCTGACGCGCGTAACGATGGGCGAGGTGCTGAACATCAAAATCCTTCTTGGGTTTCTTGGTGACTCTACGGATCTGATTCTGATATCGCCGCAAAGGGACATCAAAAGCGGAGTGTGGCGCATCTTCAATGAAATCAGAAGTTACCGAGACCACATAGCTGTGAGGAATGGTTATATTTGATTGCAAGAAAAATTCCCGGTTTAATGTGAAAAGAATGCTGGGCGTAGGGCACACTCACCCTGCATGCTACATATGCAGGCACGCAGGAGAATTAAAGAACGACGAGCCACCCACTTGCCGCAGCAAAGCGCCACGCACGAGGCTTCTATCCGTTGGCAAAGTAAAGTAGATAAGTTATTTTTCATCATACGGGGCGGCGCTTCAAGTCCTATGAGCGTTAGATGAGACGGGAGGCCGCTGCAGCTTCTCCTGGGAAACTTCGGGAATCAGTCCCGACGAATCCTCTTACGGTTTTTTAGCATCGGGACCAACACCTGGATGCCATGGGCGACCTTCTGGGCTTCCTGCTGCAACCGGCTGTACTGCTGGTCGATGGTCTGAATATCCATGAAAACCCCCTCCGTTAAAAAACCCCCCTTAATTTAACACCAACTCCAGGACATCGACGATCTCCGCCGTTCCAATTGTCCCGGGCAATTCGCGCCCTGCCCTCTCAAAGGCCCGCACAAGCAGGGGGCGAGGAAGCGTCACCGTCACGTGGTCAGGCAGGGTGCCAACCTTCTGCGCATCATCCGCCGG
>NZ_DAIESY010000048.1:0-4330 GCF_027346185.1 Halothiobacillus sp.
CATCGGGCGCAAACCTGCCCAGGGAATGACCTGCCGCGTATTGATCTCGGGGAAATTGGCCTGAACCCAATCGACCAGCGGTTTGATTCGATCGGCTCGAATATCCCGGTTATAACCGTTGAACTCCGCCGTACCGGCAACTCGCAACCGATCACTGCCCACACTTCCCGTTGAATGCCCCGCAAAGCGGCTGGACACGAGCTTGGTTTCATCGTCCAACAGGCTGACATTCGGCACAGCCTGCTGGCTTTGCTCATCCGTCAGCGGCACGGTAATCGAATACCCTTTGACCGGGTAGACATTCAACCGATCGCCCAAGGCAGTGGCCAATTTTCGGCTATGCACCCCTGCACAAATCACCACGCCATCAAAAGTCAGCGTCTGCGGTGCAGTCGAACCCGGCAATTCTTCTGCGTCGATCTCGATTGTTTGCCCCGCGTGGCGGACGGCCATAACTTCACAATTCCACAGGAAGCAAGCCCCCAATCGCTCGGCCGCGGCCGCGAGACCGTTCGAGTACTTGTGGATATCCCCGCTGGCATCGCTTTCCGTGAAATAGCCCCCGTAAAACTGCCCTTTAAGCGTCGGTTCGATCGCTCGTATTTCTTCCGGCGTTACCGCCCGGCGTGGCAACCCGCCAGCAGCCAGCAGCTTCGACACCCGCCCCGCGTGTTCAAACCCCGCTCGTGAACGGTAAAAATGCAGGATACCTTGCCTCTTCAAATCGAAATCGATCTGTTCTTGTTCCGCCCAGTCGAACAGATACTGCCGCGCGGCAATCGCAAGGCGTGTCGTCTCAATGGTATTTCGCTTATAGTGCGGCACATTGGCGACAAACTCGGCAAACCAGCTCAACTTGTGCCAACTCGGTTTGGGATTCACCAGCAAGGGTGCGTCCGGGCGCATCATCCATTGCACCCCATGCAAAATCGTGGACCAACTGTTCCACACCTCCGCATTCGAAGCCGAAAGCTGACCACCATTGGCATACGACGTCTCCATCGCGGCATAGCGGTTCTTTTCAAAAACCGTCACCGCAAAGCCGCGCTTGACCAACGCGTAGGCCGTCGTCACACCCGTAATTCCACCACCAATAACCGCTATTGATCGCATGAATCGATGTCCCTCCTCAGTTACCACGAACGTGATGGCAACAACACAGCAGAACAAGCCCGGAACGTGCCCGGAAAAGACAAGTCATAGCGTAACTTACTCCTGCGATCGATCCAGCCCCCGATGCAAAAATATTCAGCCGACAATACAAAAAAGAAATGAGACTGATTATCATTGCAATCCATGAATAAACCCTCCCGCCCCAAACTCATTGCCGCACTCTGTTTGATCGGCACATTGATCGTCGGCCATACCGCAAAAGCCGACGACAACATCGACCCGATCATTGGCTCGGAGGAAATGCAGGATCTATCCCCGCCCACGGCTGCCAGCCACGCACCGCCATTGGACGAATCACAGATTTTTTCTCTATACGGCCACTGGGACACCGATTGGGTGAATAATCTCTCCGGCGGTATTCGTCGCGGCAACGCGCTCGATAGCGTCGCGGTGGGCGGTTTTACCCTAAAGGGAGATCGTCTTGGTCTGCCCAACAGCGTGTTCAATTTCTCACTCATGGCGACTCGCGTGGGCGATGCCAATGCACAATTGATCGGCGCAGACACCAACCCGAGTAATATCGAGGGCAATCGAAATGCGCTGGTGCTCAACACCGCATTCTGGCAACAGAACTGGTTGAACTCATCTCATATTGGTCTGAACACCCGATTGGGTGTATTCGATTTGAACGCTGAATTCGACAGCACGGACAGCGCCACGCAATTGCTGAATAGTTCGTTTGGAATCGACCCGACGCTCACCGACAATTTCGCCGCATCGACATTCCCCAAGAACGGCACCGGGCTCGTGACCAGCATCGGCAGCGCCACCAATCCGGATACCGCTCCCTTCGCAGTAAAGGTCGGGTTGATTCAAGGCGATGTCGATCAACAAACCCGGCCATTCTCTCATGGCGTTTTGAACATCGCTGAAGGCCAATGGCGACCACGCGAGGGTACGGCCATCAAACTCGGCGGCTGGCAAAAACGAGGCAATGGCCAGCCGGATCTGCGCGGCGGCTATCTCAGTGCCGAAACGCCGCTCAGTTCAAGGCAACACCAGCAAATCAGCGGCTTTATTCGCGCCAGCTTTGCCTCTGGCATGGATGCACAAGCCACCGGAGCGAACCGATACCTTGGCGCAGGCCTCAATTGGCAAGCACCGTTCTCGCATCGACCGGACGATTACCTCACGCTCGGTGCGGCCACACTGCATCTAAATCACAGCGGCGATAACGAGCGGCTGCTGGAAGTGGCCTACATTGCGCGAATCACCCCGCGCATCTTTCTGCAACCCGACGTGCAATACATCCAACATTGCAACCAGCCCGATACCTGGGTGGCCATTGTCCGCCTGCATCTTGAATAACCACCGCCCGCATTCCCCACGCATTCCAATGGCAAGCTGTTAGAATGTTGCATCGAAAAAACTTCCAGAGAGTGCCCACATGACCGACCTCACCGCCCTGAAAAACACCATCGAAACCGCCTTTGAAGACCGCGCGAACATCACCCCGGCCGAGGCTCCCCAAGCCGTGCGTGATGCCGTGAATACCGTGCTCGGCATGCTCGATGCGGGGCAACTGCGCGTGGCCGAACGCCGTGGCGTCGGCGATTGGGTCGTCAACGAATGGCTTAAAAAAGCCGTGTTGCTGTCCTTCCGCCTCAACCCGAATGAAGTTGTTCAAGGCGGTGACCTGCGCTATTTCGACAAAGTGCCGACCAAATTCGCCAACTGGGATCAAACGCAATTCGAAGAAGCCGGCATCCGTGTCGTACCCAACGCCGTTGCCCGTCGCGGCAGCTTCATCGCCAAAGGCGCGGTGCTGATGCCCTCGTATGTCAACATCGGCGCGTATGTCGATGAAGGTACCATGGTCGATACCTGGGCCACCGTCGGTTCCTGCGCACAAATCGGTAAAAACGTGCATCTTTCCGGCGGCGTCGGCATCGGCGGCGTGCTCGAACCGCTGCAAGCCGCGCCCACCATCATCGAAGACAACTGCTTCATCGGCGCCCGCTCCGAAGTGGTGGAAGGCGTCATCGTCGAAGAAGGCTCGGTGATCTCCATGGGCGTGTACATCGGCCAATCCACCAAAATCTACGACCGCGAAACCGGTGAAGTCACCTATGGTCGCATCCCGGCGGGTTCGGTCGTCGTATCCGGCAACCTGCCTTCCAAATGTGGCAAATACAGCCTGTACTGCGCCGTGATCGTTAAAAAGGTCGATGCAAAAACCTTGAGCAAAGTCGGCATTAACGCACTGTTGCGGGATATTTAAACGCAACTCGGCATCGCAGCCACCTTGAAACAAGGGGATTGCGGGGCGGGGGGTGATGCAGGTTTCTCACTTCAGGCTCGGTGGACGCTCCCTTCGGCAACCATCACGCCGCCAGCAAAACCTGGGGCGTTCAGAACAACACACCACCGGATGATTTTGGCATGAATCAGAGCGCCTTTACTGACCAATCGCTCAGTGTGGAAGACTACCTTCGCAACGAAGAAGTCAGTGAAATTCGTCATGAGTATCTCGGCGGCAAAATCTATCCTCGGGACGATGCCAGCATGCGGCATTGTTTAATCACAGGCTCACTGATTTCGATATTGCTACCCGCAAGCCGGATACATGCTTGCCGTTGCTTTGCCTCAGCTTTCAAGCTCAAGCTGGATAACTTCGGAGAAACAACTTTCTACTACCCCGATCTCATGGTCGTTTGCAAGCCAAAGGATAGGCACCCGCTTTACGCCACCCAACCTTCCCTGATTATCGAAGTGCTCTCAGAAACCACCGAGCGCATCGTCCGACGCGAGAAAATACTGGCATACCAAACCCTGCCCAGCCTGCAAGAATATGTATTCGTCGCACAAGATTACCCTCAAATTGAAATCTACCGCCGCCGTACCGTCTGGCTACCGGAAGTTCATGCCGAGGGCGCGTTCACCATTGAATGCCTTGATCTGACCGCCAGCGTGGCTGAGGTGTACCAAGACATCGGAGGGTTTTCATGATTGCCGAGCATGGCGCCGTCCCTCGCGTCATTAGATTTGCCGCGACGCATTGACGGTTCATCGCATCAACCGTTACACTTTCTGTACGGTTTAATGTACAGAATAAGCTTTAGGTGCTCCCCATGAACGCGATCAGTTACACAGCAGCACGCGCCAACTTTGCTAAAACAATGGAAAAAGTGTGCAACGATCACCAGCCGATGATCAT
>NZ_DAIESY010000053.1:0-9574 GCF_027346185.1 Halothiobacillus sp.
GTCTCAGGCATGGTTTTCTGTACGCATGGGAATGGATTGTGCGAACCATCAAATTTGATGTCGCGCCCGGTTAGTTTTAGTTTGGAGTAAAAATTATTATGGCTCAGTGGTTACGTAAAACTTCTGCCCTCGGCGTCGCCGCCGTTTTCGGGTTTTCTGTGGCGATTGCCGTTAACGCGCTTGCAGACAAGGATCAGGCCACTGACTCTGCCATTCCGCTGAACGAATTGCGCACATTCACCGATGTTTTGACACGCGTGAAGGCGGACTACGTTGATCCGGTCACCGACAAGACCCTGATGGACAATGCGATTCGCGGCATGATCGATCGCCTCGATCCCCATTCGAATTATCTCGACAAGGCCGAGTTTAAGGATCTCAAGGAAACCACAACAGGCAAATTCGGTGGCCTGGGATTACAGGTCGGCACGAAGGACAAGGTGATTACCGTCATCTCGCCAATCGACGACACCCCAGCCCAAAAAGCAGGTATCAAGGCAGGTGACAGGATCGTCAAGATCAATGGGGAGCTCACCCAGGGTCTTGATCTTGAAAAAGCAGTGAAAATGATGCGCGGCGATCCGGGCACGAAAATCACGCTCACACTGGTACGCGATGGTGTCGACAAACCGTTTGACGTCACACTCGAACGCGCCATCATCAATGTCAAGTCGGTCAAAGCCCGTATGCTCGATCCGAACTTCGGTTATGTGCGCATAGCTCAATTCCAGTCCGACACGACCGAGCAGCTGCAAGATGCGCTCAAGCAACTAATCAAAGACAATGACGACAAACCGCTCAAGGGCTTGGTACTGGATCTGCGCAATAATCCCGGCGGTGTGCTTCAGGCAGCGGTCGGCGTGGTAGACACCTTCGTCAACAAGGGCCTGATCGTATACACCAAGGGCCGCGTAGAAGATGCGCAGATGAGTTTCAAGGCACACGAGGGCGATATGCTCAATGGTGCCCCCATCGTGGTTCTGGTTAACGGTGGATCGGCATCCGCTTCGGAAATCGTGGCAGGTGCCATGCAGGATGATCGCCGGGCATTAATTGCCGGTGAACGCACCTTCGGCAAAGGTTCGGTGCAGTCCATCATGCCATTGACCAATGGCGGTGCGTTGCGCTTAACCACTGCCCGCTACTTTACGCCGTCGGGCCGCTCGATTCAGGGTGAGGGCATCAAGCCGGATGTCGAAGTGCATCAACTGAAGGTATCGGATATCGACAAGGTTTTCTCCATCAAGGAAGCCGATCTGGCCGGTCATATCAGCAACCCGAACAAACCAGATCAAAAACCGGCTGCTCAGCCAATTAAGCAGATGATCAACACCGACGATAAACCATTGGTAGAAACCGATTATCAACTGTATGAAGCACTCAACCTGCTCAAGGGCATGTCCATCGTGGCGCATCGCGATCAGGAATCAACGCACTAAGCCCGTATGCCAAGCAATTGGGCTGAACAGGAATTACTCCCTGAATAGTGTCCCTGGCTATTTATTTTCGGCCCGCCTAAAGGTAATTTAGGCGGGCCGAATTTTATTATTTTTCTTTCGACACCCCGCTGTTTTGACCCCACTAGGAGAATCCGCATGTCCTTAAAAGCCATGATCCTGTTGGCACCGGGCTTTGAAGACCTCGAAGCTGTGACCATCATCGACCTGCTGCGCCGTGCAAAATTTCAGGTTGCCATCATCAGCCTGCGTGAAGATGAAGTAACCGGTACCCGCGGAACCCGGATCGTCACCGATGGCAATCTCGCGCTACTTGACAGGCAATCGGTATTCGATCTGCTCGTGATCCCCGGCGGACAGCCGGGTACGGACAATCTCGCCGCCGACTCAAGAGTGATCCAACTGTTTAAGGACCAGGCCACCTCTGGGCGCTGGATCGCCGCCTTGTGCGCCGCACCAAAAGTGTTGGCGAAAGCTGGCCTGATCAAGGGCAAACGAATCACACATTACCCCGGCGCCTTGACCACAACGGAACAACAGGGCGCAATGATTACTGATAATCCCGTAGAGGTGGATGGCAAGCTAATTACCGGACGCAGCCCTGGTGCGGCCATGGATTTTGTCTTGATGCTGATCGAGCAGATTGCAGGGTCACACCTGCGCCAGTCGATCGAGTCCGATCTGGTGCGATGATGCGATGATGATGTCTTCAGGCCATCCCGGTTCAATCCTTTCTCGCCAGAAATCGCAGGTGGCGTGAAGGCGAAGAATTCTGAGTCACAGTGAGATCAACCGTCTGCTGGGCGACCAGAGAACGTAAAAACAAAAACACCCGCTTTCGCGGGTGCTTTTTATCTATCCGAGGCGATTCGCGTTATTAAACACGCTCACCATGCTGGCTGATATCCAGACCTTCCGCTTCTTCTTCTTCCGTGACACGTAGGCCAATGGTGACTTTCAGTACCATCAGGATGATGAAAGTGATCACCGCATCATAGATGATGGTGAAACCAACGCCTTTGAGCTGGATCAGTAACTGAGTCAAAATGCTGCCATTTGCCGCAGCGCTCAGGCCAGCGCCACCAAAGGCGGCCGCAGAGAAGATACCGGTCAGCAAGGCACCGACGGTACCGCCGACGGCGTGGACACCAAAGGCATCCAGAGAGTCGTCATAACCCAGCATCCGCTTGAGGTATACCGCAGCGAGGAATGGGATGATACCGGCGGCAATACCGATCACAAAGGCGCCCACCGGGCCGACGAAACCGGAGGCCGGTGTGATGGCGACCAGGCCTGCAACAGCACCTGAGGCCATACCCAACAGGGTTGGTTTGCCGCGCATAATCCACTCAATCAGCATCCAAGACATCGCTGCGACCGCTGTGGCGATTTGGGTTACAGCCATCGCCATACCCGCCGTGCCGTTCGCCGCTACTGCAGAACCAGCGTTGAAGCCGAACCAGCCAACCCACAGCAGGGCTGCACCGGCCATGGTGTACGCCAGGTTGACTGGCGGCATGGCTTCTGTACCGTAGCCTTTGCGTTTGCCGAGCATGAGCGCGGCGACCAGACCCGCCACACCGGCATTGATGTGTACGACGGTGCCGCCAGCAAAATCTTGCACGCCGTCGCCCATTAACCAGCCACCACCCCAAACCATGTGCGCGATCGGGGAATACACCAGAATCGACCACAATGCCATGAAGATTAGCAAGGCAGAAAACTTCATCCGCTCAACAACCGCACCGATAATGAGCGCTGGGGTGATGATGGCAAACGTCATCTGAAAGGTCATAAATACCGATTCAGGAATGGTGCCGGTCAAGCTCGTGTACCCCATGCCTTTCAAGAAGACGGCGGAAAAATCACCCACATAAGCACCCGTGCCTTTAAAAGCCAGCGAGTAACCTACAATCGCCCACACCACACTAATTAACGCAGTGGTGGCAAAGGTGGCCGCTGCAACCGAAAGCAGGTTTTTACGACGCACCATGCCGCCATAAAACAGGGCGACCCCGGGAATGGTCATCATCAACACCAGCGCAGTGGAGGTGAGCATCCATGCCGTATCGCCCGAGTTCAACACGGGTGCCGGTGTATCGGCATTGGCTGCGGCTGAAAATACCATCCCTAATATCGCCATTAGCCCCATATAAACGCTGGGCATTTTTCTATTCATACTCATGTTATTTGCTCCTTAAAGCGCTTCTGGGCCGGTTTCGCCGGTACGAATGCGGATGGCCTCTTCGATGGTGGAAACAAAAATCTTACCGTCACCAATCTTGCCTGTACTGGCCGCCTTGGTAATGGCATCGATCACCGGCTCGACGGTCACATCGTCCACGACCATCTCCAGCTTCACCTTAGGTAAGAAGTCGACCACATATTCCGCGCCACGATACAGCTCGGTATGCCCCTTTTGACGACCAAAGCCCTTGACTTCAGTCATCGTGATCCCTTTCACGCCGATGGTAGACAGTGCTTCGCGCACATCATCAAGCTTGAATGGTTTGATAATTGCTGTAACCAGTTTCATAAAAACCTCTTGGGAAATGGGTGCGGTATTAGAAGCTCTTAGTGACGCTCAAGACTGCCGTTGCATCGCCAAGAAACTTCGTCGAGCCATCACTTGCTGTCGCCGTATCAAAACCTTTTTTGACGTTAGAATCGACATAAGCCAAGCTAACCGACCAATCCTGTGGAAGACTGTAAGTACCTCCCAACGACCAGTCGGTATAGTTGTTGTCACTGTTCGATACACCGCCGTTATTACCCTTGAACATCTGGTGACCTACATGAGCATCAAGCTTCAAACTTTCGGTCAGCGGATAATGGGCATCCAACTGGATGTAGGAACTGCCCTTACTATCAACCATGCCATAGTACTTTGACGCATTGATGTTGTATTGAGCAGTCAACCATTTGTACGATGCAGCAATGTGCAACTCGGTTGTATTGATGCCGGAACCACCGGTGGTTGTCGGATAGTAGACATAGAGGATACCTGCATCGAATCCCACATCATCGTTTAATGTGTAGTGGTAGCCACCGAACCAATCGGTTTCAAGCCCGACCAATTTATTATTAAACAGCGCATCATTAGAAATGCTCGATCCCCAGAAACCGGCATAAAAACCAGCTGGCAATCCCAGATTGATACCTACTTGCACTGCCGGTTTCTTGTAGGTTTGAGACATACCGCGATAACGATAGTCACTCACCACGGCGGCAGTACCAGATACTGAGACGGCTGGCGCATCGTCAGCATAGGTAGGTGCAGCAAAAGCTGACAGTGAGGCAACGACAGATGAAGCGATCAGTGTCATTTTCAATTTATTCATGGATCCATTCCTCATAAAAGGTGAGATTGTGCGAGTTGCCTGCTAGCTTTAACAGAAACCGTGCCAACTACATATCCCATTGTTTTTTAAAAAAACATCTATCTTGTCGAAATCACACGCTCGTACAAGCGCACCTCATTGGTGCGCTACCCTTATCGCACAGGATCGAAAATAGTGCAATTGTTGTGGCCTTAAAACGACAACCCATGCCATGCCTGTCACGATTTCTTCATAATGTGGCGTGTATTGCAGGGACGAGAAAATTGGGCGTCCGAACGCCACCGCAGAATAGCGGAATACAGTCTCCATTTCGATGCATCGATAGCAGCCGCCTCCGGAACACGATCTGTATCCAGGCCTGGATGTTGAGTGCTCTTACAACAGATGAGTATCAGCATTGGTACAAACACTGTCCAATATGGTGCTTCCGATCAATCCACCAACCTGCTGACGTAGTTATGGGATTGCATTTCTACCAGACGACTCAGAACGCGGGTGAACTCGCCATCAAGCAAGTCGGCATGGTCAAAATGAACGGCGGGCATCCCCTCGGGGAAAATCAATTTAATGCCGCGATCGTAAAACTCATCAATTAACCACATGAAACGGCGTGCCTGCGCAGGCGAGTGTTGATCGAACCGAGGCACGCCGGAAAGACAGATCGTGTGAAAACGATTGGCCAATTCGATGTAATCGGCCTTGCCGCGCGCGCCGGTACACAATTCGTCGAAATCGAACCAGGCTGCGCCATCGGCAAGGCAACGGGCCGTGATGGCACGTCCTGCGATCTCAAGCGGGACATTCTGCCCCACCTGCCCGCCGGCGGCCGCCCGAAGTGCTTCTGGCAGGGCCATAACGTCCATGGACCGGGGAGCGAAATTCTGGCGGTAATCCACATCACTATCGAACGGCACCATCGCCATATTTTCCTTGAGCAGCGCGATGGTGGGCAGGAATTGTTCGCGTTGCAGGCCATTGAGATAGAGATCATCCGGTGGCGTATTGGATGTGATAACCACAGCGACACCGTGATCGAACAGCCCTTGCATGAGCCCTCGAATCAGCATGGCATCGGTGATGTCGGCAATATGGAATTCGTCCAAACAAAGCAACCGGACACCGCGGGCGATGTCCCGGGCGACTGCCATCAAGGGGTTCTCGCAGCCTTTTAGTTCAGTAAGCCGTGCGTGGACATCCGCCATAAAACGATGGAAATGTATGCGCTGCTTCTGTGCCAGCGGCATACAGGAGAAGAAGGCGTTCATCACAAAACTCTTGCCGCGCCCGACACCGCCGTACAAATAAACCCCCTTGAAGGGCGTTACTGCGGGGATGGTTCGCAGCAATCGGCGCAACAACGGCACGGTAGGAAAAGGCGATGATCGATTTAAGCACTGTTCATACACGGTCTGCAGAACGGAACAGGCGTTCAATTGCGCGGCATCCAGCGTAAAACCACGTGCTTGCGCCTCGGCCTGCATGCACCGGGTCAGTTGATCGCTCGACATGAGCGGCCTCCGTTTGCGACAGGTGACTCATGGGGAGTCGAAGCGGAGAATGACGCGGGTAATGGCATTGTCCCGATCCTATCTCAACAGATAATACAGCCGCGTAACAGGCGCTCGACGGTCGAATCCGTCACAGAAGTGGCGGTGATGCGTTGCCATAGCGCATGATCTTCCAGGCTGACGAGCCGCTCGAATTCCTGCCATTGTGGCGCGGTAAGCCGATCGGCGTGTTCTTCCAGAAAACGGGCCAGCACCATATCGAGTTCGAGCATGCCGCGCCGGCAGTGCCAACGGATGCGATTGATGTCCTCCTCTGCAATCACGGCGGTCATACCGTCCGCTTCACCAGTAGCGATTTGATCTTGCCGATCGCCTGCGTGGGGTTGAGTTCTTTCGGGCAGACGTCCACGCAGTTCATGATGCTGTGGCAGCGGAACAATCGGTAGGGGTCTTCCAGATCGTCCAGGCGTTCGGTGAGTGCCTGATCACGGCTGTCGGCGATGAACCGATAAGCTTGCAGTAGCCCGGCCGGGCCGACGAACTTGTCCGGGTTCCACCAGAACGAAGGGCAGGCGGTCGTGCAGCAGGCGCACAAAATGCACTCGTACAGGCCATCGAGCTTGGCCCGATCTTCGGGCGATTGCAGGCGTTCGGTATCCTGACCCGGCTCGTCCTTATTGATGAGGTAGGGTTTGACGGATCGGTAGTGGTCGAGGAACTGGGTCATATCCACTACCAGATCGCGGATGACCGGCAAACCGGACAGCGGACGCAGCATGATCGGCTGCTTCAATTCGCTTAAGGGCGTCACGCAGGCCAGACCATTTTTGCCGTTGATGTTCATGCCATCCGAGCCGCACACCCCCTCGCGACAGGAACAGCGCACGCTCAGCGTTTCATCCTGTTCCTTGATCATCAGGATGGCGTCGAGCAGCATATTGCCTTCCGGCTCGATATCCAGATCGTAGTCCTGCATGTAGGGCTTAGCGTCGGTATCGGGGTTGTAGCGGTAGATGGAAAAGCGCATGGCGGAATCCTGCTAGTAAACGCGTGGCTTGGGTTGGAAGGCATCTACGGTCAGTGGCTGCTGGCGTACCGGCTTGTAATCGAGACGATGGCCGTCGGCGAAATAGAGCGAGTGCTTCATCCATTCGGCATCGTTGCGTTCGGGGAAATCATCGCGGGCATGTGCGCCACGGCTCTCCTTACGCGCGGCCGCAGAAATCATCGTCGCCAGTGCCACCGCCACCAGGTTCTCAAGCTCCAGCGCCTCGATGCGGCCCGTGTTGAATACCTTGCTGTGATCGCGCAGCACCACATCGGGTAATTTCGCCGCAATTTCCTGCATTTTTCGGACACCTGCCTGCAAGACGGCTTCCGTGCGGAATACACCGCAATGCGCTAGCATCGTCTTGCGCATTTCGTCACGCAATTGCGCCACGGTGATGCCTTCGCCCTTTGTTTCCCAACGCGCCATCCGCGCCGAGATGCGTTCTAAGGAAGCCGGTGGAACAGCACGCGCCGACGGGTTTTCACGGCAATAAGCAATCACGTCGTTACCGGCAGCGCGCCCGAAGACGATCAAATCGAGCAGTGAATTACTGCCCAGACGGTTGGCACCATGCACCGATACGCAGGCGCATTCGCCGATGGCGTAAAGACCGGGAACCACAGCCTGAGTGCCATCAGCCGATGGCTTCACCACGCGGCCATGCAAGTCGGTCGGAATACCGCCCATCATGTAATGCACGGTGGGTACGACGGGAATCGGGTCTTTGGCCGGATCGACATGGGCGAATTTTTTTGCCAGCTCACTAATCCCAGGTAGGCGCTGATGAATAACTTCCCGGCCGAGGTGATCGAGCTTGAGCAGCACGTGGTCGCCCTGTTCGCCGCAGCCTCGTCCTTCAAAAATCTCCACCGCCATGGCGCGGGAAACGACATCGCGGCTGGCAAGGTCCTTGGCATTGGGCGCGTAGCGCTCCATAAAGCGCTCGCCGTGCTTGTTCACCAGATAACCACCTTCGCCGCGCACCCCTTCGGTCACCAGCACGCCCGCACCATGAATCCCGGTGGGGTGAAATTGCCAGAACTCCATGTCTTCGAGCGGAATGCCGGCGCGCAGTGCCATCCCGAGGCCATCACCCGTATTAATCAGGGCATTGGTGGTGGCCGAGAAAATCCGTCCCGCACCGCCGGTCGCGAGCAGGGTGGCGCGCGCCTCGATGAACACCGGTTCTCCGGATTCGATGCCCAAAGCCACCACACCCAAGGCATGGCCCTGTTCGTCCATAACGAGATCAATCGCGAAGTATTCTTCAAAAAAATGGGTACGGGCGGCGATATTGCGCTGATACAACGTGTGAAGCATGGCGTGCCCGGTGCGATCGGCTACCGAGCAGGTTCGCACAGCGGGGGCACCGCCGTACTCTTGGGTCATGCCGCCGAACGGGCGCTGATAGATCTTGCCGTTATCCAGGCGGTCGAACGGCATGCCGTAGTGCTCCAACTCGATCACCGCTTCGTTGGCGTTGCGGCACATGAACTCGATAGCATCCTGATCGCCCAGATAATCCGAACCCTTGACCGTGTCGTACATATGCCAGTGCCAGTTATCCGCACTCACGTTGCCGAGGCTGGCAGCGATGCCGCCCTGGGCTGAAACCGTGTGCGAGCGTGTGGGATACACCTTGGAGACCACAGCCACGCGAATACCGGCTTCGGCAAGCTGCAAGGCCGCACGCAGGCCCGCGCCACCGCCACCGATGATTACCGCATCGAATGTTCGCTTTTCCATCGTCATTCTGGGGGTCATGGTCGTGTTCATGCGGGGCTCCATAAAATCTGCACAGCCCACGCGGTATAGGCCACAAGCGCCAGAATCACGAATGCATGCAGGCCAAGCCGGATCAACGTGGGATGAACGTAATCCATGAAAATATCCCGCATGCCCAACCAGGCGTGAACAAACAAGCTCAGTAGAAAAATCAGGCTTAACAGGCGAACGGGCAAGCTATGGAACAGCATTTGCCAGTCGGCGAAATTCGATACGGGATGCCACAACAGATACCCGGTCATGAACAGGGTGTACAGAACCATGACGACGGCCGTCAGCCGCTGCGCCAGCCAATCCTTGATGCCGTAGCGCGCGCCGCTGGGTACTCGACTCACCATATCAACACCCCGATCAGCAGCGTGAGCACCAGGCTGACGACGAGCACCAGTTTCGCGGTGAGCCGCGCCTGTGCCAGATGAACACCGATATCCA
>NZ_DAIESY010000080.1:0-7302 GCF_027346185.1 Halothiobacillus sp.
GGCCTCGAAGGCTTCGTTGCCGAAATACTTGACCGTCTCGTAATTGAGCAGGCTGTCCACAGCCTGGGTATTCGCCTTGGAATCCATCTCGTTCATCCGGCGACGAAGCTTGGTTCGCCACTCGGTAATCAGGATTGTGAGTGCGACGTACACCGCAACCACGGTCAGCGTGATGGCCGCGAAGGTCCAGTCGAATTTGACGAACAGAATGCCAGCAACCAAACCGATCTCGATCAGGGTCGGCAGAATGGAAAACAGCACCATACTCAACAGCGACGAAATGCCCTGCGCGCCCCGTTCAATATCGCGCGCCACACCGCCGGTTTGTCGCTCCAGATGGAAACGCAGCGAAAGCGAATGCAGATAGCGGAACACATCCATGCCGACACGGCGAATCGCCCGCTGAGTAACCTTGGCAAACACGATATCGCGCAGATCGGCGAACATTGTGCTCGCCAGCCGCAGAGCGCCATAACCGAACAGCAAGGCCAAGGGCACCACAAGCACAGCCTTGGGCTGATTGAGGTTATCGACGATATGTTTGAGCACGATCGGGATCGAGACGATGGCGAATTTCGCGCCGATCAGGAAGGAAAGCGCGATCAGCACCCGCCATTTGAACTCCCACAGATAGGGCAGCAGCAGTTTGAGCGTGCGCCAATCGGCTGGCCCCGCCGGACTATCGTTCGAACCAAAATGTCGCATTAATTATCCTAAAGAGCCAAGATTTACGTCTCGGGCTTGTCTTCAACCCAATCGAACGAACGAGTTACCGCGCGCTTCCAATAACGATAGTAGGTTTCTCGCTGTTCATCCGTCATCACAGGAGACCAAGTGTGGTCGACCGACCAGTTGGCACGCAGATCATCTGTATTTTTCCAGTAGCCGACGGCCAGACCGGCGGCATAGGCGGCACCCAAGGCCGTGGTCTCGGTGATCTTCGGGCGGACGACGGGCGCGGCGAGCATATCCGACTGAAATTGCATCAAAAGGTTGTTGCAGACCATGCCGCCATCCACTCTTAAGGTCTTGAGCTCGATACCGCTATCGGTCTGCATCGCCTCGACGACGTCGCGCACCTGAAAAGCGGCCGATTCCAGCGCCGCACGGGCGATATGCGCCCTGTTGGCGTAGCGTGTCAACCCGACGATGACGCCACGTGCATCGTCCTTCCAGTAGGGCGCATACAGCCCGGAAAAGGCCGGAACGATGTAGACACCGCCGTTATTTTCCACACTGGCAGCCAAGGGTTCGATGTCGGCAGACTTTTCGATCAGATTGAGGTTATCGCGTAGCCATTGCACCAGAGCGCCCGTAATTGCGATGGACCCTTCGAGTGCATAACACGGGGCTTCGTCACCAAATTGATAGGCGACGGTCGTCAGCAATCCCGCCTGCGAAGGCACAATCTTACTGCCGGTATTCATCAACAAAAATGAGCCGGTGCCGTAGGTGTTCTTGGCTTCTCCGGGCACAAAACAGGTTTGCCCGACCAAGGCGGCTTGTTGATCGCCCAGAATACCCGCGATCGGTGTGCCACGTAGCGGCACGGTGGTTACTTCGCCATAGATTTGCGACGACGAAATGATTTGAGGCAGACAGGCTTTGGGAATGGCGAACGCTTCGAGTATGTCCTCATCCCACTGGCAGGTCGCAAGGTTCATCAACTGGGTACGGCTGGCATTGGTGACATCGGTGATGTGCCGACCGCCTCGGGCACCGCCGGTCAAGTGCCAAATAAGCCAGGAATCCATCGTGCCGAACAGAATGTCACCGTTCTCGGCACGGATTCGCGCTTCGGGCAGTTGATCGAGCAGCCAGCGTAATTTCAGCCCGGAGAAATAGGTGGTCAGCGGCAGACCAGTCTTGGCACGAAACCGATCCTTCCCGCCGGACTTGGCAAACGAAGACACCAAGGCATCGGTGCGGGTATCCATCCAGACCAGGGCATTGTGCAACGGCTTGCCACTGTCCTTGTCCCACAGCACCGTGGTTTCACGCTGATTGGTGATACCGATGGCAGCAAGATCGCCTGCGTTGAGGCCTTCCTTGGCAAGCGCCGCACCGGTTACTTCATTCACGTTATGCAGGATCTCGATCGGGTCGTGCTCCACCCAGCCCGGCTTGGGGTAGATCTGCCGATGTTCCTTCTGCGCCATGGACACAATCTGCCCGGCGCGGTCGAAGACGATAAACCGGGAACTGGTCGTCCCCAGATCGATGGCGCCGATGTACTGGCTCATAAGCGATTTCCGTTCATAGCAGGTCAGAGTCCGAACCCATCAGGCCATCGTGCCGGGACAAGCACTGTTTTCATGGGTATGCGCCAGCTCGCATTGAGCGGCGTAGGTTGCACTTTCGATCTGGATGGTCACATGATTGATATTGAATTCTTCGTGCAGCAGATGCTCTGCCTGACCAAGCAATTGATCGGGTGCGGCTGAGTCGGGCGCAAGGACCAGATGCGCTGTCAAACCGTAACGGGAAGTACTCAAGGCCCATACATGCAAATCATGCAACCCAGCCACGCCGGGCAAGGCGAGCAGATGATTGCGCACAGAAGCCAGGTCGATCTCCTGAGGTACACCATCGAACAACAGGTGCAGGGATTGCCGGAACAGTGACCACGTACCCCAGACAACCACCGCGGCGATAAGCAATGATATAAACGGGTCGAGCCAGAACCAGCCTGTACCCAAGATGATAAATGCGCCGATCACTACGCCCAGCGAAACCAGCGCATCGGCTGCCATGTGCAGGAAAGCGCCGCGAATATTGAGATCGTGCTTGCTACCGGCCAAAAACAGCCAGGCAGTGACGCTGTTGATGACAATGCCGATGGTTGCCACCACGATCACCGGCCATTCCTGCACCTCAGCAGGCACAGTAAAGCGTTGTATGGCTTCCACAGCCAGCCCGCCCATCAACAGCAACAACACGGCGGCATTGATGAAGCTCGCGAGTATCGAACCCCGCTGCCAACCGTAGGTATGTCGATCATTCGCACGAATCCGCCCCGCCGCCAGCGCTGCCCAGGCCAACGCCAAACCGGCCACATCGCCCAGATTGTGTCCGGCATCGGCAAGTAAGGCCAACGAATCGGCCTGCCAACCGTAAAACGCTTCAATCAGCACAAAAATCATATTGATCGCCATGCCGAACGCGAACCGACGGCCGAAGTCGATCGGAACAGGAAGGTGATGCGCGTGGTCGCGGTCGTGACTCATTGTTGAAGCCTTATCTAATGTAAATGTGCTGATCAGACTCGATGATATAAAAAGAATCCTCCACAAGGGAGGATTCTTCAAACGGGCGACCTAAGTGCCGTGCTTGCGGTTAAAAGAATATGGGGTATCGGTATTTCCTAACCTGTATTGCGCATCCCTGAGGCAATGGCGTTGATCGAGCGCAAAAGCGGTAGCAACCACTTCTTCCGTTCGGATTCCGGCTCGGAATCATCCCGGTAGCGGCGCAGCAATACGATCTGAATGTGGTTGAGTACGTCCAGATAAGGGTTTCGTCGCATCATCGAGGTACCGATGTACTCATCAATTTCAACCAGCGAGTCGACCCGGGCAACCCGCAACAATTCATCGAGCGTACGGTAATACTCCGCACTGATCTTTTCATATACCGGTAGTGCCTGGGCCTGATCGGCCACCAGACTGGCGTACTCACGCGCGATGGTCATTTCACCCTTGGTCAGCGAAAGCTGGGTATTGCGCAACATACTGTGGAAGAACGGCCACTCCTTGAACAGGGTGTGCAGCAATTCGGGCTGGTCCTTGTGATTTTGACGCCAGGTTTTCAGCGCCGAGCCGATACCGTACCACGCTGGCAGGGTGTGCCTGGATTGAGACCAGCCGAACACCCAGGGAATGGCGCGTACAGAGGCTTTCGATAAATCACCGACCTTGCGCGATGCCGGACGCGAACCGATATTCAACAAACCCAGTTCACGTACAGGCGTCGCTTCGAAAAAGTAATTAAAGAAGAACGGCGTTTCGTCGGTCAATTCCCGGTAAGCCTTCTCACCATAGGTCGCCAACTCGGCGACTACCTGCTCGTGCTCGGCTGACGCAGGATTGCTCTCCATCACCAGATGCGCCGATGCCTTCATCAGGCCCGTCGCGCCCATGGTTATCTCGTAGATGGCCGTTTCGGTATTACTGTACTTGGAGGAAAGCACCTCACCCTGTTCGGTGAATTTGATCTGACCTTCGACCGTACCCGCTGGCAACGACAGGATTGACTCGTGGGTCGGTCCGCCGCCCCGTGCGACCGTACCGCCTCGACCATGGAAAAGTCGGCATTCGATGCCGTTCTTCTGGGTAATAGACAATACGCGTTTCTGCGCGTTGTACAGACTCCAGACCGAGGCCAATGAACCGCCGTCCTTGCAGGAATCGGAATAGCCCAGCATCGCCTCCTGAAGATCACCGGAAACACGCAGCAATTCGCGGTAGACCGGATTCTCGAACAGTACGCCGAGTACGTCTTCGATCTGTTGCAAATCTTCGATGGTTTCAAACAATGGTGAAATCTGAATATCGCAGAACCACTGGGATTTGCGCTTGCCAGCCAAGCCGGCCAACACGGCGAGGAACATGACTTCCATCACGTGGCTGGCTTCATGGGTCATTGAGATGACATACGTACCGAAGCAATCGCGGCTGATGGCATCGATCAGTTCGCGCTTGACCTTGAATACCTGAAGGGTTTCGGCGGACTCCGCCGACAGGGCCGCCGTATCGATGGTCTTGTGGCGGCTCTTGTTGATGAGCTGGGTAAGCAGTGCCATCCGGCCTGGTTCGTCCAGTGCCAGGTAATCGATTTTCGGCTGCAATTGCTTGAGAATATCGGCCACGGTCTGAGTATGGCGCGTTGATTCCTGACGCACATCCAGTTTAAACAGGTGCCATCCGAAAGTTTCCGCCAGACGGATCAAGTCCTTGATCTCACCATCGGCAAGCAATTGATCGCCTGTGGACACCAAGGTGTCACGAATCCGGTACAGGTCGCTCAGGAACTGATCCTTGTGTGCATAGGCATGAGCGGACAGCTTGATGGGTTTTTTGTCCAGCAGGGCCGTCACGTAATCGAGGTTGTGCTTCAGGCGCTGGCCGATGATGCGCAACTTGAGGCGGTAGGGTTCTTCGGTGAAATAGGTATCGCCCGAGTTTTCCGGTGAGGCCATGCCGAGTTCGATTGCATCCTGAAGCAGGCCCAATGCGTCCAGGTCGATTTCAGGACACAAGCGGCACGAATGGGTAAGCACCCGATCCATGCCCGCCAGTCGATCAAGATATTCTTGCAGGATGGTCTGCGTCGCCGAGCAGACGGCGAAGGTGGTGACCTCATGCGTTACATACGGATTGCCATCGCGGTCACCGCCGATCCACGAACCGAACCGGAACAAACTCGGCACCGTCACGGGATTTGCAGGGTTCTTCTCGTTGAAACTCACATCCACCGCACGCTCGAGGTAACGGTATGCCAAGGGAACGGCATCGAAAATCGACGTGCTGAAGTAATACAGCCCCAAACGGATTTCATCATGAACTTCCGGACGGGTTGTGCGCACTTCGTTGGTTTTAAGCAGAGAGAGAATAACGGTCTTAACCTGCTGATGCAGTCGGTTCCGCTCGATACCTTGCGCTTCTGGGCGGTCTAATTCGGCGCAAAGCAAAAAGATTTTGCGCTGCAGATCCATCACCGTACGACGTTTGGCTTCGGTGGGATGCGCCGTGAACACAGGCATGTAGACCAGGCGATTAAGTAGTGTCTGTAAATCATCCGAGCTCATCCCCCGCTTGGAAAACTCACGCATGGTGTCGTAAAACGAACCATGCCACAGCCGCAGGCCGAGACGGACCTGCTTGCGTCGCTGCTGATGCATGTAGTCTTCTTCGGCAATATTCACCAAGCTAAAGTAGAGGTTGTATGCCCGCACGACGGTGTTGAGCGTTTCCGGATCCAGTGTGCGCAACAGAACCATCAATTTGGTTTGCAATCCCGGGCTGTGCTTCAAACGAAGTTTAATAAAACCGCGACGCAATGTTTCAACCGTATCGAATATGTGATCGCCGGTTTGCTCCTTCAGCACTTCGCCAAGGAGGTTACCGAACAGGCGTACCCGCGCACGCAAGGCTTTGTCGTTGTCTTTCGTATTTTTTTTCATGGCAACACTCGGTTCAGAATGGGTAAGGATTCAAAAAGCTCAGATGCCATCGCTCGGCTTCACGGGCAGCGCAATGACTCACTCTTGTCATCAATCGGTTTTATATTTCTGGCCAGTATACCGTTTAAGATCGGCATTTTCTGATCTGCCGATGACGAAGCCCGTCTTATTGAAAAAATGTAAATATGTACACGCACTCATAGGCGTATCCAAGGCTTGCTGTTATTGTTAATCAACTACTACGCTGTCCTTTTTTTCGGTGATAGTCTTTCAATCGATACTTCGGTTTCAAGGAGAAAAATCATGCAGTTAGGCATTTACGGTCTGGGGCGGATGGGGGCCAACATGGCTCGACGTCTGTCACGCGGCGGCATTGAAGTCGTCACCCACAATCGCAGTACGGCGCCAATCGATGAATTGGTCGCAGAAGAAACCCACATCACGGGAGCCTACTCGCTCAAAGAATTTATCGATGCCCTGCCCTCCCCGCGCATCGTGTGGCTCATGCTGCCTTCCGGCAAAGTCACCGAAGATGCGATCACACAGATTCTCCCCTTGCTTGAGGAAGGCGATCTTTTGATCGATGGTGGTAACAGTTTTTATCAAGACACCATCGCTCGTGCCGCGCGCGTTCAAAAATCAGGTGTGCACTACATGGATGTGGGTACATCTGGTGGCGTTTGGGGGCTGAAAAACGGCTACAGCCTCATGTTCGGCGGGTCGGACGAAGCGGCAGCCCTGATCACCCCCGCCATCCGGGTCCTTGCGCCCGCACCGGATCAGGGTTGGGGACATGTCGGGCCTGTCGGCTCCGGCCATTACGTCAAAATGGTTCACAATGGAATTGAGTACGGCATGATGCAGGCTCTGGCCGAAGGCCTGGACCTTCTTCGCGCCAAAAAGGAATTTGATCTCGATCTGGCTCAAATCACCGAATTCTGGCGGTATGGCTCTGTCGTGCAGAGCTGGCTGCTTGATCTAACCGCCGAAGCGCTTGCTGAACAGGGGCAGAGTCTTGAACACATCGCGCCAGTTGTAGCAGACTCCGGTGAAGGACGCTGGACGGCAAAAGAAGCCATCGATCTTGGCGTCAGTGCCCCGGTGATGACGCTGGCTCTGCA
>NZ_DAIESY010000091.1:0-3780 GCF_027346185.1 Halothiobacillus sp.
TTGTCGGCGACCAGCATGACCCGGTATTCAGGGCGCTCAAAGGCCAGCCGCAAATCCTGCCCGGCCACTTCCGGGTTCATGGTGATCTCGGTGAATTCTTCGTCTTCATCCACCATGAAGACTTCTCCAGCGATGCGTTCGTCGTCGGAGTGGATCACTTGCTTGCCGGTCAGCTTTCCAGAGAAAGCCACCAGGGAACGAATGGCGGCATATTCGGGGTGCTTCTCGATGTAGCGGTCAAAGCCCTTCTTGTAACGCACGGCCGCCGCCCGCGAACTGGTGACCACCATAGCTTTGGCCTTGCCATCGAGCAGGAATTCCACATTCTTGTGAAAGTGCTCAATGATGAACTGCACTTTCTGTGTGACATTGGTGGGATGCAGGGACATCCATTGGGCCAGCGCCCGTTTGGCCTGTTTGCCGCTGACGCGCTTGATATCGCCCACTTGCTTGGCGAGGTTGAAGGCTGTTTTGTAGGGTACATAGCCGCGCAACACGTCGAGGATGAAGCCCTCTTCGATGGCCTGACGCATGGGATACCGGTGGAAAGGCTGCGGCAAGTTGGATTTCGATGCCGGACGCGACGGATCGGCCGGGCGACCAAACAGCATGAGGGTGGAGTGCTTCGGCGTACCCGTGAAAGCAAAGTAGCTAATGTTCTTCGGGCGTACCCGTGATTTCTGAAGCTCCTCCAGCAGTTCTTCCACCGTCAGCGTGGACATCTTGCCGTTACCGCTCATGGCAAGCGCCGTCTGGAGCTTGGCAGCGGTCGACCCTGTCTGCGAAGCATGCGCCTCATCGATGATCACGGCAAAGCTCTTACCCTTCAGCTCCTTGTCGGTAACAATGGCTTCCATCGCGTAGGGGAAGGTCTGAATGGTGACGACGATGATGGGCGTGCCCGCCAGCAGGGCTTCCGCCAGTTGTTTGCTCTTCGACTTGGAGGACTTCTGCCGGTCAATGGCGGCGATCACCCCAAACTGATGATCGATCTGCTTGACCGCATCCTGAAGCTGGCTATCCAGCACGTTCCGGTCGGTTACGATGATCACGCTGTTGAAGATGGCATCGCCGTTGTCCCGACGCAGCTTGACCAGATCGTGGGCCGTCCATGAAATGGTGCTGGTCTTGCCGGAACCGGCGCTGTGATCGGCCAGGTATTGCATGCCGGGACCGTTGGCGCGGGCATCGGCAATCATGGCATTGACCGCTGACCACTGGTGGTAGCGCGGGAAGATCAGGGTTTCCTTCTTCGACCAGTTGCCTTTCAGGTCGACGACATCCTTCTTTTCCACAAAGACGAAGCTGTGGAAAATGCGCAGCCAGGCATCGCGCTGACAGACCGACTCCCAAAAGTAGGCAACCGGATATTCCTTGTCCTTGCGTACCGGGTTGCCTGCGTGGCCTTCATTGCCCTGGTTGAACGGCAGGAAGGTCGTGTTCTCGCCATCGAGCTTGGTCGCCATCTGAATGTCCGAATCGGACATGGCGAAATGGACCACGGCACCGCGCTTGAATGTCAGCAGTGGTTCGCGGCGTTTGGTCTTTGGGTCATACGGCAGCCGGTCGTTCTTGTACTGCTCCATCGCGGCTTCGGCGGACTGGGTGAAGTCGGTCTTCAATTCCACGGTGGCGACCGGAATGCCGTTGATGAACAGCACCAGGTCAATCGCCAGCTTGCGGGATGGGTGGTATTCGAGCTGCGGCACCACGCGCAGGATATTGGCGGTGTAACGCTTGAGCACGGTTTCGTTGCGCTTGTCTTCCGGAGCCGCTTCAGTGAGGTCAATGTGACCGCAGCCCGCGATGGAAAAGCCGTTACGGATGACCTGCATGGTGCCGTGCTGCTCCAGCGACTTGGCCAGGCGATCCATTAGCACCTCGCGGGCACGCTCGCCGTTGTCCTTTTGGAGCTTCGCCCATTTTTCTGGCTGGGTGACTTCCAGCCAGCCAATGAGATCGTCCGGGTACAGCGCCCGCTCGGTGTCGTATTGAAGCGTGTTTCCGATCTGCCAGCCTTGGCTTTGCAGCTTGCCGACGATGTAGTTCTCGAAGTGCTTTTCTTGGTGTGCGGTGTCGGTCATGCCGGTTCCTTCGAAGGGTGGCCTGAGAACAGCGTATTGATAGCGCTCAAAATCATTTCCACAAATGGAATGGCAAGAGCCTGGTTGAGAACTTCCCGGCCTTCTTTCCCGTGCGCAAATCCATTTCTTGAGCCGCTGACGAAGCCCGGCATGACGATGAATTCATGATCCAAACCTGCCAGCAGTCTCCGTGACACTGCCTCTTTCAGCATCGTGTCGAGGTTGTCTCGGCACTCTTCGTTCTTGTCCAATGCGCGCCTCAGCGACGCCTCCAAGCCAATCTGTGCGTAGTGGACGGCGGCAGTGGTGAAATCAAAAACGTAGGTGCTGTAGAGGAGCAGATTCTTGGCTAACTCGACGTTTTGCCGAACGTGGGCAGGAACATTCTCGATGCAATTCATCGTCGAAAGGGTGCGATGAAGATCGGCAAGCGCGGCATGTTCGTAGCTGTCTTCCGATTTGCCAAAGACTAGAGGGCCGATTCTGACATCAAGCGATGCGATGTCAGGTGTGAAGATGTCGTCGAGCGGTTTCACGCTTCGTCCCGAAGGTCGATCTGACCGGTCACGGCGGCGGTGATGAATGTGGAGCGACGCTCTCTTAGGAGAGCAATGCTCTTGTTTACCCGCTCCCCGATTTGCCTTTCCAGTTGAACGAGCCGCGCAACCTCACGTTGAATCTGCATTGACGGGACCGGAATCTTCCATCCAAGCAAAAGGTTCATGTTCAGGGGACGATTGCGTCCAGCGGATCCGCGAGAGCAGTCGTTCAGCACAAAATCACCGTGAATAGTCCAGAAATAGGCAAGTAGATATTCAGTAAGGACCCCATTTTTTCTCCCTCTGATCACAGGGAAGCGATGAGAAACAACGCATCCGGCATGATTTTCATTTGCCAAAGCTACTGCCCCTTCCCATGCGAATTGCCCACTAATAACCAAGTCGCCCGGCTGAACCCAAAAAAACTCCGAGTCGCCCATATCTTCGGTATCGGTTTCGTCTCGCTTGAAAATTCCACGCCCTCTATTGAACAGCCCAAGTTTTGTGTAGCTGCTGCCAGCTTTCTGGAGCACTGGCCGTGAAATCACCTCGCAGACATGCGAAAGCCGAACCCACTTGAGATTCGGCGAATCGGCGGGCTGGGAAGCCAGCGCGACGATCTTTTCCTTGAGCAGTTCGATGAAGCGGGTTTTCTTGGTGATCAGGGCATCGATGCGGGAGGTTTCGCGGTCGAGCACACGCGCAATAGCCTTCTGTTCAACGAATTCTGGCGCTGCAATGACATGGGAGGAGATATCTTCTCCCGTCATGCTTGGTAGTGCGGTATTCGTTGAATATAGGCCGAAAGGGATGGTCAGGGCGCTGTAGTAAACGAATCGAGGGAAGGCGTCGTTAGCAATGGTTGTGTAGAACATCGTATCAACAGTCCAGAAAGGACCATTGATATATAGAGGCTTGTCGATTGTCCCCTTGCGTCCAAGCAGTACTGATTCACCGTCAAACATAAAGGACGAGGCGCGGGCGAATTCACCGCCTGACCCAATAACGGGGTAGGCCCCACCGGGATCCGCAACGTCCTTGTAGTCTTGGCCGTTGCGTATAGATGCAAGGCGCTTGAATGCCTTCACACCCCAATGCTCCGGCACCCGCCCAATCCACTCGACGCCCGAATCCTTGTAGGCCGGGTAGGGTTTGTA
>NZ_DAIESY010000093.1:0-31689 GCF_027346185.1 Halothiobacillus sp.
GGATCTGCTGGCCCGTCCATCGACGGGCGCTCCATCCGGCGCGGCTGGGGCCTCCTCCTCGAACAAAGTAACGGCTCTGGCCATCGGCGGCGTGGAAATCAATGACGCGAACCTTGATTGGCAGGATGCAGTTACCGGGCAGTCGTTGGCCTTGCAGCATCTCAATCTCGACAGTGGCGCCATTCGTCTTGGGCAGGCGGTCGATATGTCCCTGAACTTCAGTTACGCCACGCAAGATCCGAAGTTGGGCAAGCTCACGGGCGATGTTCGTCTGAGCAGCACATTCGACATGAAAACCAATGGCGAACAGTTCTCAGCTCAATCCATGAAATTTCATGCCAGTGTGGTGCCCGATCCACAACAAAACCCCAGTGCACTGCCCGCTAAGACGGAGCTCGATCTATCCGTGCCCGAGGTAACGGTTGATCTGCCCAAGCATTCGGTCAATCTCTCCGCTATGGATGCTACCGTTGATCTGGAAAAAGGATTTGGTCTGACGCATGCCGTGTTGACCGCCAAGGGAGCGCTCTCGGCAGATTGGCAAAAGGGGCAATACTTAAGTGACAAGTTGTCGCTTGCCGGGAAAATTCAAGGTTTGCCCACGCACACGGGCGAACTGGATTTTTCAGCTCATGGCGGCGTGGCGGTGGATATGAACAAGGGGAATATCAGCCTGCCGAACTGGCAGATGGAATCAGCGCCACTGGTTGTAAAAACCTCATTGGATGTAACGGGCCTCGGAAAGAACCTGTCGGTGACCGGCCCGTTAGCCATCATGCCGTTCAATCCCCGCCAACTGGCTGAAGCGCTCAAGTACCGTGTACCGGCCATGCAGTCGGACAAGGCACTGACGCAATGTGCGGTGAAGGCTGATGTGCGTGTCACACCAAATCAGGCCATGCTGGATCATTTGGTATTCAGTCTGGATGGCTATGACCTGAACGGGACCGTGGGCATCAGTGATCTGAAAACCAACCGGATGTACGCACGCCTCAAAGGCGGTGCATTTGATGTCAATCCCTATCTGCCGCCGGGCAGTGCTGCGGCAAAACTATCTGAGCACAAACCGGCAGGTGCTCAGGGTTCCCTGACAGATCAGCCCAAGCCAGTTGCTTCGGCTGATATGGAAATTCCGCTACCAGTGGACGCGTTGCGCAAGCTGAACCTCGATGCCGAGATCAATCTCGATCAACTGACTTATCAGAAGTATCAGCTCAAGCAGTTTGCGCTTGCTGTGCTTGCATCGGGCGGGCAAATTAATATGAAACAATTGGATTTCATGTCTTTCGGCGGCACGATCCAAAGTCAGGCCGCATTGGATGTACGCGGAGCCGTACCCGATTGGCAGACAAAACTCGATGCCCGGAATATTGCCTTGCAACCGGCCTTGACGGCCGCGATGAACGAGGATCGCTTGTCCGGTACGGGCGACGTACGGTTGGCTCTGCGCACGCAGGGCGCGCGCTTGAGCAAGCTCAAATCGGCACTGGATGGTACCGCTGATTTCTCGTTGCGTAATGGTCAGATCAAAGGCGTTGATCTGGGTTACATGCTTCGTGCCGCACAAGCACGTTTGCAGGGTGAAACCACCGCGGTGCCCAGAACGCAGGCAACGGACTTTTCGGCCATTTCCGGGAGTGCAGTCATCCGCAATGGCGTGGCGCACAACGACGATCTCAAGGGTGCTTCGCCCCTGCTGCGCGTAACGGGCAAAGGCGATGTCGATCTCGCACGGGAGACGATCGATTACCTGCTCAATGCCACGGTAGTGAATACGGCGACCGGGCAGGACGGCAAGGCACTGGAAAAACTCAAGCAGTTGAACGTGCCGATCACGATTACCGGGACTTTTGCCCAGCCTAAGTTCGGCATTGACATGCAGGCCGTTTTCAAAGATCAGGCCAAGCAGAAAGTGGAGGAGAAAATCAACACCGAGTTGGACAAGCGTCTTGGCGACAAGGCCGCTCCGTTGAAAAACCTGCTCAAGGGACTCGGGTTGTAGCTGATGTCGGCAACCGATTTTAACACCCGCCTGCTCGACTGGTTCGATCGGCACGGTCGGCATGATTTGCCTTGGCAGCATCCCAGAACGCCTTACCGCGTCTGGATTTCCGAGATCATGTTGCAGCAAACACAAGTGGCAACGGTAATCGATTATTTCAACCGATTCATGCAGCGCTTCCCGTCGCTGGACGTGTTGGCTGCTGCTCCTCTGGATGAGGTACTGGCGCTTTGGTCCGGGCTTGGCTACTACGCCCGCGCCCGCAATCTGCACAAGGCTGCGCAAATCATGGCGCAGCAAGGCGTTCCGCAAACACGAGACGGTTGGCAGGCATTGCCGGGGGTGGGGCCTTCCACGGCAGCAGCCATCATGGCGCAGGCATTCGACGTGGCGGAAACGATTCTGGATGGCAATGTCAAACGCGTGATGGCCCGCCATGGCGGCATAGATCGTCCCATCGAGCAGGCTTCGACCATTCAAGCGCTATACGATGTCGCTCGATTACATACTCCACAGACCCGGGTGGCCGACTACACCCAGGCTATTATGGATCTCGGTGCAACCCTCTGCACACGCCATTCGCCGAGATGCTCGGCATGCCCCGTTTCTGCGGACTGCGTGGCGTTCGCGTCCCAGCAGGTTGAATCCTTGCCCGTTCGGCGTAGGCGTCAACCCGTGCCGACCCGCCGTGCCGTGTTCATGGCGATCGAGGATGAGGCAGAACGCCTGATGCTGATTCGCCGTCCACCGACGGGCATCTGGGGTGGTTTATGGTGTCTGCCCGAGTATGATTCTCTCGATGATCTTGTGCCTCAGGAACAAGCCCCCGGTTCTGCCATTTCAGGTGAGCAGGCGGAGGGGGTTGGCTCAAGCCAGCAGTCGTTGCTTTTGATGCACCGGCTGAAGCGGCAGGCTCCGGCCATGCCACTGACTGTATTCGAGCATCGGTTCACGCATTTTGTGCTGGATGCCCGCATTGATCACATCCTGGTTTCCCGCTCGTTGTCTGTCGAGGACAATCCCGATGTGCTCTGGTTGCCGTTGGTTGAATTGGGTGTGCGCGTACCGCAGTTGGGGTTGCCCAAACCCATGAGCAGTTTTTTGTCTGACTATCCGGCTTTGAAGTCCTCCCTGTGTTCATGCACGTCATGAATCTGATTGAATGGGTATTGATATGAATGATCGCGTGGTTTTCTGTTCCCGTCTGCAATGCGAAGCCAAAGGTTTGGCCAAACCGCCTTATCCGGGTGAGTTGGGGAAACGAATATTCGAACAGGTTTCCGAATCGGCCTGGTTGGCCTGGCGTAGTCATCAGACCATGTTGATCAACGAGTACCGGTTATCGCCAATCGATCCGAAGGCCAGGAAGTTTCTTGAGGAAGAAATGGAGAAATTCCTATTCGGCGGCGGCGACGTAACCCATCCAGAAGGCTATGTGCCGCCATCAGCAAGCTGAACTGGCGGATTTCTATTGATTTTTCCATCTCAAGCGCCGGTCAGGAGTTCGGCATTTTGGAGATGCAGCGGATCATTCAGTAACCGCTTTTTCAGGCGGTGTGCAGGCATAATAATCTGCCAGCAGTGCAATTTCCTGATCGGTCAGGGGTTTGGCAAACTGGCTCATGCCTTTGGAGGTGTCGTTCGTACGATGACCTTCGCGGAACATTTCCATGGTGCGGATAAAGTAGTCTCGCGTTATTCCACGCAATGCAGTTGTCTCGTTGACGCCACCCTGCCCTCTGGCGCCATGGCAAGCGGCACACGGGGTGATCAGACGCTTGGGATCACCTACAGTCACCAGAGATGGTGCTGGTTTTGGTAGGCCTTTGGGGCAGGGTTGAGTCTGGTCGGCGTAAAAAGCGGCCAGATCGGTCATGTCCTGCTTGGAGAGCATCTGGGCCACGACAACCATGATATGCGCACGATCATCCTCATTGCGTACTTGGCTCTTGTAATCCAAAAGCTGTTTGTAGGTATACGCGATGCTTTGTCCGGCCAGAGAAGGCCAGTTGTTTGTGGCTGACTCGCCCTTTGCGCCATGACAGGAGGCGCAAAACATCGTGCTGTGCAGTTTTTTACCGGCTGCTGCGTTGCCTTTTGGCATGTCGCGTTGCGCCTCGGCCCAGGTGGTCGGTGTCCAGTGAACAATATCTTGTGCGGGGCGCTCGGCTGCCGCGGCCAGGCTCGCGCTGCCAAGGCTCAACACGAACGCAAAAGTAATTTTTTTCATAGTTTTTTGCTCCAATCCGCCCGTCGCTCCATTCGGAACGGCGGGTGAAACTCAGAAAGATAGGATTAACCGCTGTAGGCCACCCAGAGACCAATGGCGAAGTACTGAATAATCCACACAGCCAGCAGGGAGATGCCGATCGTGCCCATGCGATTGACCATCGGTGAGGCGACATACATCCCTTTGGTCTGCCCCGCTTTCCATGAGACGGTGAGCAGGTACGCCAACACGGCGCCGCCGATGACGGCAAAGGTGAGGAAGAACATCAGGGTGCTATACCAGTCCATGTGCAGTTTGTAATCGAGCGCGTTGTAGCCATGAACGCCGTACAGCGTGGTCCAGCGTAAGGCTTCACGCATGGCACCGACCACGATCAATGCAACCGCGCCTACGGCAAAAGGTGCATAGCCCCAGAAGCCTGAATCGATCTTTTTGCTCAGCACAAAGGGCACGGCGACCGCAAGTAGGAGCATGGCGACGGTGATGATGGACCAGAAGCTCAGAGCGAAACTCGCCACGTTTTGGTCCAGGGTGGCCATCCAGCCGACATACAACGCCAGGGCGATGATGCCGCCGATGCTGATCAGTGGCATGGCCAGCCGACGAACGAAGGCTAAGTAGGCTTGATCTTCGTTTTCACGACCGAGCAGGTAACGACGGTAGGCAATCAGCCACAAGCCGATGACGGGCGCAGATAATGAGATAAAGAAGCCAAAGCGCCAGAAGTTGTAGGCGTGCAACGCGCGTCCTGATGCGTCAACAATGCCACCGGGGGCGTACCACTCCATCCACTTTTCCGGCTTTAACATTTGCACCGATAAGGCATGCATGATGAAGCCAACGACCAAGAAGAAAGCGATTGCCGCCAGCATGGCGCCAGGGCAGCGGGTTTTTGGCTGGGTTTTCATACTTGAATTCAAGGCGTAGAAGCTAAACAGCAGCAAACTGCCGATAATTAAAAACGCAATGAACCCGATCACCCACCAAGCCGATAGCACGTTGGAGGTGTACCAGAACGGATCGTAAATGACCTGCACGAACAACAAGGGCGCCACGCCTAGAACGATGGCAACGGAGACGGCAATCTTCGCTGTGCTGACCATCGCATCGGCCAAACGACGCCAATGAAGGTTCTTATTCAGCGAGCCGAACAAGGTCAAGCTCGATGCGCCCAGGAGCACGTGGACGGCGGCAATGTGTAGCGCCCAGGTCAATACACCCAAGAGCAGAAAGATAATGGGCGCAGCAGGAACCCCCAGTGGGTCGCGCAGCGCGTAGAGCATGGAAGCGTCCATCGGTTACTCCTCTAAACCAGAAGTGGGGAAAGAGACATTCACGCGAGCAACGGGTGAAGTCGTTTTTTTCTCGTCGATCGATGGCAGCAATTTTTGCGGTGCATCCGCTGTTTTGCTGTTTTCTTCGACATAGCGTGCGACGACCGTCGGATCGGCCAAGCTGGCCAAATACAAAGCCAGCGCCTCTGCTTCTTTGTCTTGCAGCGGGATTTTTGGCATGTACATAGTGTTGCCGGTAGCCAGTGCGCCCAAGAGATATGTCTTGATGCGAGAAACATCAGTAATGCCGCCAAAATAGCCCGCGATGGGACGAATGCCCGTGGTTGAGAGCGAATGGCAATTACTGCAGGCGGTGATGGCCAGCGTTCGGCCTACTTCATGGGCGTTATTGACGGTAATGTCACGTTGTGATTCTGGCCAGAATACCGAGGCGTGGGTAAAGCCGACTTTTTCCAGCGTCGGAATCTCAGATTTGATCGTCATGCCGGGCACATCTTTGGCGATGACCTGATTTGAGTACAGGTACTCGCCGGCAACGAACGGTTTGCGTGCCGATTCACGAATGGTTTCACCGGGGAACAAACCGAGAATCAAGATGGACAGGGTGGCCAAACCGGCAACCGATGCGGTCAGCATGCGTGGTTTGAACAACGTGAACGCAAAGTACGCAATCGTCGCCAACAAGACTGTCAAAATCGCCGTGCCGTAGTAATCGGGAATACGATTTTCCATGACAATCTGCGCTTGAGCAGGCAACGTACTGAGATACCAAGGGTAAAGCGAAATACCGATTATGGTCGAGACAATACCCAATACAGCCAGGCGCCGAGCCAACCAGGTTTTAAACACCTGATCTTTCAAACCGGCGACAACAATGCCGCCAACCACCGCTGTCATGGTGAACATGAATGCGATGCGAATGGCAAGCTGCGCGAAGGTGTTATCGCCGTAGAAGCCCAACAGGTAGCCGCCTTTTTCGGCCCAGTTCGGCATGCCCGGTTCCATCATGAACGAGAGAATCCCGACGATGGCCAGCATGGTGGCAAACGAGGCCATGCCGAAGGTAATGGCAATGCGCAAGTAGGTGGCTTTATCCACTTTGCCGACGAGGTACACCATCATGTACACCCCGACGACTTCGATGACGAAGAACACCCATTCGGTCGCCCATTTCCATACAAAGTTATGGATGAGCGACGAGATGCCGCGTGGACTGCCGACCGTAGTCGAATACCAGATGCCCGGGCCGGTGATCGAACCCAGAATGTAGGAGAATACCAGCAGGAACGTGCCGTATTTCTTGATGAAGTCGATCAGTTCGGGCCGGTCGTCCCGATAGCCTAAATAAGCCAGATAGGTGAACAGCAGGGCCGCGCCAACGGCGGTATGAGAAAACAGCACGTGGATGGTGGCAATGAGGCCGATCACCCAGCCACTGCCGATAGCCGGCTCGTACCAGGTGGGATATAAACCAATCAAGTCCATCGTATGACTCCCGTCTTTTCAGACTGATAAGGGGCTTTGCTTGGGTGAGGTACGCGACCCAACACGAAAGGCTTGCCCCAGTTTTTATTTTGCTTTATCGGGCGCGTGTGCCCGCAAAGCCCCTTCTTCACGCAAAAATGTCGTTGGTGAAACTATTCATCCAGGCACGCAAGTAAACAGCCGATAACCGATATTGCGCATCGCTTGCATTGAACGGCAGGTAACGGGCATATTCATCGCGCGTGATTTTGCCGTCCTTGAGGCGGAAGAAATCGGCCACGAACATGCCATAGTCGTCCTGGCCCGCCAGCGCATAACAGGTGTTCTGGAACGCCGGTTCGATCGGTTCCTGGCCAGCCAGCAACGCCTTGATCTGTAGTGCTGCGACCTTGGCCTGGCTGTTCGCCGCGTAGCCGGATTTGGGCATTTGGCCTGCAATGCAGGAATCACCAATCACATGCACATTGGGCTGGATGGTGGATTCGAATGTTTTCTGATCGACTGGGCACCAGCCGGATTTATCTGCCAGGCCCATATCCAGAGCAATTTTTCCGGCCTTGAGTGGCGGAATCAGGTTGATCATGTCTGCTTTGAACACACCGGCTTCACATTCAACTGTTTTATTGTCGGCATCAATTTTGATGACACGACCACCTTCGGCGGCAGGAATCCACTGAATCTTGCCCGGATTGTCGAACTTCTTGAAAGTGGCGCGTTCTTCGGCGGTATAGCCCTTGAAGCTTTCCGGCAGGTTGAACCCATACAGCCGGTTCCAGGCTTGCAGCATGGTGACATCGACCGTAAAGCCGTTTTTAGGATCAAGAATAATGACCTTGGCGTTCTTATCGCCACGGTTGATGAACCACTGGGCAATCAGACCCGAACGTTCATACGGGCCTGGTGGGCAGCGATAGGGGTTGGGCGGCGGGATGACCACGACCGTTCCATCGACAGGTACGGCTTGAAGTTGTTTTTGCAGTGTTAAGAGTTGGTCGCCTGAATCCCAACCGTGCAGGATTTTTGATTGTGCTTCAGGTGAATCCATGCCCGGTATCTGGCTGTAATCAAACGACACGCCCGGCGATACGAGCAAACGGTCATATTTAAGTGTTGTGCCGCCTGCGGTTTTTACTTCGCGTGTGTCGTAATCCACGCCGGTAACGGTGTCGAATACGAAATTGACACCATGTTTGTTTTTCAGCGCATCGTAGGAGATGGTGATGTCCTTCATATCCAATCGTCCAACCACAACCTCACTCGAGCCGTAGGGGCGTTGATATTCCTTGTTTTTCTCGACGATGGTGACTTTGGTTTCTGGCGAATACATTTTCATGTATTTGGCGAATGTGGCACCACCAACACCGCCGCCAATCACGACGATATGGGCTGCGTCTTTGGCGAAAGCCGTGCCTGCACCGAAAGACGCTACCGCTGCGGTCGCTGCGGTAGTCAGTTTCAGGAAATTACGACGATTCATTGTGTTCATGCTCGGCCTCACTGCGCTTCGTTTTTGGGGAATTGGGCGAAATACGCGGCCATGGCCTTTATTTCATCCGCCGAGAATGCTTGTGCCAGTGGCCCCATGACCGTTGATGGACGCGAGCCATCGGCAAACGACTTCATCGCATTCATAAATTGGGTCGTCGGCATACCGGCCAAGGGCATGAACGCGTTGTTCTGCAGATGGCCTTGCGTGCCATGACACCCGGCACAGGTTTGCGCGAGCATGGCGCTGCGGGGTGATTGAGCAAGGTTGTTTGCTGTTTCTGCCGCAGCGGTTTGGGACAGAAAAGCAAGACCGAGAGCGGCGCCTAGTATTCCAGTAAGCGAGTAGTTCATGTCAGGCATACACCTCTTTGTTGGGGTTACTCGATGAGTTGATCGCGCCTTGGCTTGCTTTACCAGAAAGATGCCCGGTTGATGTTGTGACTTCTCTGACCCGATTTGCTCATCCATTGAACCTATTTTAGATAAATCTTATTTATTAATAAAGAAAAATTTCGACAAAGTTTTTTTTATGGCATGCTGGTGGTCAAACGCTGAAAACCGTCCTTTTGTTCATTTCTTACAAAGTTTTACCTGCTATTTATTGCTTTTTACACTCATGAGGTTCTTTGTCATAAACGCGACATGATGTCGAAGGATTCGGTGCATTTTGAGGATTGTTATAGATATTGCTTATCAGAAAAGCGCGGGTTTTTAATTCGCTGTGCTCTGATATCCCAAATTGCACCCTTTGAAAATTCCGGGGTGGCGGTACGCAAGGTATCCAAAGAAGAAGTTCGGCAGTTTGCTGAACAAGCTCAAGGGGGCAATATTTGCGGGTGAACAGCGCCTGGTATCGGCAGAGATTGCTCGGCAGGCTGTGTTTTTGGTGAGTGAGGCGCAAGAATCATGCAGCCGATTTTCTGAGCGTTTCGGGCACGATTGGATTGATCAGGCGTGTCCATCCGCTATGGCTAGATAGAAATGGCATTCAGGGTTTGGTGTCAGGATCAGCAGTGATCGAAGCCCCGATGTTCGGGGCAATCATAAAGTGCTCTTGAGCGCTGGCGTTTCTGGCGCATAACGGACGACTTTGGCGACGAGGCAGTCAATTTTTATTGCGAGGGGCGTGAGAGCTCAATCCAGCGGAGGAAGATCACCGTCATACGTGGCGCCTGATTTCATGGTGTTCTTTGTGGATGCCTGAGCTGCAGAGGCTCGGAGTTCATCTTTACCCGCACCGAAGTTCATCCGCCATTCTAGGTTGGCGCGGCTGTCGGCTGCTTTTAAGGCTTCTTCGCGTTCGATGCTGCCCGCCTTCCATAGCGCGAGGAGAGACATGTCGAAGGTTTGCGAGCCTTCCTGTTCATTTTTCTCCATGGCTTCTTTCATCTCGTCGATCTCGCCCCGTTTGATCAGATCAGCAATGTACGGCGTATTGATCATGATTTCCACGGCGGGTACACGTACGCCCTGGCTGCCGATGACGAGGCGCTGGGAGATGATGGCGCGCAGGTTCAATGAGAGATCCATCAGCAATTGATCGCGCGATTCCGGAGGGAAGAATCGGATGATTCGGTCCAGCGCCTGATGAGCGTTGGTGGCGTGCAGTGTGGATAGACAAAGATGGCCGGTATCGGCGTAGGCCAGCGCATGTTCCATGGTGGCCTTGTCGCGAACCTCGCCGATCATGATGACATCCGGTGCCTCTCGCAGTGCTTCTTTCAGCGCGGCGGTATAGCTGTGGGTATCGACACCGACTTCACGTTGGTTGACGATAGAATTCCGGTGTTTGAAGGCGTATTCCATGGGATCTTCAATAGTCAGAATGTGTCCGGGTCGTGCTTCAGCCCGGTAATCAACCATGGAGGCGAGCGTAGTTGATTTGCCTGATCCGGTGGCGCCCACGACCAGAATAAGGCCCCGACGTGCTTCAACCAGTTTTTCGATGACTTGGGGCAGGTTGAGGTCGGCGATGCGCGGGATGTCGCTTTTGATGAAGCGGATGACGAGAGACCATTCGCCCCGCTGCATGAAAACGTTGACGCGGAATCGGCCGAGCGATGGGCGGCTTAATGCCAGGTTGAGTTCCAGGTCGCGATAGAAGGCATCAATTTGTTCGGGGGTGAGGATGGATTTTGCATAAGTCTCGACTTGGCCGGGCTTGAGCCGCTCCTTGCCGATGAATCTCAATTCGCCCTGAATTTTGACCGCAGGTAAGGCACCGGTACTGAAATACAAGTCCGAACCTTCCTTTTCAGCCAGCAGCTTCAGAAAGGGGTCGAGAGCGGATTCATTCATTTGTGTTTCCTTGCAAAATCGCCGGGCTGGGCGGCGATGCTGTGATTCGTCTATTTAAAGGTCGAGGCTCGCGATCTGAGTGCTGGTTGTCCCTGCAGGGAAACTCGAAAAACTCCATCCCTGGATTTTTTCGAGAACGTTCATTGCGGTAAACCCACAACGATCGCAAGCAATTTCAACCGCTTGCGCAATTGTGCGGTGCTACATCCTTGTGGTACATGGGCACCCGGAATGGTTTTTCGAGGTGCCCAGAAGGAGGTTAATCCCCACTTTCTACACGCAATTGATCACTTTCATCCGTGAAGTCTTTCGGCAGGCCACGACGACTGTGCAGTTTGATATTGAGGCGGAGGTCGTTTTGCGAGTCCGCATTGCGCAGGGCTTCCTGGAACGAGACCAAGCCATCGTCATACAGATCCAGCAACGCCTGGTCGAAGGTCTGCATACCATGTTCGCGTGAGCGCTTCATCACTTCCTTGATTTCGTGTACGTCGCCTTTGAAGATCAAGTCACCGATCAGCGGTGTATTGATCAACACTTCAACGGCAGGAACCCGGCCATTCCCGTCTTCCTTGCGGAGGAGGCGCTGGGAAATAACCGACTTCAGGTTCAGGGAAAGATCCATCAGCAATTGGTGGCGACGTTCTTCCGGGAAGAAGTTAATGATGCGATCCAGCGCCTGGTTGGTGTTGTTGGCGTGCAGTGTGGCCAGACAGAGGTGACCGGTTTCCGCAAAGGCAATGGCGTGATCCATGGTTTCACGCTCCCTGATCTCACCAATCAGGATAACGTCAGGCGCCTGGCGCAATGTGTTTTTTAGGGCAGACTCGAAGCTTTCGGTATCCACACCAACTTCACGCTGGGTGACGAGGCAGCCCTTGTGGCGGTGCACGTATTCAATCGGGTCTTCAATGGTGACGATGTGACCGGCCGAGTTTTCGTTACGATAATCCAGCATGGCAGCGAGCGATGTCGATTTTCCCGAGCTGGTGGCACCGACGAAAATTACCAATCCTCGTTTGGTCATGGAAATGGTTTCGAGGATTTTCGGTAGCAACAATTCGGAGAACTTGGGGACATCTGAGCGAATCATCCGCAGCACCATGCCCACACTACCGCGCTGAATGAACGCATTGACACGGAAACGAGCGACACCCGGCAGGGAAATTGCGAAATTGGCTTCGCGAGTTTCCTCAAATGCGGCGACCTGCTTGTCAGTCATGATCGATCGAACCAGCATCTGGGTATGGTTCGTCGATAAGCTGGTTTCGGTCAGGCGGGTGATTTCCCCGTTGATTTTGGCACTTGGCGGAGCACCTACCGTTACGAACAAGTCGGAGGCGTCGCGCTCCACTGCTTTACGTAATAAACTCTGGACGTAGTTAGCTGCTTGCTGGCGATCCATGAATGCGCGTTCCTTGTTGAGTAGACATAACGATCTGCTAGCCTGAGGCTTGTATAAATTACATGAAATCTGCTTTGTTCTGTGCTCTGGCGCGTGCCTCATCCCTGGCGACAAGGCCTCGTTTCACGAGCTGCTGCAGGTTTTGGTCGAGTGTCTGCATACCTTGTGTCTGGCCGGTTTGAATGGCCGAGTACATCTGCGCGATCTTATTCTCACGAATCAGGTTACGGATCGCCGGGCTGCCGAGCATGATTTCGTGGGCCGCGATTCGCCCGCCGCCGATTTTCTTGAGTAGTGTCTGGGAGATAACAGCCCGCAGTGACTCTGAAAGCATCGAACGCACCATATCTTTTTCGGCGGCGGGAAAAACGTCCACTACCCGGTCGATGGTTTTGGCGGCAGAGCTTGTGTGCAAGGTGGCAAATACCAGGTGACCGGTTTCCGCCGCGGTGAGCGCCAAGCGGATGGTTTCCAGGTCGCGCAACTCGCCGACCAGAATGACGTCCGGATCTTCACGCAAGGCAGAGCGGAGCGCCGCGTTGAAGCTGTGTGTGTCACGATGCACTTCACGTTGGTTGATCAGGCACTTTTTACTGGTGTGTACGAATTCGATCGGGTCTTCGATGGTCAGAATGTGGTCATTGCGATTGTCGTTGATGTAATCGATCATCGCAGCCAACGTGGTTGATTTACCAGAACCCGTCGGGCCGGTGACCAGCACGATGCCGCGCGGGAACAGGCAGAGATCCTTAAAGACGTTCGGCGTGGCCAATTGTTCAAGAGACAGGATATTATTTGGAATGGTTCGAAATACGGCAGAAGCGCCGCGATTCTGGTTGAACGCATTGACCCGGAAGCGGGCCACGCCCGGAAGTTCGAAGGAAAAATCCACCTCGAGATTATCTTCGTATTCCTTGCGTTGCTTGTCGTTCATGATGTCGTACACCATGGCGTGCACGTCTTTGTGCTCCATGATGGCCAAGTTGACTTTGCGGACATCACCGTCGATCCGCACGCGCGGCTGCTCGCCGGCAGACAGATGGAGATCTGAGGCGCCGTTTTTTACTGAAAAGGCAAGAAGGGAATCAATGCCGCGATGTTCTGCCATGATCGAATATCCCTGCGTGCTAATCCTGAAATTAAAATAGTTCCCCAACATGGTGACATCGGGGGCTTAGCTCAGTCTACTTGAGGCTTGCTCAGGCAATCGTTTGAACTTTACTTGAAATCTTTCGTGTTTGTCTGCATGTGCCGAGGGGCTCTGTTCGAGCTGAAAAAGTACCGGTATCGCCGCATTTTTTGATGCGCGAGAAACCGTGATACAAAATGCCCTGATGATACAAAAAAAATTCCAATCCCTAAGCTTTATGCTTCAAATCGCATTACAAAATAAATCGAACCGTTGCGGGGTGCAACTTGAATTCACTACAGGAGTGTTTCTCCACTGTAAAAAACCGTATCGAACGCGCGTCGCATGCTGCGGGGCGGCCAGATGGTTCTGTGGTTTTGGTCGCCGTCAGCAAGCGACAAACGGTTGAAGCCATGGCTCAACTGGCCAGTCTGGGTCAACGTGATTTTGGCGAGAGTTATCTCCAGGAGGCCTTGGATAAACAGGCGAAGTTGGCTGCTCAGCCGGATGCAGCTTCTTTGGTCTGGCATTTTATCGGGCCGATCCAGTCCAATAAAACACGAGGAATAGCGGAGAATTTTTCTTGGGTGCATAGTGTGGATCGACCTAAAATTGCGCAGCGACTAAACGACCAGCGCCCGATCGAACTGCCACCGCTGAATGTCCTGATCGAAGTCAATATCGATGGCGAGGCCGGCAAGTCGGGCATAACCCCCGAGCAGTTGCCGCAGATGGTGGGCATCTTTCGAAACCTCTCACGCCTGAAGCTGATGGGGTTGATGGTGATTCCCGCTCCGGGGTCGTTTGACGGATTTCGCCGCCTGGCCGCACTCAATGCCAGCCTCGAGTCGCCGCTTCCGGTCTTGTCCATGGGGATGAGTGACGATTTTGAAGCAGCCATTGCCGCAGGCAGTACACATGTTCGTGTGGGTTCGGCCTTGTTCGGTCCTCGCCGGCAAGAGGGCGAATCGTGATACTTTAAGAAAGCTGTGTGTTTAAGATTGCGCTCTTGAATGGTAGGGCGTCGCGAAAGTTTTTTCGAGGCGCCCTTTTTAATAACATACCGATTTTTGGTGGATAGAGTTTTTTTGGGGGGGGTATGCAGGCAGCACGAATTGCATTCATTGGGGGCGGCAACATGGCCGCAGCGTTGATAGAGGGCCTGCGAAAAAATCAGGCAGACGATGCGACACATGCCCCGGTTCTGGCGGTGTCCGATCCGTCGGAGGCGCGTCGCGAACTGCTGACTTCCCTCTACAGTGTGCTCAGTTCAGCCGAGAACATCACCGCGGTTGATTCGGCCGATCTGATCGTGCTCGCGGTCAAACCCAACCTGATTCATGCCATTGCCCAGGAAATAGCCACTGTTTTGCAGCCGCACCAGTTGGTCGTTTCCATTGCGGCGGGAATCACCATCGATGCATTACAGCGATGGCTGGGAGGGCACTCCGCAGTTGTTCGCGCCATGCCGAACACACCCGCCATGGTGGGCTGTGGTGCGACCGGTCTTTATGCCTCGCCCATGTTGACGCCGGATCAGCGTAATCTTGCCGAGTCGCTGATGCGGGCGGTTGGTTTGGTTCAGTGGGTCGAGCGCGAGGCCGATATCGATGCCGTGACGGCACTATCTGGCAGTGGTCCGGCCTATATTTTCCTGGTGATGGAGGCGATGCAGGCGGCGGCAGAAGACTTGGGGCTGCCAGCTGAAACGGCCCGGTTGCTCACTTTGGAAACGGTATTTGGCGCGGCGCGACTGGCCATGTCTGCCGATGAGCCTCCTGCCCAATTGCGTGCTCGCGTGACATCGCCGAACGGTACGACCGAACGCGGTATCGCTGCTTTGGAGCAGGCCGGTTTGCGGGCGGCTTTTGCGCAGGCTTTGTCGGCCGCGTATCAACGAAGTATTGAATTGGGGCGCGAATTGAGCGCCGGTGAGGGCAGGGCATGAGCGGCAGTTTCGGTGATCCGATGATGTTTCTGGTTCGGACCCTGTTCGAACTGGTGATTTTCGTGGTGATGGTGCGTTATTTCCTGCAACTGTTCCACGCCAATTTTTTCAATCCGATTACACAATCGCTGGTCAAGCTGACCAATCCGGTTCTAAACCCCTTGCGGAACATCTTGCCAAAGAGCCGCCGCCACGATTTCGCGTCGTTACTGGTCACGCTGGTGTTGATCGTGTTGATGGTCTGGGTGTTGGGCATGATGAGCGTCGGTAGCGTTTCGGCAGCGGCTTTGATTTTCAACTCGCTGTACTTTGTCTTTTTGCTGGTGACCGATCTCTTCTTCTGGACGATACTGATGCGCGCCATCGCTTCGTGGATCGGGAATAGTCGTTCACCGGGCGTCGCCTTGCTGGAAGATCTGACCGATCCGATTCTGCAACCGGTACAAAAAATTCTGCCCCCTTTGGGTGGAATCGATCTGAGTCCGCTGGCGGTGCTGATCGCGATACAGGTGCTGCAGATTTTCGTGGGTAATTTATTGATGGGGTAACTGCAGCCTGTGCGGTGGATGTCCTGTTCTTTCATGATTTAAGGTGTCGGCATTGAGTGATGCATCTGAAAAATTAGCGCAATCCGGTTTGAGCCGGTCCGTTGGGATCGTCGAGCCGAAGACGGCCCGATTTTCCGAGCCGCTGGCCTTGGATTGCGGTCGTTCACTGCCCTCGTATGAGCTGGTTTACGAAACCTACGGACAGCTTAATGACGAGGGCAGCAATGCGGTGCTGATCTGCCATGCCTTGTCGGGTGATCATCACGCAGCGGGTTTCCACGCAGAAACCGATCGCAAGCCGGGGTGGTGGGATTCCGCCATCGGGCCGGGCAAGCCGATCGATACGGATCGGTTTTTTGTGGTGTGTCTGAACAATTTGGGTGGCTGCAAGGGATCGACCGGCCCTTTAAGCATCGATCCGGTCAGTGGCAAACCTTATGGCCCGGATTTTCCGATTGTGACCGTTAAAGACTGGGTTCATTCGCAATATCGGCTCATGCAGTACCTGGGGTTGCCCGGCTGGGCGGCAGTGATCGGTGGCAGTTTGGGCGGTATGCAGGTGCTGCAGTGGTCGATTACTTATCCAGATGCGCTTGCGCACGCTGTCGTGATTGCCGCCGCGCCGCGTCTGTCGGCGCAAAACATTGCCTTCAACGAAGTGGCACGTCAGGCCATCATCACCGATCCCGAGTTCTACGGCGGGCGTTACGCGGATCACAACACGCTGCCGCGCCGGGGGCTGATGCTTGCCCGGATGCTGGGGCACATTACTTATTTGTCCGACGATGCGATGCGGGCCAAGTTTGGGCGTGAGTTGCGTTCGGGCCAGGTACAGTATGGTTTTGATGTCGAGTTTCAGGTTGAGAGCTATCTGCGTTATCAGGGCGCCAGTTTCGTTGACCGTTTCGACGCCAATACCTATTTGTTGATGACCAAGGCGCTGGATTACTTCGATCCGGCACAGGCCAGTAATGATGATCTGGTTGCCGCGCTGGCCGAAGTTAAGGCACATTTCCTTGTGGTGTCGTTTACATCGGACTGGCGTTTCTCGCCCGAGCGATCACGGGAAATCGTGCGTGCCCTGCTCGCCTCCGGAAAGCAGGTTTCCTATGCCGAAATCGAATCGAATCATGGCCATGACGCTTTCCTAATGACGATTCCCTACTATCACCGTGTACTGGCAGGTTATATGGCCAATATCGATTTTGCCTCCACCCCAAGCGGCTTATCGAGCCCGGTGTACAGCACGGGGGGCGCCGTATGATTCGCCCGGACTGGCACACCGTGGAGCAGTGGATCACACCCAAGAGCCGGGTACTAGATCTGGGATGCGGTGACGGGGCCTTGTTGTCTCATCTGATTGAACGGCGGCAGGTTTCAGCCGTTGGGCTTGAGCTTGATGACGACAAGGTCGCATCCGGAATCGAGCGCGGATTGAACATCATTCAGGAAGACCTGGATAACGGTATCAGCGACTGGTTCGCGCCCATGTCCTTCGATTTCGTGATCGTGAGCCAGACCATTTAGGCCATGCGACATCCAGAACGCCTGCTGGCCGACATGCTCACCATTGCCCGCGAGGGCATCGTCACCTTCCCGAACATGGGATACTGGCGCAACCGGGTTCAACTCGGTCTGCTCGGGCATATGCCGATCAACCGCGCGTTGCCGAATCCCTGGTACAACACCCCGAACATCCATCTCTGTACCCTGAGTGATTTTGAGTCACTTTGTTCTGAGCTCGGTATCGAGATTCTTGACCGGGCGGTCGTGGACAGTGCGCGCCGTGAATCGGCTTTGCTGCGTGCGTTCCCCAATTGGTTCGGGGAACACGCCATCTATCGCATTCAGCGTAAATCCTGAGATTGCTTTCAGACTCGGTTCAATGTTCCTGCGACGGTTTTATTAAAGTGGCTCAATAAGCGGCTACGCAGCCGTCGCTTCGAGGATCGAATCCACCTTCCAGTAGCCCGGAACGATCACGGCTGATGGCGCCGGCGTGCCCCATCATTTCGTCGAAGGCGCTGACGATTTCCACATCATGCCCGTAGCGGCGCAGTGTCTCGAATACGTCCGGCGCAAAACGGCTTTCCAGCTTCAGCGAGGTGGACGGATTACCCCAGGTGCGTCCCAGCAGCCAACGCGGGCGGGTGATGGCGTCTTGCAATCCTATGCCGTAACCGGCGATCCGGCTGAGCAGGGCGGATTGTGTTTGCGGTTGCCCGTCTCCCCCCATGCTGCCGTAGACCATGACCCGTCCGTCGTTGAGTTCGGCCAGGGCGGGATTCAGCGTATGAAATGGTTTGCGGCCCGGTGCGATGCTGCGGGGGGTGTCCGGCTGCAGCGAGAAGCTGATGCCACGGTTCTGCCACACGATGCCGGTGTCCTGAAGCACGATCCCGCTGCCGTACTCGTGGTACAGGCTTTGGATGACCGAGACGGCGCGCCCTTCGCTGTCGATGGCACCGAACCAGGTGGTGTCGCCCATATCGCCGGGACCTCGCCAAGGGAGCACACTGTCCGGGCTGATTTTGGCGGCGAGGGCGTCGAGCCGTTCATCGGAAAGAAACGCGCTGGCCGCGATGGTCATGTCCTGTGGATCGCGGACGTAACGATCCCGAACCTGGAAAGCCAGCTTCGTGGATTCGACCAGAAGATGAATGTACTCGGGGCTGTCCGGCTCGGTATTCAGACCGCCGGCCCGTTCGAATAGTGACAGGATCATCAGCGAAGCCAGACCCTGCGTGGGCGGAGCAGTGTTGTACAACCGGCCACCGGCAAAGGTGGTGGTCAGTGGCGTGACGTAATCAGCCTGGTGCTGTTGAAGGTCGCTCTGGCGGACCGGGCTGCCAAGACGCAATAACTCATCTGCGATGGCTGTGCCGATTTCACCGCGATAGAACGCGTCGGGAGATGTTGCGGCCAGATGCTTGAGGGTGCTGGCCAGCGCGGGATTGCGTTCGGTGCTACCCACGGGGCGTGCCGTGCCATTGTTGAGGAATGTCTCGGCAAATCCGGGCAGAACGCTGAGTTCGGCTGTGCGTTCGAGCGTAGTTCTGGCTTGCGACCCGGTGACGGGGTAGCCGTTTTCCGCGTAGTCGATGGCGTCGGCCAGAATGCGGCTTAACGGCAAGCATCCCTGCCACGTCTGCTTGCTGTATTCCAGCGCCTTGTCCCACGCCGATACGGCGCCAGCCACGCTGTTGGCGGCCAGTGGCCCACGCGTCGGAATGACATCGTATTCCTGTTCGAGATAAAAGCAGGAAGTGAGATCGCCGGCCAATCGGCCCGAACCGTCGATACTGACGGGATCACTGCCCGGTGTCTTTATCAACCAAAACGCATCACCACCGATTCCGGTCATGTGCGGGTAGACCACAGCCAGTGCCGCGGCCATTGCCACTGCTGCTTCAATGGCGTTGCCGCCCTCCCGAAGTACGGCCAGTCCGGCTTGGGCAGCAAGGCTGTGCGGTGCGACCACCATGCCGCGCCTGGCCAGTGTTGATTTCAACATGATTGGTTACCTTATCTTGAGTGAAGATGGCATGAACTTTACCAGCCCACCACGCCCGGCAGCCAGGTGGCGATGCTCGGGAAGATGATAATAAGTGTCAGTGCGAGTACCTGGATGCCGATGTAGGGCATGACACCTAGATAAATGTCCTGAGTCAGTATTTCTTTAGGTGCAACGCCTCTGAGATAAAACAATGACCAGCCAAACGGCGGAGTAAGGAAAGATGTCTGCAGGTTCATGGCGATCAAGATGCTTAGCCAGACAATATCGACACCCGCGTGATGGAAGAACGGCAGCATGAGTGGGAGCACGATGTACGAAATCTCGATCCAGTCCAGAAAGAATCCGAGCAGGAACAGGAGAATCATCATGAAAATCAAGGGCCCCCAAACACCACCCGGCAGGAATTCGAACAACGAGTCGATGAGTTCATCACCGCCGAGTCCCCGGAAGCTCAGGCTGAAGATTTGAGCCATAATCAGGACAAAGAAGGTCATGCCGGTAATCTTGAATGTGTCGTACACCGTGTCGCGCATGACGGTATAGGAGAGTCGACCGGACAGGCCGACGACGATAAGTGCACCCAAAGCCCCCATCGCGGCGGCTTCGGTGGGTGCCGCGACACCGCCGATGATTGAGCCCAGGACGGCAAAGATCAGCGCGAACGGAGGGAGAACGACCTTGACAAGGTCCTTGATCAGTTGCCCCATGGGCATGGCATCGCGCTCATCCTGTGGGATGGGGGGCATGGAATTCGGCTTGAGCTTGCTCATAATTACGATGTAGACAAGGTACATGCCTGCGAGCATCAGGCCCGGGATCAGTGCTGCCGCGAACAGGGAGCCAACCGAGGTGCCGGAAATATCCGACAGGATGATGAGCACCAGACTGGGTGGAATGATCTGCCCCAGGGTTCCCGCAGCGCAGATCGTGCCGCTGGCAATGCGTTTATCGTAACCGCGCCGGAGCAGGGTGGGCAGGGTGATCAGGCCAACCGTGACCACTGTGGCCGCGACGATACCGGTTGAAGCACCCATGAGTACGCCGATCAAGATAATGGCGATGGCCATGCCGCCGGATTTTTTCCCGGAAACATGGCCGATGACGTCCAGCATGCGCTCGGCCAACTGAGATTTTTCCAGCAGCACGCCCATGAAAACAAACAAAGGGATCGCCAGTAGGGTGTAGTTACTGACGATTCCGAAAATGCGGAGCGGTAACAGGTTGAACAAGTCCGACCCAAAACCGATCAGGCCAAAGACTAAGCCGCTGACAGCCAAGGCAAATGGCACAGGAATGCCAACCAGGATGAGCGCGAACAAGGAAAAAACCATGATGATTGCGAGCACTTCCATCTCCATGATTATTTCTCTGCTCCGTCATCTTGAAAAATTTGCGCAAAGGCCTGAATGGTCATGACGACACCTTGTAGTGAAACGAGGACGAATCCCAATGGAATAAACGCTTTAATGATCCATTGATAAGGCAAACCGCCTGGATCGGGCGAGCCTTCGCCAATCGCAAAAGACATTTGTACGAAATGAAGGGACATGAATGCGATGGTAAAACCGACTGGTATCACGATAAGAAGCGGGAACAGGGCATCCATCCATATTTTTACCCTGTGGCTGTAATATTGGTAGAAAATGTCCACCCGTACATGCTCACCCTGTTGCAGGGTATAGGCTGCGGCCATCATGGCGATGACAGCCAGAACATGCCATTCCAGTTCTTGTTCTGCTACCCAGCTGCGGTGAAACAGATAGCGGGCACCGACATCAAATGCCACCAGCAATACCAGGACGAGGGTGAGCCATGCGACGGACTGGCTGATTTTCTCAATGAGCCAGTCCAAGTGTTGACTCCATCGATACAGGCTCGCAGCGAAAGGGTTCGTTAAGGCTATATCTGTCCGCGCGTTGTCTGATGATGGCTTATGCTCTGTCAAGGCCTCTTCCTCCGTGTGAAACCAATCACAGATTTTGGTTTAAAACCACAGCTTCGCTGAGGTTCAACCAGACATCCACCTGTTTTTTGTAGGCGAAGTAATGGTCATTCACCTTCTTGGCCAATGGATCTTTGCTGGTTAGTGTTGCCAAGGTGTCGAAGGTCACTTCACGCAGCTTTTGGATGATTTCAGGCTTGAGTTGCATGATTTTCACGCCGTGATTGTCCACGAGATCCTTGAGTGCGGCGGTGTTGCTTGAGTTACACCAGTCAAAACTGACTTGGTTGCAGGCCATGGCCGCGTTTTCGATGACAGCCTGGAGATCTTTCGGTAGCGACTCGAACATCTTCTTGTTCATCAGGAGTTCGGAAACGTTTGAAGGCTCGTGCCAACCCGGGGTGTAATAATACTTGGCACCGTTCATCAGACCCATTTGTCGGTCCAGGTATGGGCCGACAAATTCGGCAGCATCAATAACCCCACGTTCCAGGGCAGGGAATATCTCACCGCCAGGCAGCAGTTTGACACTCACGCCAAGCTGTTCGTATACCTTGCCTGCCAGACCGGGGATGCGCATGCGCAGGCCTTTGAAGTCTTCGATGGATTCGATGGGCTTACGGAACCAGCCTGTCATCTGCATGCCCGTGTTGCCGGCAGGCAGCGCCTTCAAGCCAAACGGCTCGTACACTTCGTCCCACAGTTGCTGCCCACCGCCTTCATAAAGCCAGGCGTTGACGGCCATAACGTCCATCCCGAAGGGAACGGCGGTGAAGTACTGCGCAGCAAATGACTTGCCAGCCCAGAAGTACGAGTTACCCCAGTTCATGTCGACGGTGCCTTCGCGTACTGCATCGAAACCGGCCAGCGCCGGGATCAATTCACCCGCGGCATAAAACTTGATTTTCAGGCGGCCACCGGACATGGCTTCTACGCGTTCGCAGAAATCGGTCGCGCTACCGGGGCCGCTGCTATAGAAAGGCGAACCTGCAGGATAGGCGCAGGTCATTTTCAGTTTATAGGTTTTATTGGAATCCGCTGTCGCAATTGCGGGGGCCATTAATGCACCACCAGCCAGGACACCGGTGGTTTTCAGGAAGTCTCGACGTTTCATGCTCATGTTAGTGACTCCAGATGGTACGTTGGCGGTGTAAACAGGTTCAGTTTACAAATGTAGGGAATGCCATTTATTAAAGCAAAGGTCGTGCCAAAGGGTATTTATTATTTAACTTATTGAATTGTATTGATATAAATGGATTTTGACTCAGTAATACGTTTTTTGTGGTGCGTAGTACTGGACAAAATATCCATGAAAAATTTTCGACTATCAATCGTTTGTAAACTACAATTTCAAAATTAATTCATTTGTATGGTCGGAAGGCTGCTAGTTCGTGCGAATACAGTACTTTTGATGGGTTTGCATTGTTTTTGTATGGCGTTGCCCTGTTGTCGTGCGTAAGCACCATGACAGGTCGTTTGGAGACCTTATGAATCGCCTGGATACTGAAATTGTCAGTTTGCTTATCAAGAACGGGCGGATGTCCTTTGCTGAAATTGCGCGACGGCTGGGGGTTACGCGGGCTCATGCTCGCGATCGTGTTCATGCTCTGCAGGAAGATGGAATGATCGAGCAGTTCACCGCCGTGATCAATCCGGAGAAATTGGGAAAGACCGTCTCAACCTTCCTTGATATCAAGGTCGCGCCGCAGGGTATTGAGCGCGTAGCCCATGAGTTGGCGGATCAGCCTGAGATTGTGAGTCTCTATATCATGAGCGATATGAAGAGCCTGCATGTGCACGCCCTGACAGATACTTACGAACGGTTGCATGAATTTGTGCGAGAGCAGGTGTTCAGTCGAGAGGATATTTTGAGTGTGGATAGCCTGACACTTCTTAAACGAATCAAGAATCGCCGCGGTGGCCCTCGCCTGTGATGATTCGGCTTATCATCTGATTTGGGTTTGCCAAATCATGTGAGCCTGATATTGGGGTATACCTCATCGAACCATTTGCTTACTCTTGGCTTGCTCTCACTTGTACTGTTCGGGCTGGTGGTCTGGTTGCCGCTTGAATCCGAGCTGCTGTTTTTAAGGAAGGTCTGCACAAATGCAGACCTTCCCGATCAGGGCATTGATGCCCTGCCGCTGAATGACGAAAGTCATTGAAATGTTGAGCATAAGGCTGGCGTGTACCGGCTTTTGCGTTTTTGACCGCGGGTTTACACCCGCTTCGCATTAAGCGGGTGTAAACCCACAAAGCCATGGATGGAATCGGGCAGAGATTCTTTCAAGAAAAGTCTGTACAAACGCAGATATTCCCGTGCAGCTTCCTTAAAATAAGTATTTCAGCAGCTTTTTCCCCCGACCAATACGAATCACTTACCCGACGCAATAATTAACATGATGACTTTATATGGAATTCCCCAATGCGACACCGTGAAGAAAGCCCGTGTCTGGCTGACCGATCACGGCGTGAATTACCAGTTCCATGATTACAAGTTGGCCGGTGTGCCAGAAGACCTGCTGGATCGCTGGCTGGGTGAGTTCGGGTGGGAAACGGTGATCAACCGTCGTGGCTCGAGCTGGCGCCGTTTGCCGGAAGCTGAACGTAACGCGATGACCACAGCCACTGCACGCGCAGCCGCTTTGAGCAATCCCAGCCTAATCAAACGTCCGATTCTGGTGTCGGATCAATTCACCTTGATCGGTTTCGATCCCGAGCAATGGCAACACACCCTCACCCAAGCGACCATCAACAAGGTGCCATCATGAACGACGCGCCTCATCCCGACCCCACCATTGCCCTGGCGCAGGATCTGATCCGCCGCGCTTCGGTCACGCCGGAAGATGCGGGCTGTCAGCCGCTGTTGGCGGAGCGCCTGACGGCCGTGGGTTTTACGATCACGCCCTTGCCGTTCGGCGTGGTCGATAATCTCTGGGCCGTGCGTGGATCATCCGGCCCGTTGTTCTGTTTTGCCGGTCACACCGACGTGGTGCCGACAGGCGATACCTCGGCCTGGAGCCAGCCGCCGTTTGCCGCGAATATCGTCGATGACGTGCTGATCGGCCGCGGCAGTGCGGATATGAAAGGCTCGATCGCGGCAATGATCACGGCCATCGAGCGCTTTGTGCAGACGACGCCAGAACCGCCGTTTCGCATGGCCTTTTTGATTACCAGCGATGAAGAAGGCGTGGCCGTCGATGGCACGGTCAAGGTCATCGAGTGGTTGAGCGAACGCGACGAGCAAATCGACTGGTGTCTGGTGGGCGAGCCCTCCAGCCGCGAGCGACTGGGCGATGAATACAAGATCGGTCGTCGCGGTTCGATCACGGGTAATCTAGTCATCCACGGCAAACAGGGCCACGTCGCCTACCCGCATCTGGCCGACAACCCCGTGCACCGTGCCGCGCCATTTCTGGCCGAACTCGCGGCCATCGAATGGGATCAGGGCAACGCACACTTCCCGCCGTCTACCCTGCAAATCGCCAATATCCATGCGGGGACGGGCGCAAACAACGTGATTCCTGGTCAATTGCAGGTGCAGTTCAATCTGCGCTTCAATACCGAAAGCACCGTGGAGAAAATTCAATCCCGTATCGAAGCGTTGCTGGAAAAACACCAACTACGACATACCTTGAACTGGTCGATTTCAGGTCAACCCTTCCTCACGAAACAGGGCACGTTCGTCCATGCCGTGGAAGCGGCTGTGGCCTCTGTGACCAGCGTCAAACCGTTGCCGTCCACGGCGGGCGGCACCTCCGATGGCCGGTTCATTGCCCCGACCGGTGCCGAGGTGATCGAACTCGGCCCATTGAACGCGACGATTCATCAGATCGACGAGCAGGTGCCTACGGCGCACCTAATCGACTTGTCGCGCATTTATGAGAACCTGCTCCACCAACTGGCAGCGGCGCAGTGATTCTTACGCGCGCCGGTCACTGACTGCCATGGGCTTACTGCGTTCCACCGCGCTGATCAGCAGCATGACGATGATTTCGCGTGTGCTCGGTTTCGTGCGCGACATGCTGCTGGCGCGCGTCTTTGGTGCCAGCCCGGCCACGGATGCGTTTTTCGTGGTGTTTAAGATCCCCAATTTCCTGCGTCGCCTGTTTGCCGAAGGCGCATTCCAGCAGGCGTTCGTGCCAGTGTTGTCGGAATATCGGGAGAAGAACACCCGGGCGGAACTCAAGGATTTTATCGATCATATGTTCGGCACGCTGGCGGCGGTGTTGATCGTGGTCGTGGGCTTGGGCATCAGTGCCGCGCCGCTGGTCATTACTGTCTTTGCACCGGGCTTTTCGGATGATCCGGCGCAACGGGCGCTCGCGGCGCACATGCTCTGGATCACGTTCCCCTATCTGTTCTTCATCTCGCTGACGGCTTTTGCCGCCAGTACGCTCAATGCCTTCGGCCGATTCGGCATGCCTGCGCTGGCACCGATCTGGCTCAATATCTCGCTGATTGCCGCCACCCTCGTTGCCGCGCCCTGGTTCAAGGAACCGGTGATGGCGCTGGCCTGGGGCGTGTTCTTTGCCGGTATTCTGCAGTTGTTCTTCCTGCTGCCTTTTCTAGCTCGACTGGGCTTGTTACCGCGCCCGCGATTCGGTCGACACGTGGGGGTGCGCAAAACCATCCGCCTGATGATCCCGGCGATGTTCGGTGCCTCGATCACACAGATCAACCTGCTGGTCGATACCATCCTCGCCTCCATGCTGATGGTGGGTAGCGTGTCATGGCTGTACTACAGCGATCGGCTGGTGGAATTGCCACTGGGCGTGTTCGGCGTGGCGATTTCCACGGTGATTCTGCCCAAGCTCTCCCGCGCCTACAGCCGCACCGATCACGGTGATTTTTCCGGTACGCTCAACTGGGCGATCAAATTCACCGTGCTGCTGGGGCTGCCGATCTGCGCGGGGCTGGTGGTGCTGGCGCAACCGATGCTGGCAACCCTGTTCGAATACGGCTCGTTCAACGCGTTCGACACGCACATGGTTGCCCTGGCGATGTCCGCCTATGCGCTGGGTTTGCCCGCCTTTTTGCTGATCAAGATGTTCGCGCCGGGTTTCTATGCACGGCAAGACACCAAAACGCCGGTCAAGATCGGCATGGTCGCCGTGGCCGCCAATTTAATTTTCAAGGCGATCATTGTGTTGCCATGGATGTTCCTGTTCGGCGGTTATGCCGCCCATGCGGGCCTGGCGCTCACCACCGCGATGGCCGCCTGGCTCAATTTCGGCTTGCTGGCGTATTTCCTGAAAAAACGCGATGCCTGGAAACCCGATCCGGCCTTATGGTTATTCTTGCGCCAGGTGCTGGCCGCCACGCTCGTGATGGCGGCGGTCTTGCTCTGGCTGCGCCCCGACGCGGCGCAGTGGACGCACGCCCATGCGCTGACTCGAATCGTCTGGCTGTTTTTACTGATCGCGGGCGGCATGCTCGTGTACGCCGCCAGTGGGTGGTTGACGGGCTTGCATCCGCGTCGTGTCTGGCAGCATCTGAAAAATGCCAATTGACCGACTTTCTCCAACGGCATTACCGCTAGTTCTCATCGGTTACGGTGATATCGCCCGGCGTGTGGCCGAACGGCGTCCCGACCACCCGATCATCTCGCTCGCCCGCCATCTCGCCCCGCCGCCCGCCGGGCATCGAGCCGCATGGGCGGCACTGAATTTTGATCTGGATCGGGACGAACCACCCGCAACGTTGCCGCCAAAGGCCATCTGGCTGTATTTCGCCCCGCCGCCCAATGATGGCGTTGTCGATACCCGTGTGGCCCGATGGTTGGCGGCCATCCCGCCCGCACAACATCCGCAAGGCGTGATCTACGCCAGCACCACCGGGGTGTATGGCGATCACCATGGGGAATGGATCGACGAGCAGACACCGGCAAATCCCGCCCATGATCGAGGCCATCGCCGGCTGGACGCCGAAGCCCGCTTCGACGATTGGTGCCGTGCGCGATCCATCCCGTTGACCGTGTTGCGCATCACCGGCATCTACGCCTGTAATCGCCTGCCACTGGAGCGCATCCGCGCGGGTGTGCCGGTTGTGTGCCTGGATGAGTCACCCTGGTCCAATCGCATTCATGCCGACGATCTGGCCGATATCTGCACTCGCTTGATCGCCCGGCTGGAACAGGGCAAACCCGTTGCAGGGCTGTTCAACATCAGTGATAACAATCCTCGCCCGATGACGGAGCTGTTTCTCGCCACGGCGGCGCATTTCAAGTTGCCGCCGCCGCCGTGTCTGCCGCTGGCGGATGTGCTGGCGCAGTCCTCGCCGATGGCCCGAGAGTTCCTGAGCGAATCCAAACGGATCGACGCCAGTGCGATTCAACGCGAACTGGATTGGCGACCGCGTTACCCCAGCCTGGCGGCCGCTCTGGCCGATTGCCGGTCAGAGGACATGGCCGATGGACAGCCCCATCAGCTTGGCGCCTCGTCGCTGACGTACGGCGCTCCGCATCTTCAGCCCATTTCCTTCAATCCTTTCTGTTGTGAGTCGAGCATGACCCTGAACTTAACGCCCGTGCTGTTCGAACAGCTCGTCGATGGCCTCGTGGAACATGGTTGGTATCAATGGCCCCACGCCGTGACCGATTCGCTCTGCCAGGCCCTGCTGGATGAAGCCGAGTATCACGATACGCAAGGCCATCTGGAGCGCGCCGGTGTGGGGCGTGGGGCGATTCATCAAATCAATTCATCGATTCGCCGCGACGAGATCAAATGGCTCGACGGGCACACGGCGGCGCAGAAAGCCTATCTCGACCAGATGGCCGAGCTTCAGTTGCAACTCAATCGCAGCCTGTTTCTGGGCTTGTTCGAATACGAATGCCATTTCGCGCTCTATAAGGAAGGCGGCTTCTATAAAAAGCATCTCGACAGCTTCCGCGGGCGGGCAAGCCGGATGGTCACGACCGTACTGTATCTGAACCCGGACTGGCAGGCCGAGTGGGGCGGCGAGCTAGTGATTTACAAGGAAGATTCCGATGAAAAGTTGGCGGTGATTACGCCGCAAATGGGCAAGCTCGTCGTCTTCATGAGTGAGCAGATACCCCACGAGGTGCTCCCCACCCATAAACCCCGCGCCAGCATTGCAGGCTGGTTCCGCTGCAACGCCAGCGTGATGGGGAAAATCGATCCGGCTAAATAAATCCCCCTCATTCCCCCTTTTTCAAAGGGGGGGCGCACTCGTACAAAAAAGCGCTGACGCTCCTTTTGAAAAAAAGAGGGCTGGGGGGATTTGCCGAGTTAGACCCGATACTTGAGGGTACCTCGAAAAATCCCATGGAAGGGTTTTTCGATTCCTTAAGTCCGGCAGGCTTCTAAACTGAGAAATGCCGCAGGCCGTGCCCATCGTGCTGCAAACGTTCGAGGATCGTGCCCAGATGGTGAGCGGTGACGGGACGGATGTCATGGAAAATAAGCAATGCAGGCTGTGTATCCGGCGTGTTCAGGATGTGGCGGATCTGCTGTTCGACGGCACGCAGTCCATTGCCGGGCGTCGCATCACCCACGGTCTGCCCGCCGACGATCCGGTAGCCGAGTTCGGTCGCGGCGGCGGTCATGGTCGGGGTGTGCAGCAGGTATGGGGCACGGAACAGTCGCGGGGCGGTTGCGGCATTCCAGCCGGCTGCCTCGGCGTGTGCTTCCCAGCCTTGGATTTCTTCGCGCACAGCATCCATATGGCGGTAGGCGGGCCAGCGCGCCCAGACGTGATGCACCGTGTGATTGCCGATGATATGACCCTCGGCCAACGCGCGTGCCACCAGTTCGGGGTGGCGGCGCATGCTGCCTTTGCGCCACCACAGTTCATATGGGGCGAAATAGCGTCGCCCGGCCAGAAAGCGCTCCGGCGCATCGCCGACCATGAAAAACCCGGCGCGCAGCGGTTCGTCGTCCTCGCCGCGAAACCGGCTCAGCACATCCAGCACCGCATCGGTTTTCCCCGGCAACGGGCCATCATCAAAACTCAGCATGAACGCACGGGGCGTGGGAGCGGGTTTTTGAGGTGTCATGCCATGCCGCCATTGATGCCAATGACCTGGCCGGTGATGTACGCGGCGCGATCAGAGGCAAGAAAAGCCACGAGATCGGCGACCTCAATCGGTTTGCCCGCCCGAGCCATTGGCACGAACTGGCGAATCTGCTCCGGCGTAAATGCCGATTCGATCATGGGTGACTCGATGATGCCGGGGGCAATCGCATTGACAAGTACGCCCCGCGAGGCACATTCCTGTGCCAGTGCCTTGGTGGCGCCGATCAACCCAGCCTTGGCAGCGGCATAGTTTACCTGCCCGCGGTTGCCCATCACGCCTGCAATGGAGCTGATGTTGATGATGCGGCCCCACCGGGTGCGGATCATCGGCAGCAATAGGGGGTGGGTGACGTGATAAAACCCGTTGAGCGAAATATCGACGACGCGATGCCAACGCTCGGCGGACATGCCCGCGAGCGGCGCATCGTCGTGGATGCCCGCGTTGTTCACGAGGACCTGAATGGGGTGATCGTCGTCCATCAGTTCGGCGATGGCCCGATCGGTCGCGGCAAAGTCGGAAAGATCGAAACAGACGGCGCGCGCCGTTCCCCCCGCTGCCTGAATGCGCGCCACGACGGCTTCGGCCCGGGCGATGCCGCTGTTGGCATGCACCAGAACCTCAAGCCCTTCGGCGGCAAGGCGTTCACAAATGGCCGCACCGATGGCACCGCTACCGCCGGTGACCAGAGCGCGTTTCATGATGCATTCCTCATGCTATCGACGGCGTCCGTGATGGCAGTGACATCCAGCGTCAGCACACGTGGCGCGACGTAATCGAGCGTGACAGTGTGCGTTATGTTCGTAGCTTCGTTCCGCTCGATTGCCAGCGCAGCCAGCAGGGGCAAGGTGCGCGCGGCGGCGACACCGGTGCGCAGGGCTTCCAGTGCCGGATCGGACAGCGTATCAACGGGTGACTCGCTGGCTGCCGTGAGTGAGAGCGCGAGCTGGGCAACGCTGTGTTCGGTTCGCTCTGGCCGAAGCAGAAAACTCATGCCGAATAAGGTTGCGATCGGTTCGGCGGCATCGAGCGGCGGCGGGAAGGGGATATCGTAAATCACCAGCAGCACGGGTATCTGTTCGCTCACGACCTGAATGGCCGCCTCAAGTAAGCCGGCGCTCGCAGTCAGGTTATGCAGGGCCACCGCCGTGGTGGGTTGGCGATTGCTCTGGGCGATGGTCCAGTAGCCGGAAGCGGCGTTATGCACGGAATTGTGAAAACGCATCGGCGAAATAAGTCGGTCATCGGTGGCGAGCGCGGCGCAGATATCCGTCAGCACGTTGGTATCTCCGCTGGTGGAAGCGAACACGGCGGCGGGTTGCGCCGGATCGATCCGGGCGGCGTGCACGGCCTGTGCGGCCAGATCGACGGCGAGTTTCACCGACTTCCCCGCGCGGCGGCGTTCGGTGCCGGGCAGATCAGCAACGTTGAATGGCGGTACATCGGCGTCGAGGTCGAACGCTGCGCTGCCGTTCAGCACGGCACGGGCCTGCGACCAGTCGGCGATGCCGGGGCCGAATACGCCGATGCCGTCGAGATAAACCGGCTTGAGTGAAGAAATCGCGTCGGACGGGTGGTTCATGTGTCGAGTTGCCCCATGATCAGGCTGGCATTGTTGCCGCCAAAGCCGAATGAATTGCTCAACACGCGGCGCACCGGACGGGTTTCGTTGTCGAGCACGATGCGGCTGGTAAATTCAGGATCAATCTGCCGGGTGTGCAGGCTGCCGGGAATCAGGCCATGTTCGATGCACAGCAACCCGATTATGGCCTCGGTAATGCCGGCCGCGCCCAGCGTGTGGCCCGTCCAGCCTTTGGTGGAACTGCACGGCACATCGCTGCCGAACAGGCGGCTGACGGCTTTGTCCTCGGCGCTGTCGTTGGTGCGCGAAGCCGTGCCGTGCAGGTTGATGTAGTCGATGTCGCGGGCGGCGAGACCCGCGCGGTCGAGCGCACGCTGCATCGCCAGTTCCGCGCCCAGCCCTTCGGGATGGGGCGTGGACATGTGATGCGCGTCCACGCTTTCGCCGTAACCGAGCAAGCCTAACGCCGCTTCGGGTGCCTGTGGCCGTCGCTCCAGCAATGCGAATCCGGCGGACTCGCCAATCGAAATACCGCCACGATGAGTGTCCGCCGGGCGGCAGGGCTCGTTGGCGACGAGTTCGAGCGAGGAAAATCCATAGAGCGTCGTCAGGCACAGGCTGTCCACGCCGCCGGCGATCACGGCATCGCACAGGCCCGATTGCAGCATCCGCCAACCGCTGGCAAACACCTTGGCGCTGGAGGAGCAGGCCGTCGAAATCGAGAGCACGGGGCCGGTCAGCTCAAAATATTGGCGAACGAATTCGGGCGCGGACGATAGCTCATG
>NZ_DAIESY010000108.1:0-6592 GCF_027346185.1 Halothiobacillus sp.
TGACCGTCTGTTGATTGTTACAACCGATCGCATTTCTGCCTTCGATGTCATCCTGCCCACGGCCATTCCGGACAAGGGACGGGTATTGACCGCGATTTCCCGCTTCTGGTTCGATCGCACCCGCAATATTGTGCCGAATCACCTGACGGACGACCAATCGCTGGCCAATATCATCCCCGATCGTGATGAGCGCGCCCTGCTGGAGGGTCGAAGCCTGATCGTGAAGCGACTGAGGGCATTGCCGATCGAAGCCGTCGTGCGCGGCTACCTGATCGGCACCGGCTACAAGGATTATCTGGCCACCGGCGCGGTATGCGGCATCGCGCTCCCGAAAGGTCTGCCCCTGGCGGCCCGCCTGCCAGAACCGATCTTCACACCGGCGACGAAGGCAGCGGTTGGCGATCACGATGAAAACATCGATTTTGACACCACTGTTTCCCTGCTTGGTCGCCCACTGGCCGAACAGGTGCGGGATACCGCCATCAAGCTCTATCAGGAAGCCGCGAAATACGCATTGGAACGCGGCATCATCATTGCCGATACCAAATTCGAATTCGGTCTGGATGACCAAGGCACGCTGCATCTGATCGACGAGGCGCTCACACCCGATTCATCAAGGTTCTGGCCAGTCGATCAGTACAAAACAGGCATAAGTCCGCCGTCCTTCGACAAGCAATTCGTCCGCGATTGGCTGGAAACACTGGACTGGAACAAGAAAGCACCCGGCCCACAAATCCCGGCCGATATTGTCGAGCAGACCCGATCGCGCTATCTCGAAGCCTACCGCCTGCTGACCGGCACCAAACTTGACTGAACTTCAACCAGCGCCAGCCGCCGCGCGCGGCGTGGTGGTTCTGGCCACCGATACCGGCGTGGGCAAGACATTCGTCGGCTGCGCACTGACGCAAGCGCTACGCTCAAGCGGTTTTCATGTGCGCGTGCGCAAACCTGTAGAAACCGGCTGTTCGATCATTACCGACACACTCGTGCCAGCAGATGCCTCGTTACTGTGGTCTGCCGCAGGACAGGTGGACACACTGGATGACGTTTGCCCGTTACGCTTCACATTGCCTGTGGCCGCGCCCCAGGCAGCCGCCAGCGAAGGCGTATCCCTACAGTTCGAGAAAGATATTGCTCCGCTCTTGAAAGATGCAGGCAACAATCGGCACGCTGCATTGCGTGAATTCTGGATTATCGAGGGGGCGGGCGGGGCGCTATCGCCACTGACAGAAGATGCACTCAACTGTGCGCTGGCAACATTCACGGGACTGCCCGTCATTTTGATTGCCCCGGACCGACTCGGCACCTTGAGCACGCTGTTTGCGCATATTGAAGCGCTCGCCCGTCGCGCAATCCCCATCGCGGCCATTGTGCTCAATCAACGCCCCGCGCATCTGGACGCGGACAATATCGGCAGTCTTAAGAGATGGCTTCCCGAACTCATGTCCCAACAAGGGGCTGCGCCAAAACACAGGCCCGTTCTGCTCTCGTTTGCTCAGGATGAGTCCGCGCAGTCGGCGGGAAAACGCTTGATGGATGTCCTGCTGAATACATAAACCGGCGGGCAGCATGACTTCGCCGAGGAGATAATCAGGACGACAACCGCCCGCGCACCCAGCGAAGAATAGCGCCGAGAAGCGGTACCTTGTTGTACACCTGCTCTGCCGGGTCCCAGTAATCAATATGCTCGATAACCAAGCCAAACTCATCGAACACGACTCGACTGACGCCTGTGAGTGTCAACTGTTCCGGCGTACCGCAACAAAAACGCCAATAAAAATACACCACTTGAGCGTCGGGCACGAAAGCCATTTCTTCAACCAGAAATCGTAGTTTCGGGCAGCGCCGAAAACCGTGTGCGAACACGCGAACAATCACGTCGCGCCCAATCACATCGTTAAATGGATCCTTGAAACGGGCTTCGGGAGAAAACACACGCGCCAATTCATCCAAGGCATCCGCATCAAGGTGACGAATAACCTCGGCAAAGTTATAGGCCGCCGCCTTCAATGCTGACGCTGATAACGAACTTGCGGTCATGGTTTAAGCATCCGACGGGTCAAGGCGAAAAAAAGTGGATAAGGCAGGATGCGAATAAGCTTCATCACAAAACCAAATCCATTGGGCACCAACAGCTCAAAGCCTCTTCGATCAAGCTTTTTGAGAATCAGGCGCGCGGCCTCTTCCGGCTCGAGTATGCCCGGCATCTCGAAGTCATTTTTGGCGGTCAGTACCGTCCGCACGAAGCCCGGATTGATAACTCTCAGCAGAACCCCATTCCGTGCGAACTCTGGAGCCAGTGATTCTGCCATGTTGATCAGTGCCGCCTTGGTCGCGCCGTATGGGGCGGCATACGGCAACCCCCTGAAACCGGCGACACTCGCAGTAATCAGAATCTGCCCCGCGCCTTGCTGTAAAAATTGTTGGCGCACGGCGTTGATACCATGAATCACGCCCATGAAGTTAATTTGCATCAAGCGTTCAAACAACGCGGGATCAAAGTCGGCGAGACTCATTGGGGAATAATCTGCCGCATTGAGGATCACGCGATCAATGCGCGCCCATCGTGCCAATAATTCGGACAATCCCTTATCCAGAGTCTCCGGCTTGGTTACATCCACTGCAATGAGTTGGACTTGATCGCCATACCGCTCAGTAAGATCCGCCAAGCCCTCCAAATGGCGCGCAGATACCACCACCCTATCGCCCTGCAACAGCAACCCTTCAGCCAGGGCACGACCAATGCCGCTACTGCCGCCAACGATCCATGTCACGCGCTGTCGAGAATGATCAACATTCGGCATTTCGTTCTCCTAAATTATGGCCACCAGCCCCAGAGCTTAGACCGCTTCTCGAAACATGACCTCAGGCAGCTCAAGCGCATCATGCCCCTGCAGATTCGAAAAGAGGAGTTTGCTGGACAGGATCCAAGGTCAGGGACATGGTTGCACATTAGTTATACATAATCTGTACATACAAGTGTGCAACCGCAAACAGATTTCATGCGTATATGAACTGTAACGACCATTTCAACCGAGCCGCCAAGCGAACAAAAAATAATGGATACAACCAAACAGACGCCTGCTGACCGCCCTCGAAGGATCGCCGTCATCGGCTCCGGTATTGCGGGAGTCGCCTCTGCCTGGCTTCTGGGTGGCAAACATGAAGTAACCCTGTTCGAAAAAAACGACTACCTCGGTGGCCACACGCATACCCATCGGTTTGAAGATCAGGGTCACCCTGTTTCGGTGGATACGGGATTCATTGTGTTCAACCGTCCCAACTATCCCCATTTGACCGGCTTGCTCTCGCATCTTGGCATCGCAACTAAACCGACGCAGATGTCTTTCGGCGTGAGTCTGGATCAAGGACGCCTTGAATATGGCGGCAGCGACCTGTCCACCCTTTTTGTGCAGAAAATCAACCTGATACGCGCCAGATTCATCACAATGGTGCGGGATATCCTGCGCTTCAATCGTGAAGGCAAAGCGGCGCTTCGCGACCCTGCATTTCCCCAAGACGAATCCTTGGGTGACTTTCTGGACCGGCGACGCTTTGGTGTCGGTCTACGTGCCGACTATCTCTTGCCTATGGCAGCGGCGATCTGGTCTTGCCCCACTGAAGTCATGCTCGAATTCCCCGCGCTCAGTTTTTTGCAGTTTTTCGAAAACCACGGCTTGATGAATGTCAACGACCGGCCTCAATGGGAAACGATCAAGGGCGGTTCGCGCAGCTACATCGATGCCATGCTCAAGGACGCACGCTTCAACTATCGCCTCAATTGCCCCATCAACCGGGTGATTCGAGAGCCGGATGGCATCTATCTTCCCGAAACCAGCGAACGCTTCGACGCCTGTATCTTTGCCGGTCATGCGGATCAGACACTAGCCGCACTGGATGAGGCAGACGCGCATGAGCAAGCTGTGCTGGGTGCATTCCGCTTTCAGGAAAACCAGGCTTATCTGCATCACGATAAGGATCTTATGCCTCGCCGCCGCGCTGTTTGGTCAAGCTGGAATTACCTAGGTCAAAAAGGAGCGTCCGGCCACCGGGCCGTGGCCGTTACCTACTGGATGAATCATCTTCAGCAACTGGATACACCCTCCGACTGGCTGGTCACGCTCAATCCGTTTCAGCCCCCGCGCGCTGAACTGATCCGAGCAAAAATCACCTACCACCACCCGGTATTCGACGCCAAAACAAGTCGTGCCCAACAGCAATTACCTCAACTGCAAGGCCACCGTAACTGTTATTACGCCGGTGCATGGACAGGCTATGGCTTCCATGAAGATGGCTTGAGATCTGCCGTCAACATTGCATTGGCGTTTGGCATCACGCCACCTTGGCAGGCAAATAAATGAGCGGTAGCACACTGTACATCGGCAAAGTCATGCACCAGCGGATGCGTGGCCCGGCTTACCGCTTCGAGTATCGCGTGTTCAGCCTGCTGGTCGATTTGGACGACTATGAACAAAATTTTCCCGCATTGCGTTGGTTGTCGGCCAATCGATTCAACCTGTTTTCAGTCCATGCACGTGATTTGGGGCCGCGTCAAAAAGAAGCATCTCTGCGAGCATGGATCAACCAGGCCTGCGCCGATCAAGGTTTTGATATTTCACAAGGGCGCGTGCTCATCAACACCTATCCCCGCGTGCTCGGTTACCAGTTCAACCCACTCAATGTCTGGTATTGCTTTGACCACGCGCAGCAATTGGTGGCGATTGATTGCGAGGTGAGCAATACCTTCGGCGAGTTTCATCATTATTTGCTGCACGACCAGGGCAGGCCATTGGAACTGCCGTTCCAGGCCAGCGCAGACAAGGTTTTCCACGTATCCCCATTCCTCGATATGGCGATGCGTTATCACTTTAAATTCAACCAACCCGCCGAACGGCTGAGTGTTTCTATTCGGGAAAATGCGCTCACCGAAATCGGTGAAGAACTGACGCTGGTCGCAACGCATCATGCGCATCGTCGCCCATTGAGCGACGGGCGGCTCTGGCTTGAGGCAATAAGAATTCCCTTTCTCACACTCAAAGTGATCGGTCTGATTCATTGGCACGCTTTGAAAATATGGCTCAAGGGCGGTGTCTTCCATAAATCACCGCCAAAACCGTCTTCGGAGATAAGCTCATGTCCCAAAGCCAAATAAAAGCAATGAAAAACAACGTCCTTGAACTGCCGATCTCGGCCAGATGGGTATATTCACTGCTGGGTGGAATACGCATCGGGCAGATCCGCGTGCTCACCGATGAAGGTCAGGAACACACGTTTGCCGGTCAAACGCACCCTGAGCTCAAAGCGGAGTGGCGCCTGCATCACCCCGCCCGGTTATTATCTCGTCTGGCTCGACTGGGCGATATTGGTATTGCCGAAGCCTACATTCACGGTGATTTTTCTACCGACAACCTCACGCGTTTGCTGGAAATCGGCGCACGCAATATGGATGTGATGCGCAATGACTTGCGTGCCGGATTTTGGGCACGGCTGATTCACCGCCTGCAACATGCGCTCAGAAGCAACCACAAGCTGGGCAGTCGGCGCAATATTTCCGCCCATTATGATTTGGGCAATGAGTTTTACCGTCTGTGGCTGGATCCCAGCATGACTTATTCGTCGGCCCTTTTCAGCCGCCCCGATGAACCGATGGCCGAAGCGCAAGCACGAAAATACCAACGTTTGATCGATGCGCTCGAAGCCAAACCGGGCGACCATATTCTTGAAATCGGCTGCGGCTGGGGTGGTTTTGCCGAGCAAGCGACGGGCCAAGGGATTCACGTATCCGGCATTACCTTGTCCACTGAGCAACAGGCATTTGCCATCGAGCGAATGGCGTGCGTCAAACACCCCGCGCAGGCTGAATTTTTCCTCCGCGATTACCGTGATCAAACCGGCACGTTCGATCACATCGTCTCGGTCGAGATGTTTGAGGCCGTCGGCGAACGCTACTGGCCCACGTATTTTCAGACCATCTACGACCGTCTTAAGCCGGGTGGACGCGCAGCCATCCAAGTCATCACGATTTCAGAAAAAGCCTTCGAATCCTATCGGCGCGAGCCTGACTTCATCCAGTTGTACATCTTTCCCGGCGGCATGTTGCCCACCATCGAACTCTTTACCCAAGGTGCCAGCCACGCGGGTCTTGAGGTCAAAGACACTTTCCTTTTCGGCAAGGATTACGCACGCACCTTGAGCCGTTGGGCAGAATCCTTCAACCTTCATACCGATGCGCTGGAAGCACAAGGCTTCGATGCGCGTATTCGCAGAACATGGCAATACTACCTGGCCTATTGTGAAGCCGGTTTCCTGGCAGAACACATCAACGTGGCCCAAGTTCTACTCGAAAAACCGATGATCGCCAAAAACAAAGCGCGCGAAACGGCCATCGAACTCAAGGACATGGCGTGAATCGAGACGCCAATTTGTCCCTCGGGCAGGTGCTTGCCTATGGGGCAACCGGGCTTCCTTTGGCCATTATGGGCATCCCCTTGTATGTGTACCTGCCCCCGTTTTACGCACAGCAATTAGGGCTGGGGCTGGGCGCCGTGGGCTTGGCCTTGATGATCAGCCGTTTATGGGATGTCATCCTCGA
>NZ_DAIESY010000111.1:0-5241 GCF_027346185.1 Halothiobacillus sp.
AGCATCGATCGTCTTGACTTGGTAGACCCCGGACCGATCGGCCGCTTCCGAACCCTCTGCTGTCATGGAGGCCGTTGCGGCCGAGCATCTCGAGCATCTGCTGATCGGCCTTAAGTAGCGCTCCTCATAAGACTGAATATCTGTCGTTAAACCCATCTCTGTCGTTAAACCCATCCGACCCGGGGATGGGGTGGCTCCTATTGACGCAATGTCGCTTATTAGGCAACAATAGTTGCTATAAAGGCAACATGCAGGTCATGGATGTCGCTCGATGACATTTTATTTCCAGAGTATCGTCGCCGGGTGTTGGGCCTATTATTACTCCACCCCGACCAGCGTTATTACCTGCGCGAGATCGCCCGCTTGACCGGCACCTCGGCAGGTACCTTGACTCGTGAACTCTCCAAACTCGTCAAGGCGGGCGTGTTGACCGTGCAGAAAGTCGGTAACCAAGCACATTACGCTGCGAATCGTGATTGCCCGATCTTTGATGAGTTGGCGAGCATCCTGCGCAAAACCAGCGGCCTGACCGATGTGCTGGCTGAAGCCTTGCTGCCACTCGCCGATCAAATCGAGGTGGCATTCGTGTTTGGCTCGGTAGCCAGCGGTAAAGCACGATCCGAAAGCGACATCGACCTGATGGTGATCGGTGACATCTCGTTCAAGGCCGTTGTCTCCGCCCTGTATCCACTTCAGGAGCGTTTGGGTCGCGAATTGAACCCCAAGGTTTACTCCAGAAAGGAATGGCGCAATTTGGTGGCAGAGAACGGTACATTCATTCGCGACATCCAGAGCAAACCCATGCTGTTTATCATGGGGCGGGAATCTGATCTGCATGATAAGGAGGTCGCACAGCCATGACACTCGATAACCTGATTGGCACACAGCTTGAAGCGGTTGAACCGGATCGCACGGGAGTCGAGCGATTGCTGGAAGCAGCCAACCGCAGCCTCTCGGATGCTTCCTTGCTCGACTTGAGCAACGAGGGTCGCTTCGATATGGCTTACAAGGCGGTGATGCAGATCGCTAACGCCGCATTGCTGGCTAATGGTTACCGCACGCCGACCAACAGACCCGGTCACCACCAAACGATGATCCAGTCCTTGCCGAAGACCATCGGCGTGGATCGAGACACGATGATTCTGCTCGATGGGCTGCGAAAGCAACGAAATGTAATCGATTATTCAGGCGATACCGTCAGCGCATCCATGGCCAACGAAGCGTTCGAGCAAGCCCGATTGTTGATGAAGCAAATGCGCGAATGGCTCAATATCAATCGAAAAGACTGGTTGAGATGATGGTTGCCGAAAACCCGACCGATCTATACAGATCGCACCCGACATGTATAGGAAAACGGGCTTTTCTATACACATCAGCGCAGCGGGATATTGTTGATGGGCTTGACTATGCAAGAAACTTATAACCTATCGCCATGGAAGCGCCCCCATGCTGATACGATCCGAGTAGCGACCGATGACCGAAGACCAGCTTGAGCAGGAAGCATTGTCGTGGCTGGCCGATGTCGGCTATCAGTTTATCCATGGCCCCGATATTGCGCAGGATGGCATGAATCCCGAACGGGCAGACTACCGGCAGGTTGTCCTTGTTGAGCGTCTTCGTTCTGCCATTGATCGTTTGAACCCAAACATTCCGCTGGTTGCCCGCCAAGATGCGCTGCAACAGGTGCTGGATCTGGGTATTCCGGCGCTGCTTTCCGCCAACCGTTATTTCCATAAGCTGCTGGTGACCGGTGTTCCTGTTCAGTATCAACGCGAGGGCGAGACCATCGGCGACTTTGTGCGCCTGATTGACTGGACAACGCCCGCAAATAACGAGTGGCTGGCGATCAACCAGTTCAGCATTCAGGGGCCGAATCACACCCGCCGCCCGGACATCATCCTGTTCATCAATGGCCTGCCGCTGGTGCTCGTTGAGCTGAAAAACCCGGCGGATGAGAACGCCACGATCTGGAAAGCCTTTGATCAGATCGAAACCTACAAAGCGCAAATCCCGGATGTGTTCCAGTACAACGAAGTGCTGGTCATCTCCGATGGCAGCCAGGCGCGCTTTGGTTCGCTGTCTGCCAATGCGGAACGGTTCATGCACTGGCGCACGATTGATGGCAAGGGCCTTGATCCGCTGGGGCAGTTCAATGAACTGGAAACCCTTGTTCGTGGCTTGCTGACACCCACCCTGTTTCTCGATTACCTGCGCTTTTTTGTGCTGTTCGAGGATGACGGCCATCTGGTCAAGAAGATCGCCGGTTACCACCAGTTCCATGCAGTGCGTTCGGCCATCGAACAGGTGGTGATCGCCTCACGACCGGATGGCTCACACAAGGGCGGCGTGGTCTGGCATACGCAAGGTTCAGGCAAGAGCATCACCATGACCTGCTTTGCCGCGCGGGTGATGCAGGAACCCTCGATGCAGAACCCGACCATCGTGGTGATTACCGACCGCAATGATCTCGATGGTCAGCTATTCGGCGTATTCTCGCTATCGCAGGACTTGCTACGGGAACAGCCGATCCAGATCGGCAACCGTAAAGACCTGCGCGAGAAGCTCGCCAACCGCCCCTCCGGCGGAATTATCTTCACGACCATCCAGAAGTTCATGCCGGGCGAGGACGAGGACACATTCCCGACCTTATCCGCGCGGCACAATATTGTCGTGATCGCCGATGAAGCCCATCGTACCCAGTACGGTTTTGAGGCCAGGTTGAAACCGGTCAAGCTGTCCAGCAAACCGACCCATGCCTATAGCGCGAATGATGACGACTTGAATCAATCGATGGTTGCCGAACCGCCGATGCGTTATCAGGTCGGTTACGCCCAGCATCTACGCGATGCCTTGCCCAACGCGACATTCGTAGCGTTCACCGGCACACCGGTTTCCAGTGAGGATCGGGATACCCGTTCGGTGTTCGGGGAATACATCAGCATTTACGACATGCAGCAGGCGCAGGAAGACGGCGCCACTGTGCCGATCTATTTTGAATCCCGGTTGGCAAAGCTAGGGCTCAAGGATGCCGACCTGCCGAGCATTGACAAAGAAGTCGATGAACTGGCCGAAGACGAAGAAGAAAGCCAGCAGGCGCGCTTGAAGAGCCGCTGGGCGGCATTGGAAAAGGTGGTCGGGGCAACGCCTCGTATCGCCAGTGTGGCGGCTGATCTCGTCAAACACTTCGAGGAACGGAATCAATCGCAAAGCGGCAAGGCGATGGTGGTCGCCATGAGTCGCGACATCTGCGTGCACCTGTATCACGAGATCATCACGCTTCGCCCCGAATGGCACAGCGATGATCCCGAACAGGGCGCGGTCAAGATCGTCATGACCGGCTCGGCGAGTGACAAGGCCTTGCTGCGTCCGCATATTTATAGCAATCAGACCAAGAAGCGGCTCGAAAAACGGTTTAAGGATGCCAGCGACCCGCTGCGGATGGTCATCGTGCGCGATATGTGGCTGACCGGCTTTGATGCGCCTTGCGTGCATACCCTGTATGTCGACAAACCCATGAAAGGCCACAACCTAATGCAGGCCATTGCACGAGTCAATCGGGTTTTCAAAGACAAACAGGGCGGCCTTGTGGTCGATTACATCGGTATCGGCAATGAACTCAAGAGTGCGCTCAAGGAATACACCAACAGTCATGGTCGCGGGCGGCCAACGGTTGATGTGCATGAGGCGTACTCGGTTCTGGAAGAAAAGCTCGATGTGCTCCGGGGCATGCTGCACGGGTACGACTACAGTGATTTTCTGACGGCCAGCCACAAACGCCTAGCCGGTGCTGCCAACCATATCCTTGGCCTCAACGATGGCAAGAAACGATTTGCTGACGCATCACTGGCCATGACCAAGGCATTCTCTCTATGCGGTACGCTGGATGAAGCACAGGCTCTGCGTGAGGAAGTGGCGTTCATGCAGGCTGTGCGCGTCATCCTGACCAAGCGGGAAATCACCGACAAAAAACGCAGTGATGCCGAACGCGACCTGGCTATTCGGCAGATTATCGACTCGGCGGTGGTCTCCGGTGAAGTGGTCGATGTGTTTGCCGCCGTTGGGCTGGATAAACCCAACATCGGCATTCTCGATGAGGTGTTCCTCGCCGAAATCCAGAACTTGCCAGAGAAAAACCTTGCGGTCGAACTCTTGGAGAGACTTCTTGAGGGTGAGATCAAGTCCCGTTTTGCGGGCAATGTGGTTCAGGATCGCAAATTCTCCGAGATGCTGACCCATGTCATCGCCCGCTATCAAAACCGTGCCATTGAAACCGCACAGGTCATCGAAGAACTGATTGCCATGGCGAAGAAGTTTCAAGAAGCGGCGAATCGGGGGGAAAAACTTGGACTCACCGAAGATGAAATCCGGTTCTACGATGCCCTGGCGGATAACGAGTCCGCGGTACGCGAGCTCAACGACGAAACCCTGAAAAAGATCGCCCACGAGCTGACGGAAAGCCTGCGCAAGAATGTGTCGATCGACTGGTCGGTGCGCGAGGGTGTTCGCGCCCGGTTGCGGCTGATGGTCAAACGGATTCTGCGCAAGTACAAGTATCCGCCCGATAAACAGGATGAAGCGGTGACACTGGTGCTGAAGCAGGCCGAGGCGTTGAGTGAAGCGTGGGTCGGGTAATGCCCAAAGATTCACCGAAGAATATGCCCATAGTGAACCGCGCCGTCTGAGGAAGTCAGTGCGGAAATTGCACGCTGACCGGCGAAATGATGGCAGCACAATGCGCAGGCGATTTCAAACGGCACAGCAGGCTTGGTTCGCAGATTGGGCGATTGGGTTAACTTGCAGGTCGTATAGCGTAGATACACAACAAACCCATGATCAAGTCGTTCAAACACAAGGGCGTAAAGCGATTCTATGAGACGGAATCAAAAGTTGGCAAACCAGACCACGCGAGTAAGCTGGTACGCCAATTAGCCATTTTGGATCGGGCGACGAACCCAGAGGACATGAATATACCAGGCTGGCGACTTCACCCCCTGGTTGGTGATTTGTCTCCCCATTGGGCGATAACCGTTAGTGGAAACTGGCGTTTAACCTTCGCTTTTGAAGATGGCGATGTCGTTCTGGTTGACTACAAAGACTATCACTATTGATCCGGAACATAGAAGATTGAACTTTTGTTAACGGGTTTTGTCTTTATTTGCATGGATAAAGAAGATGCAAGATTTCAAACCCTGGAGCAGTTGCATGAACGGCGTAAACAAGTCGTTCGACTGCATCGCAAAG
>NZ_DAIESY010000112.1:0-1880 GCF_027346185.1 Halothiobacillus sp.
CGGCGATATTGCCCATTGCGATGCCGTCAGCGAAGAACACGGCATCTGGCCTCTGGTTACCTCCACCAACGAAAACTGTCTCGGCAAGGAATGCCCCGTCTTCGACGATTGCTTTGTGGTCAAAGCCCGCGAGGCAGCGCACGAGGCCGATCTCGTGGTCATCAATCATCACCTGTTCTGCGCCGATATTGCCATTCGCCAAAGCGGCTTTGCCCAGCTCCTGCCCGAAACGGATGTGGTGGTGCTGGACGAAGCCCATCAACTGCCGGAAATCGCCAGTCTGTTTTTCGGTTCGGCCCTCAGCAGCGGGCAGATGATCGATCTGTTGCGCGATATCGTGCGCGAGCAACAGGCCGAGGCGGTGGACATGACCGACCTGCTCGGTGTGCTGCACGCGTTCGAATTGGCACTGGAGCCTTGCGTGGCCGCCCTGAAAAACGCCCGAACCGACCGGATCGCCTGGAGTGAAATCGCCGAAGACAAAGTCATTCAAGCCGCCTTCGACACGCTCGAATCCCGCCTGGCCGACCTGACCGCCGCACTGGAACTTGCCGCGCCGCGAGGCAAGGGTTTAGCCAGTTGCCATGAACGCGCCATACAAATGCGCCAGTCGCTGTCGCATTTTCGCCGCAGCGAGGAAATCACAACCGAAGTCCGCTGGCTGGAACGCCGCGAGAAATCCTTCACCCTCAATATCACGCCGATGGATGCGGGTAAAACCTTCTCCGATGTGGTTGAAAGCCAGCCGCGTGCGTGGGTGTTTGCATCAGCCACGCTTGCCGCCGGTTCGGATTTTTCCCACTTCACCCGTCGATTGAATTTGAATCTCGCGCTGTGCCAGCAAACGCCCTCACCGTTCGATTACCCGAATCAGGCGTTGATGTATCTGCCGCCCAACCCGCCCGACCCTAAAACCGATCTGGACTACACGCTCAAGATTCTGCGTGCCGTGTTCCCGGTGCTCAAGGCCAGCGGCGGGCGGGCCTTTTTGCTGTTCACCAGCCATAGGGAATTGAAGAAGGCGGCCGATATTCTCGAAGGCAAACTGCCTTTCTCGCTGTTCGTACAAGGCACGCAGGCCAAGGCGGCCTTGCTCGAACAATTCCGGCAATCGGGCAATGGCGTGTTGCTCGGCACGCAGAGTTTCTGGGAAGGCGTGGATGTACGCGGTGAGGCCTTGTCGGTCGTGATGATCGATCGCATCCCGTTCGCCTCACCCGATGACCCGGTACGCCGCGCTCGTGAAGCGCAAATCAAGGAATCGGGTCATTCACCATTCGCGGCCATGGCCTTGCCCGAAGCCATTATCACCTTCAAGCAGGGCGTGGGCCGACTGATCCGCGATGTGACCGACCGCGGCGTACTCGTGCTGTGTGATCCGCGCCTGCAACACACCGGCTTCGGTCGACAAATTCTCGATGCCCTGCCGCCCATGCGGCGCACTCAGGACCTCGGCGAGGTTCAGTCATTTTTTGAATGAGTACTATTCCCCCTTTGGAAAAGAGGAACGTGGAGGATTTAGGATGGCATTGCATTCATGCAGACACGGGCTTACACCTAATCTTGTATTATCATTTCAATGACTTATGCCATTGATCGGCAGGGTATCCATGCCCTGCACGGGAAGGTCTGCATTTGTGCAGGCCCTCCCTGAATAACATGAGCTCATACACAAAATGTCAACCCAATTCTAAAATGTCCCCTTTTTTCCAAAGCTGAAATGTCCCCTTCTGAGTTGGCCTATTGATCCGGAACATAGAAGATTGAACTTTTGTTAACGGGTTTTGTCTTTATTTGCATGGATAAAGAAGATGCAAGATTTCAAACCCTGGAGCAGTTGCATGAACGGCGTAAACAAGTCGTTCGACTGCATCGCAAAG
>NZ_DAIESY010000113.1:0-53985 GCF_027346185.1 Halothiobacillus sp.
GCTTTCTTTTCAGCCTCAAATTGTTCCAGCACGGTTTTTTCCCAAGGCTGGGGCGCTATGGCGCGCGGCTTGAGTGAGGTGCGATGAATTTCAAGATCGTATTTCTTACCCACCTGCGCTGCAATTTGCGGGGCTTGGGTATGACAAACGGGGATGGCAGCCATTGGCCCGCCCGCCTTCATGGCCGTTTGCAAGGCGGCTTTGAGCGTTGTAGCGTATTCCTTGATGGCTGCTTGAGATTTTTGCATGGCTGCCTGTTCAGATTTGGACTGATCCGCCTGAACCGCTAACGGGGAAAGAGCAAGGGCAGCGAACACAGAAAGCACGACGGGACGGAATGAATTGATTGGCATCGGTGTATCTCCAAGAGTTTTTATCAAAAACAGGGCGTTTCAAACGTGATGTTCACAAAGATAATAGTTTAGTCTTTATGCCCATTAAAATGGCTTGGCTAATCGTAACGTCTTTCAATAAGATTTATCGCTTATGTTTATTCTCCCGGAATTAATCTCCCAGGATTAATTTCTTGGGGCTCATAGCCGCTGAACCGATTCAACTGCGGGCAATGCCTGCAAGCGTTTGATCAGCCCGGCGGTATCACCGGCGGCGGGCAACTCGAAGGTCACGGCCATATCCGTCAGCCCGCTATTGCGTTCCAACCGGCTGCGACTCTCGACCACGCGCGCCTTGAACGGTGCCAGCACCGGCCCGAGGTCCGCCCAGAATCGGGCCACATCTTCCAGCAGGAAATCGAGCTTCAGGACTTGTGCCCAGCCAGTCGGCTGACTTGGCCACTCGACGGCCAGAATCCGTTCCGGGAACTCGGCCTGCAGATGGCGAATATTCGCGCAGTCGCTTTTATGCAGTTTGAGTCCTTGCCCCCGGGTGATGAATGCCAGTACCGGATCGCCGGGACGTGGATGGCAACAGCCCGCTGGCTGCGCCTTCATGCCATCGAGCGACAGCACTGCTTCTTCCGGCGACAGGGCCGCACCCGAAACGGAGGCGTTTTTTAACCGCTGCGCCGGTGCTGGCTCTTGCTCCGGCAATTTAATGACCTCACGGGCCGCATTGAGCAAGCTATTGGCATCGAGTTTGTGATTACCGACGGCTTCATACAAGGCATCCAGACTCTTGAGCTTGAGTGTGGTCACCAGTTTGGATTGTGCCTGCCGATTCAACCCCAGGCGACGAAACAAACGATCGCAATGCGCCGCGCCCGCCTCCCGGGCCGCCGTCTGATCCAGCCGGTGGAACCAGTTGCGGACCTTCGCCCGCGCACTGGCCGAATGCAGAAATCCGGCCTGCGCATTGCCCCATTCACGGCTGGGGCCGGGGGTCGGCTGGGTGAGAATTTCCACCTGATCGGCCTGATTCAACACGGTTTTGATCGGCACGATCTGGCCGTTGATTTTCGCCCCGCGACAACGATGCCCGACAAGGGTATGCACACGGTAGGCATAATCGAGCACGGTCGAACCCAGTGGCAGGGCGATGATGTCGCCTTGCGGTGTGAAGACATACACTTCTTCCACACGTGGCTGCGCCGTACCACCCGCTGCCAACGCCTGCCGCAGGCGGTTCAATTCGGCAGCAAAGGGGTCTTCCTGTTGCCCGCCGCCTTCCTTGTATCGCCAGTGCGCGGCCACGCCCAGTTCTGCCTGTTCGTGCATGGCACGGGTACGAATCTGAATTTCGACCACCTTGTCCTCCAGCGCGTGCACGGCCGTGTGCAGGGACTGATAGCCGTTTTCCTTCGGGCGGGCGATGTAATCGTCATATTCGGCCTCGATGGGCGCAAACAGGCTGTGTGCCACGCTCAAGGCAGCGTAGCAATCCTGCAGCGTTTCGACTTCGACCCGCAGGGCGCGCACGTCAAACAGGCCATCGAAGCTGAGTTTCTTGCGCTGCATCTTGCCCCAGATGCTGTAGATGTGTTTTGGGCGGCCATACACCCGCGCCTTGATGCCCGCCTCCGCCAATGCCGATTCCAGCGCGGTACGCACGCGCTGCAAATAGGCTTCCCGCTCGGTGCGCCGCTCATCGAGCAGGTGCGCAATGCGCTTATAGATGTCCGGTTCCAGATGACGGAAGGCGAGGTCTTCGAGCTCCCACTTGATCTGCCCCAACCCCAAGCGGTGTGCGATGGGCGCATACACATCCAGCGTTTCAGCCGCGATGGCCCGACGTTTGGCCTGATCCGGTTCGAATACGAGCCCACGCAACCGCTCCAGCCGATGCACGAGCTGAATCAGCATGACGCGCACGTCGCTGATGGCGCTCAGCAATAACCGACGCAGATTCTCGTACCAGTCGGCCTGCTGGTCGCGCCGATACTGCTCGCCCAACTGCAACAGGCGCTGCATTTGCGCCACCTGCCAGGCCACAACGCCACCATAGTCCCGCCGCAATTGATCTTGATCCATCTTGCCCAGCAAACGAGGGTCGGCCAGTACACAGGCCTGAACGGTTTCAATATCCGCACCGATTTCGAGCAGATCCAAAGCCGCACGCGGCCCACGTGCGCGCGAAACCTGGCCGTCCCATACCGAACCGGCCAGACGACAGGCAGCCATAACCCGCGTGTCACCCGCCGTGCGTTCGGCAAGCTCGCTGCACAAAGACTCATTGGGCGCATCGAGGGCATAGCGCATGATTCAACTCTCACAAACCGGCGATCAGGACGAAAAATGGCCTATCAGTATAGGGTTTTGGCAAGGGAAGTTTCGGATCAATCCAAGACATGCCGAACAAACTGCCCAGAACTATGCTCATCGGTTCACCCGAGGGGGCCGTTCCGTGCTTTAATTCGGGTCGAAATGACGACCGACAAAAAAGGCCCACACCATGACCGCTAAAAAAACTTTTGATTTGAACGCAGAACACCACCGTATCAATCGCAATTCGTGGCTGCGTGCGTCTGTGATGGGCGCCAACGACGGCATCGTCTCGGTATCAAGCCTGATGCTTGGCTTCATCGCCTCAAATGCCGACAACCAGACCATCGTACTGTCGGGTCTTGCCGGTCTTGTCGCCGGCGCCATGTCGATGGCTGCAGGTGAATATGTATCTGTGCAATCACAAAAGGATACGGAGCAATCCGACCTCGAACAGGAAGCCCACGAACTCGAGCGCAACTACGAATATGAGCTTCAAGAACTGGCCACCATTTACAGGGATCGTGGCCTTTCTCCCGCACTGGCTGAACAGGTCGCCAAGGAACTGATGGAAAAAGATGCTTTGGGCGCCCACGCCCGCGACGAACTGGGCTTACATGAAATTTCCCGCGCTCGTCCACTGCAAGCGGCGCTCTCATCGGCCGCCGCGTTCTCGATCGGTGCCGGCATGCCGCTGGTGTCAGCCTTGTTGCTCCCGCAAGCGTGGCTGTTCAGTGGCGTTATCACCATCACCCTGCTCGCACTCATTATTCTTGGCAGCCTCGCCGCCTGGACCGGCGGTGCATCCATCGTCCGCGGTGCCTCCCGCGTGTTAATTTGGGGCGCATTGGCCATGGCAGCCACCTCATTGATCGGTCATTTCTTTGGCATCAGTGTCTGACCCGATGGGTTCAACACTTGAAGGGGCTTGAAGAGGGCTTGCCATTAACGGCCTCAAGCGAGGATAATGCCAGCCCTTCGCGGGTGTAGTTCAATGGTAGAACTTCTGCTTCCCAAGCAGATAGCGAGGGTTCGATTCCCTTCACCCGCTCCACAACATTTCAGGGCCCGTATGGGCCTTTTGTCTTTTTGAGATTCGGAGAACGACCACAAAGTCATGCACCGAGTCACTAAGGGCGACTGCTTCGGTCTATTATTCTCCTTCTCAACCAAACATCAGAGTCACGTTTTGTCTCAGACTGATTGCATTATTGTCGGAAGTGGAGTCGCCGGGTTATCCAGCGCATTGCGCCTGGCCAAGGCCGGTTGGCGCGTCACCGTGCTTGAGCGGGAAGAAATCGGTCGCGAGGCCTCCTGGGCGGGCGGCGGTATTTTATGTCCGCTGTACGGTTGGCGTTATCCGGAACCGGTCATGCGCCTGGCGGCTGCGGGTATGGCGCAATACCGTCGATTCACCGACGAACTGAGCGCCAACGGCCACACCGATCCTGAACTATTCACCAGCGGCATGCTGATCCTTGATCCGTGTTCATCTTCCGCCGAGCAATCCACTGTTTCGAATTGGGCAACGCGCTACAGCATCCGGCACCAGTGGCAAGATGCGAGCCAGCACTTCCCGCACTTAGCTCAGGAACGCGCCCTCTGGCTGCCGGACATCGAAACCGTCCGTAACCCGCGGCTGATGCGGGCGCTGGTGGAATCCGTTCGTGAAGCCGGGGTGGATATCCGTGCGCACACGCCAGTGCATGGTTTGATTCTGGATGGCTCTCAGGTCATCGGTGTTCGCACCGAACAGGGTGACCTGTTCGCCTCGCATGTGCTGATCACGGCGGGCGCCTGGTCCGGGCAGTGGGTGCCCGACCCTCTGATCCCCGGCTTGAGCCCGGCCGACATCTTCCCTGTTCGCGGGCAGATGATACGTTTCGATGCCGCGATGCACACGGGGCTTGCTACCATTTTGATGGATGAAGGCGTTTACCTGATTCCACGCAAGGATGGTTCGGTGGTTGTTGGTTCCAGCGTCGAGCACGTCGGTTTCGACAAGCATACGACGGAAGAAGCCATGGCCCGCCTGCACCGCAAGGCAGTTGAGCTCTGGCCGAATCTGGCCCACGCCCCGATTGCACAGCAATGGTCCGGCCTGCGGCCCGGCACCCGTGACGAAATCCCCTACATCGGCGCGCATCCAGAGATTGCGAGTTTGTTCGTCAGCACGGGGTTCTACCGCAACGGGCTGGCGATGGCGCCTGCCGTGGCCGAACTCATTACCGATGTGATGCTGGGCCGACCGACACAAATCGATCTCGGCGATTACCGGATCGATCGCCCGTAAGAGTCGGGCTAAGAAGACCGAAAACAGAAAAGCCTGAGTCGTCCGACATGGACGTCCTCAGGCTTTTGCCGTTTCAAACGAGGGCTCTGTTTACCCTCACCAATCAACAGGCGCTCTGCCAGAGACAACCTGCTGCGCAAGCGGCTGAATTAAAGCGCATCCTCGTTCTCTTCACCCGTACGAATCCGCACTGCTCGCTCGACCGGGAACACGAAAATCTTGCCGTCGCCGATCTTGCCAGAATGCGCCGACTTGATGATGGCGTCCAAAACGGCATCGACCAAGTCATCGGAAACCACGATTTCCAGTTTTATTTTTGGCAGAAAATCAACCACATAATCAGCGCCACGATACAATTCCGTATGGCCTTTCTGCCGGCCGAAACCCTTGACTTCCGTCGCTGTCATGCCATTGATACCCAGCTCCATCAGTGCGGTGCGCACGTCATCGAGACGGAAGGGTTTAATGATGGCTTCGATCTTTTTCATGCAATTGTCCTTAGTTGAGTTGTTGTGGTTGCTGTAATGACAGGATATTAAGCCATATCCACCGGATCAACATCAATCGACCAGCGAATACCTTTTGTGCGGCGACTGCCCTGCCAGGATTCGAGTTGAGTCAGTGCCGCGTGCAGCCTTGGGCGATCGTCCGCCAGAATCAGTAATTGGTAACGATAACGGCCCGCCCGTCGGGCCAACGGGGCAGGTACCGGCCCCCATACATCCAGTGGGCTATCGGCAGGATCGGCATGGTATTGATGCAACCAGTCGGCCATATGGGTCAAAAGATCTCTGGGCGCATCGACATCCCGGGCATCCGCTCGGATCAGTGCCGCCGCACGCACGGGCGGCAATCCGGCTTCGGCTCGCTCCGCAAGCAGGGTTTGCGCAAAGCTGGCGTAACCGGCAAGGATCAGTCGGTTCAGGCCGACGTGTTCTGGCTGATGCGTCTGCACGAGAACCGTTCCGGCACGGCTGGCACGCCCTGCCCGCCCCGCTACCTGAATCAGTTGCTGTGCAAACCGCTCTGCGCCACGAAAATCATTGGCGAACAACGCCTGATCCGCATCCACAACGGCAACCAGAGAAACGTGGGGGAAATCATGCCCTTTGACCAGAATTTGCGTACCGACGATCAAGCGCGCCTCGCCGGACTGGATACTTGCCAGCCGACGATCCAATTCCCCCACCCGGCTCAAGGCATCCCGATCGAGCCGTTCGATGCCGAATCCGGGAAATAGCCCGGTCAACACATCTTCGAGCTGTTCCGTACCCAAGCCGCGTGGTGAGAGCGGCGTGGAACAACTCGGACATGCCGTCGGCGGCTGACACTCGAATCCGCAATGATGACAACGCAGTCGCTGCGCCCCCCGGTGCCAGGTCATGAACGAATCGCAATGTGGACACTCGGCAACCCAGCCACAGGCATGACACAACAGATTCGAGGCATAACCTCGCCGGTTGAGGTAAAGCATCACCTGTCCGCCCGCGAGCAGATGCGTTTCGATGGCAGCAGCCAGCTCATCCGACAACCCGCCGCGCATCCGTTGCTGACGCACGTCCAGCAGACGGATATCCGGCATGGCCGCTCCACCCGCCCGCTCCGGCAGGGTCAGCAGGTGATAGCGCCCCAAGGAAACATTGCGCAGTGATTCGAGCGACGGTGTGGCCGAACCCAGCATGATGGGCACACCCAAACGTCGCGCGCGCCAGATGGCCACGTCGCGTGCGTGATAACCAAAGCCTTCGGACTGCTTGAACGAGCCGTCGTGCTCCTCATCCACCACGATCAGCCCCAAATCGGCAAACGGCTGGAATACGGCAGACCGGGTGCCGATCACGACTTTCGCATCGCCCGAACGCGCTGCCAGCCAGGCATTCAACCGGTCGCCATCGTTCAAGCCCGAATGCAGCACGGCAGGAACCAAGCCTAACCGATCCGTAAAGCGGGTAACCAACTGTGGCGTCAGGGCGATTTCGGGCACCAGAATCATTACCTGCCGGCCCTGCGCCAAGACCTGATCGATCAGGTTCAAATAGACTTCCGTCTTGCCGCTACCGGTCACGCCTTCAAGCAGCCAGACCCCGAAACGGTCAAGAGAGGCGGCAACCTCGGTTACTGCTGCCGATTGCGCTTCATTCAGAGTCGGAGCAGGCAGGGTGTTGGCGGACGTATCGGCCCGCACTGGCCACATCCAGGACACGGTTTGTTCGAACGGCTCAATCAAACCCATATCGGCCAACCGCTGCCGCACAGCTTTGGGGAAATCCCGCAACCGGGATTCGGACACACCCTCCGGCGTTTGCGCGATCCGTTCCAGCAACGCGCGCTGTCGCACACCGCGCAAGGTTCCTTCGACCAAGGCCTGTTCGCCGGACGGCAGAATCCGCCACGCCATGCCACGCAGAGACTGGCCTTGCCGCAGTCTCGGTGCCAGCGCCGCCAGCACGGTTTCCCCCAAAGGGAAATGGTAGTAATCGGCAGCCCATCCCAGGCAGGCCAGCAATTCGACGTCCAGCAGCGGTTCGTCATCCAGAACCGACAGCACGGGTTTGATCACCCATTCCGCTTCTTTCTCCGCCGGGGACCAAAGCACGCCCATGCGTTGCCCCTTGCCCAGCGGAACCTGTACCCTTATTCCGGCCTGAACAGGTGTCTGGTTTGGCACACCGTAGGTGAACAAGGTCTGCAACGGCCCCGGCAAGGCGACCTGCCAATACACCATGCCTTCGCCCGAAGATGCTTCGCGCGTGCTGATGGATGGGGCGATGTTGGGCTTGGGCATGAGGTGTTCAGCAGGTGCGGATGAGACCGCCGTGATCTCAAAATTGCGTTCATCATAACGCCTGCTTCGCGGCATGTTGATGGTTCGATCAAGACATAGGCCATGACCGGATGAAACGCCTCTGAAAAGCTTAACCAGCACTTGCGTTTGTCATGCAAACGAGATAAATTGCGCGCCTTGCCTGGGTGGCGGAATTGGTAGACGCAGTGGATTCAAAATCCACCGATAGCGATATCGTGTCGGTTCGAGTCCGACCCTAGGCACCAAACACATGTTATAAATCAACAAGTTAATTGACATGAGGTGCATTCACGGTGCATCGATTTTAAGAAACCCAGCTAGTCTGGGTTTTCTTTTGCCCGGATTATTCCCTCCCCCTCTGTAAGCATAGATGACCGCCCGGTTTGTCCGGGACACTTAAACTTCGAGGGGCGGAAAGAAGGTATGCATGCGTCGTTACAGTGATGAGTTCAAAGAGCAGGTGGTACGCAAGATGATGCCGCCCAATGCCCAGTCGGTAGCCCAAGTGCATCGGGATACCGGCATTTCCGAGCCAACCCTTTATGCTTGGCGTAATCGTTATCGTGCGGAGGGCTATGTGGTGCCGGCAGATCAATCGAACCCGGAAAGTTGGCGTTGAGAGGACAAGCTGGCGGTGGTGATCGAGACGGCTGCCTTGAACGAGCAGCAGATGTCAGCGTACTGCCGTCGCAAAGGTCTTTATCCCGAACAGGTTCAGCGTTGGCGAGAAGCGGCAGCGGCTGGTACCTCGGGGGCTGAGCGGCTATCGGTGGCAGAGCGGCGAGCATTGCAAGCTGAACGCAAGAAGATCCGGCATCTGGAAAAGGATTTGCAGCGTAAAGAGAAGGCACTGGCGGGGGCGGCCGCACTGCTGATACTGCAAAAAAAGCCCGCGCCATCTGGGGGAACGACGGGGACGATTGATCGTTGCTACCGACCGTCAGATGGCCATTGAGTTGATTGATGTGGCCTGTGCCGCCGGGGCTCGCCAAGCCTCTGCTTGTGCCGTGCTGGAGATCGATACCCGCACGTTGCGGCGGTGGCGGCGACAGCGCGAGAAACACATGTTGTGCGATCGACGCAAAGCGGCTGCACAGACTCGGGCGATGGGCAACAAGCTCACGCCACAGGAGCGCGAACGCATTCTGGCAATCTGCAACGAGCCGGATTATCAGAGCCTGCCCCGTCACAGATCGTGCCGCGTTTGGCTGACCAAGGCGTATACGTGGCCTCTGAGTCAAGTTTTTACCGGTTGTTACGAGATGCCGGCCTGCAGCATCGCCGCGGTCGCGCGCAAACGCCGCGTACGGTGATCAAACCGCAGGGCTTCAAGGCCCAGGCCCCGAACCAAGTCTGGAGTTGGGATATTACCTACCTGGCCTCAACGATGCGCGGTGCTTTCTATCGACTATACCTAGTCGAGGATATCTACAGCCGCAAGATCGTCGGCTGGGAAGTCCATGAGCAGGAGACGGCAGCGTATGCGGCACAGATGATCCAACGGACCTGTCTGGCCGAAGGCATACAGCGGGAAGGTTTGGTATTGCACGCAGAAAATGGCGGACCGATGAAGGGCGCCACGATGCTGGCGACCCTGCAACGTCTGGGTATCGTGCCCTCGTTCAGTCGACCGTCGGTCAGTGATGACAACCCGTACTCGGAGAGCCTGTTTCGCACCCTCAAGTACGTACCGACTTATCCGGCAAAACCCTTTGCCAGCCTGAGTGAAGCCCGGGCGTGGGTGGACCGGTTTGTTCATTGGTATAACGAGGAGCACCGCCACAGCGCCATACGCTACGTCACGCCTGGACAGCATCACCGTGGTGATTATGCTGCGATCCTGGCGCATCGTCGAGAGGTATACAACCAAGCGAAAGCCCGACAGCCTCAACGATGGTCAGGGGGTATCCGTGACTGGCAGCCTATCGGCGAGGTCTGGCTGAATCCGCCTCGGGAAATCCGGGAGCGCAGCCAGAATAAAGACTTAGCTGCATGACATCAGCGGTCATCTTTGTTGACAAACACCGTGCTCTAGTTCACGAGTCTTGTCGGCTGATACAAAAACTTCTGAAAACCACTGAACATCTCACCGATTTCATCCGGCTTGCCGAGGTCGGCGATGGCATCATTGATGGAGTCGTGGTATTTCAAACGCAGTAGCGGGGTGAGTTTGGTTTTGTCCAATTCCTCCACCCCCACGCTGATGTAATGCGAGAGCACGAAATCCAGAAACACTTGCTGCTTGCTGTTGAAGTGGCTACTGATGAGTGCCATGGCCCGATCCGCGCGTTCTTCACGGCTCAGCGGTGTTTGGGCGTAGGCCACATAAGCCAGCACATCGAACAGATCACTCTTTTGTGCATCGATAATCTGTTGCATTTCCCGCAGTTGATCCGTACCGAAGCCTTTTTCGGCCAAACCATCGAGCAAGCGTTTGCGGGTTTCGGGATCGCTCCACAGGGCGCGTAATTCGTCTTCGTCTTTGAAAAACTCCGGCAATCGGCCAAATAGCGACTCCATGAACTGCTGGGCAGACATCGGCGTGCCATCCGGGTGCCAGAAGCTCGTGCTCATCATGTGCTGGATGGTGCGGGCTTTGCCATCGGAAAGCTGCACTTTCACCTTGGGTTTGCGCTCGTAAGGCGAACCGGGTTCATGCACGCCATCGGGCGGGGTTGGTTCACCCGGTGGTTTGGGTGGGCGGGGTTCGGTCGGTTCCGGTTCCAGCGGTTCACCATCCCATTCGGGGTCATTGAAGTGATGGTGCGCTTTGACGAAATCATAAATCGTGAAGTAATCCTTGCCGTCATACAGCCGCGTGCCGCGCCCGATAATCTGTTTGAATTCGATCATTGAGTTGACGGGGCGCATCAGCACGATATTGCGCACGTTGCGGGCATCCACACCCGTCGAGAGCTTTTGCGATGTGGTTAGGATTGTCGGAATGGATTTCTCGTTGTCCTGAAAATCACGCAGATATTGCTCACCCAAAGCGCCATCATTGGCGGTCACGCGTTGGCAGTAATTCGGGTCGCTGCTGGTTTTGATCTGGTTGATCAGGTCACGCACGGCCAGGGCATGTTCCTGGGTTGCACAGAACACAATGGTTTTTTCACGCTGGTCGATTTGCGCCATGAAAATCTCGACTCGCTTTTTCTCGCGTTCCTTGATCTCGATGATTTTGTTGAAGTCGGCCTCTTCGTAGCGCTTGCCCGCTTCAATCTCGCCTTCCACCAGCGTGTCATCGGGCGTGTACACGTACTCATCGAGCGTGGTGGCGATCTGCTTCACTCGGAATGGGGTCAAAAAGCCATCGTTGATGCCGTCCTTCAATGAATACACAAACACCGGCTCACCGAAGTATTTGTAGGTATCCACGTTGTCCTTTCGCTTGGGCGTAGCGGTCAGGCCAAGCTGAACGGCAGGTGAGAAATATTCCAGAATGCCGCGCCAGTTACTTTCATCGTTCGCGCCACCTCGGTGGCACTCGTCGATAATGATGCAATCAAAAAAATCCGGCGGGTAATCACCAAAATACGGTGCAGGCTTACCTTCTGCATCCTGCCCGCTCATGAATGTCTGGAAAATCGTGAAAAACAGACTGCCGTTTTTCGGCACCCGCCCCTGCTTGCGAATATCGGCAGGGTCAATCCGCACCAGCGCATCTTCAGGGAAAGCCGAAAAGGCATTGAATGCCTGATTGGCGAGAATGTTGCGATCAGCCAGGAACAGAATACGCGGGCGGCGGCTCGGCTCCGCTTCACGCTGCCAATCGCGCAGATTCCAACGGCTATGAAACAGCTTCCATGCCAGTTGAAAGGCAATAAAGGTTTTGCCTGTGCCGGTTGCCAAGGTGAGCAAAATGCGCGATTGATGATCGGTGATTGCCGACAGCACGCGCTCGATGGCGATGTCTTGATAATATCGGCTTTGGATATAGCCGCCCCGATCCTCGAACGGCACCGCCGCGAAGCGATCACGCCAAGCATTTTGGGTGGCAAAAGTCCGCGCCCATAACTCATCGGGGGATGGAAAATTTGCGAGCTCGGCTTCGGCACCGGATTCCATATCGACGCCATAAATGCCCTGCCCATTGGTCGCATACGCAAAACGGATGGCGAGTTTGCCGGAGTAATCCTTGGCTTGGCCCACGCCCTCGGTCAGTGGTTTATTCCACGCCTTGGCCTCGACCACGGCTAACTTGGTATTGCGGTATTCCAGTACATAATCGGCCGTCAGCGCCTTGCCGCGTTTACCCGCACCTTCAATGCGCCCCATGGTAATCGGATATTCCCGCCGAATGCGCGAACCGGCCACCACGCCCCATCCGGCAGCAGCCAAGGCAGGGTCAATATGTTCGGCGCGGGTTTCGGCTTCGTTCACCGGATCAGCCTCCTTGCATGCAGATTCGGTGTTAGTGGGGCGTTAAATCACGCCCAGTGGGGGTTTGCTTTGATCAGCTTGCGCCTGAACCTTGCGGTGGGCAGCTTCTTTGATAACCTGTTGCTGGCGTTCGGTGGCTTCTTTGAGCACACCGGCATAAACACGCTTCTTCTGCTCGGAAGACGCATTACGAATAAAGTCCGAAAATGGCGTTGACTCCACCGGGTGCGATTTTTTCAGGAAACTCAGCATAGTATTCAGCTCTTATCTAGCACTTGGAGATGCCTAAAAGGCGCTCAAGGGAGGAAACATCGTATTTTTCGGGAATATGGTTGTCAACGTTATCCACATTGTCTTTATAGACGCGCGTCGATCCATCAATGTTCTTGAACAATAGGTCAACGCGAATTTTTTTACCATAAATTTGTTTGAGATGATTAACCACTTGCCGGGAAGAAAAATACTGCTCAATAAAAGTCTCTGGCAAAATGCGTCGGCCTTCCATCGCTTCTCGTGCCTGCACAAACACCCATGCTTGGGCGGGATCTTGATACACATACAGAATCTGTACGAGACGATGTTTACCCAAGGCCCTCTGAATGTTTTTAACCGCCACCTTGAAGCTCGATAGCGTGCCATCCAGAAGGAAGCTCTGCTCTTTTTTAAACGCCTCATCAAGAATACGATCCACCACGCGAGCCACCGCTTTCTGAAATAACCACGCATTACCGCCGGTGTAGGCGGGAAACTCGTGGCGCAGTTCATCGGGGTCAATGCGTAGAATCTTGAAACCATCATTGGCTTCGAAGGCGCTAAGTAGTGCTTGTGATGTTTCTGTTTTGCCCGCCCCCGGCGAACCAGCCATAAACACCGATACGGGATTGGCCTCGGGGGGATGTAAATCAAGAGCGGTCAGTTTTTTTGCAATCTCCGCACGATGCTGCTTGGCATAAGCAATGGCCTCATTTTCAATTCGCTGCTCTTCGTCTGACTTGACCATGGCCGCCCCTATAATTGTCCACTGAAAACCTGGTGCAGCAGGGATTTTTTCAGCTCGTCGAGGGCAGCGAGTTTTTGTTGGTAGAGGGATTCGAGGCGTTGGGTTTCGGCAGCAACTGCCTTGATTCCGCCGACGATAGTTTTTTGCTGTTCAAGCGGTGGCAAGTTAATCGACAGATTCCCAAGATCGGTATTGCTCAAATTTGGCATTACCGCGCCACCGGCAATCTTCTCAAGCCTCTGCTTGCAGGCATCCGAGCGAAGGAATCTGACAAGGTAGCCGGAATCGCAACGCTCAGACGGTTTGATGAAGAAGCAGCCTGTCCCGCACAACCAACCATCCTCAACACTTGTGACCAACGCACAACGACCCATTTCGCCCCTGCGACCGATCACGATGTCACCCTCTCGCATGATGTAGCTCGAAAGACGCTCGGCGGTTTCTTTGGATACGGTTTTCTGCATGTCGGGTTCGATGCCAGTCGCGGAGATATGGGCTGGATTGACCAGAGGAATTCCGTTAGTAACGTAGTCACTCTTGTGAAGCAATGAGCCGAATGGCCCAGTGTAAATTCCACCAGTTGCTTTACCCAGTGTTGTGCTGATCCACCCCTCACCCCGCTGCGTGAACACGGATTGCAGGTGGCTTTCAAACAAGGCGCGGGCGTTCTGGCGGTTCTGTTCGACATTGGCGCGGGCTTTGGCGATGCCATCAAAAGCTTCGTCGAGAATGGCGACAATGCGGTGTTGTTCGTGGATCGGCGGAAGTGGGATTTGTAGTGATTTTACGAATGGAAGTTTTACGCCTTGAACCGTAGCACCAGTGCCGGCCGCCACGATTAAGTCCGCAGTGCTCTTGAGCCACCAAAAAAGAAAGCGCACTGCAAGATCGCTTGGGTTAATTGGAACAATAGCGCGAAGATCTTGATTGATAGCTGTGTCTTGTCCAAGTAGGCAGACTTTTCCCAATCCAACTCGGGTTGCGATTACCACATTGCCACTCGGAATAATGTTGGTTGCACTACTTGTGACGGCTGCCTTGGTGATCTTGCATTCAGTCTCGGTAATAACGTCCGACCGCATGTCCCGGACGGTCGCCCAATGGATTTCGCCTGAGTAATATTCCGCGTTGTCCTTGGATGGAGTACCGCCACCAATTACTTTGCAGACGTCGCCAAGACTTTTGGTCTTCCACCCAGCCTTCATAACAACGCCCGAATATTCGCCAGCACTTCCGCACTTTCCGCATCCAGCGCGGCAATCTCGTCCATGATGGCTTGCGGGCTGCGGTGGATAATTTCTTCATGGCCATTCGGGTTCTTGACCGAAAGATCATAGGTGGTGGTGTCGAGGGTGTTGGCATCCACGCGCCAGCTTTTGGGCGAATCGGCAAAGGTTTTTTGCAGTTCGATAAATTCAGCTAAATCCGCATCGTTTAGCGGGTTGGTTTTACCCATATTGCGGCCGGGGTCGAGCTGGTAATACCAAACGTTGCGGGTCGGCGCGCCTTTCTCGAAGAACAGCACAACGGTTTTGACACCAGCACCCAGAAACGTGCCGCCGGGCATATCGAGCACGGTGTGCAGGTTGCAGGATTCGAGCAGCAGTTTACGCAAGGATACCGAGGCGTTGTCGGTGTTGCTCAAGAAGGTGTTTTTAATCACCACGGCCGCGCGGCCACCAGCCTTGAGCAGTTTGATGAAGTGTTGCAGGAACAAAAAGGCGGTTTCGCCGGTGCGGATGGGGAAGTTTTGTTGCACTTCCTTGCGTTCCTTGCCGCCGAAGGGCGGGTTGGCGAGGATGACCTCGAAGCGGTCTTTGTCCTGCACGTCGGCGAGGTTTTCGGCCAGGGTGTTGGTGTGGACGATGTTCGGCGCTTCGATGCCATGCAGGATCATGTTCATGATGGCAATCACATAGGCCAGCGATTTCTTTTCCTTGCCGTAAAAAGTGCGCTCTTGCAGGGTTTTGATGTCGGCGGTGGTAAGGTTCGGCTGGCTTTTGAGGTAGTCGAAGGCTTCACACAAAAAGCCCGCGCTGCCCACGGCGCCATCGTATATGCGCTCGCCGATTTGCGGGGCGACCACGCGCACCATGGCGCGGATCAACGGGCGCGGGGTGTAATATTCACCGCCATTGCGCCCGGCATTACCCATGTTTTTGATTTTGGCTTCGTACAGGTGCGAGAGTTCGTGCTTTTCGGTTTGTGAGCCAAAACGCAGTTCGTCGATATGGTCGATGATTTCGCGCAGGTTGTAGCCGCTGTGAATCTTGTTTTTTATTTCACCGAAAATCTCGCCGATTTTGTATTCAAGCGTGTTCGGCCCCGCCGCGCGTTGCTTGAAGCCTTGCAGGTAGGGGAACAGTTTGCAATCCACAAAATCACGCAGGTCATCGCCCGTCATCGCGGCATTGTGGTCAACCACGCCGTTGGCATCTTTTGGCGCGGCCCAGGCATCCCATCGGTAGGCGGCATCCAATATCGGGGTGTAGGTTTTGCCTTCAAGCTGGGCTTCAATCGCCTTGTCCCGTTCAAGGCTATCGAGATATTTCAGGAACAACAGCCACGAGGTTTGCTCGGTGTAATCGAGCTCTGTGGTGCAACCGGCTTCTTTCCAGAGCACGTTGTCGATATTGCGAAAGGCTTGTTCAAACATGGCTTATGGGTTTTGTGTGGCGAAAACAGCTTGCATGATAGCCCAAGGGCTGGAAAACCTTTCCGCACCCACTCAATAGCGTGAATGAAACAGCAATTTCTGCCGGTTGGGCGAATGTTTCCTAAGAAAAGGCAAATGGGTACGCGACTGGGTACGTGAACGCTAAAAAACAAAAAACCGCCTTTCGGCGGTTAATGAAAATTTTAGATTTAATTGGTCGGGATGAGAGGATTTGAACCTCCGACCACCTACACCCCATGCAGGTGCGCTACCAGGCTGCGCTACATCCCGAGTATTTTCCACAGCAATGCCGTGTGAAATCAGGCGCGCATCTTAACCGAGCAGCGCCAAATAATAAAGCCATTTGATGCAATTTACGCGGCAAGATCACGCGGGTTTTCTCACACGGAACCACAAGGCATACATTGCGGGCAAAAACAGCAGGGTAAGGAAGGTGCCACCAAATATGCCGCCGATCAGGGTATAGGCCAGTGGCCCCCAGAAGGTGCTTTCGGTCAGCGGAATAAAGGCGAGTACGGCAGCCAAAGCGGTGAGTATGACGGGGCGCGCGCGGCGGATGGTGGCTTCGATGACGGCGGTGTAGCGATCCTGCCCTTGCCGCTCGTTTTCGTTGATCTGCCCCACCAGAATCAGGGTGTTGCGCATGAGAATACCCGCCAGACCGATCAAACCCAGCAAGGCGACAAAACCGAACGGCTGGTTGAACAGCGCCAGAGAGGCGACGGCACCGATCAGGCCCAGGGGTGCAGTCAAAAGCACCATGAACATGCCGGGGAAGGAACGCATGATGAGCATGATCAGGGTCAGCATCAGCAGCACCATGATCGGCATGACCTTGGCGATGGAGGCTTGTGCCTTGGCAGATTCTTCCACAGACCCACCGATCTGTATTTCGTATCCAAGCGGCAAGTCGGCACGGATCGGTTCGAGCTGTTTCCAGATCGCGGCGGTGACATCCGGCGGTTGGGCGCCGCTGACTTCGGCATCCACGTTGATATACGGATCACGATTGCGCCGCTTCATGATGGGGTATTGATACGCCGTGGTGATGTGCCCAAGCTGACCGAGCGGCACGGTTTTGCCGTTATCGAGGCGAATGGACAGGGCTTCGAGTTGGGCCAATTGGCGCGAGGTGAACGGGGAACCGCGCACGTTCAGATCCACGCTGCGAATATCGACGCGCAATTCGGTGGCCGTCGTGCCGGAAAGCCACATCTGCGTTTGCTCGGCGATGGCTTGGGGGGTGATACCCAACGCGGCCAGGCGCGCCTGATCGAGCTTGAAGTCGAGCACAGGAACTTTTTCACCCCAGGCCAGATGCGGGTCGATGGTGTGTGGATTGGCAGCCATGACGACGCGGACGCGCTCGCCAATGCGCTGAAGCTCACGGATATCCGGCCCCATGACCCGGAATTGTACCGGCCAGATGACCGGCGGGCCGTAAAGCAAGGGATGTGGCCGGATACGCGCCTCAGGGAAATCGCCCGCATCGATTTTCCTTTGCAGCATGGCCTGAAGCTCATCGCGCTCGGTCGCGTTGTGGGCCACGGCAATGATCTTGGCGAACGCCGGATTCGGCAGTTCGGGATTCAACGCCAAGAAGAAACGCGGTGCGCCCTGCCCGATATAGGTTGAGAGCGAATCGAGCTGTGGAGCGCCACGCAGCGCTGCTTCCACGCGGTGAGCCACTTTCTGCGTGGCCCCGATGGACGAACCTTCGGGCAGATCGATATCGATCAAGAGTTCAGGGCGATCCGAGCTGGGGAAAAACTGCTTGGCGACGCCCTTGCCCATCACGGCAATAGAGGCAACGAACAGCAGCAAGGTTACGCCCGCGACGAGCCAGCGATAATTCACGCAGAAGGTGACGACTCGGCGCAGGCCACGATAAACCCGCCCCTGATACATGCCGGTACTGCCCTCGGGGTGCGGAATAACCTTCGGCAGGAAGTGCACACCCAGATAAGGCGTAAAGACGACGGCAACCAACCAGGAGGCGATCAGCGATATGCCGAGAATCCAGAAGATGTTACCGGCGTACTCGCCGACATTGGACTGGGCAAAACCAATCGGCACGAACCCGACCACGGTAATGAGCGTGCCGATCAGCATGGGCGCTGCCGTGATGCGCCAGGCCGCTGCGGCCGCCTCGACGCGATCGACGCCTTCTTCGAGTTTTACCAGCATCATTTCGATGGCGATGATGGCGTCATCGACCAGCAGACCGAGCGAGAGAATCAGCGCGCCCAAGGTGATACGGTCAAGATTCTTTCCGGTCATCAGCATGATACCGAAGGTGATGCTGAGCGTCAGCGGCACGGCCAAAGCGACGACCAGACCGGCCCTCAAACCCAGCGCGATGAAACCGACCAGCATCACGACACCCAACGCGATGAAGAACTTGAGCTGAAACGTGTTGACGGCCAGCGCAATCGCATTGGCCTGATCGGTGATCTTGGTGAGTTTGACGCCCAACGGCAGTAACCCGGACTCGGATTTCTCGAAGGCCTCCAGTCGCTTGCCCAGGGCCAGGCCATTGGCGTTCTTCGCCATGACCACACCGACGATAATGACATTCTGGCCTTCGCTTTGAATGATATAGCTCGGCGGATCGGCATAACCGAGGCGCACCTTCGCCACGTCGCCGACGCGAATCACCTTGCCCTGGACATTCAGAGCGGTGTTTTCAATGCGCTGAACCATACCTGGGGCGCTCGCGCGGAAACCTGAATCCAACCGGAAATAGAGTCGCGGCCCTGCCGTTTCGATCAAACCGGCAGGCACGATGGTGTTCTGGGCGGCCAGGGCGCGGCCGACCTCAGCCGGGGTAATGCCCAGTACGTTCAGGGTATGGGGGTCGAAATCGACAAACACTTGCTCGGGTTGTTCGCCCAGAATATGCGCCTTAGCGACACCCGGCACCGACAGCACGGCCGAACGCAAACGCTCCGCTTCACGCGCCAGTTCGCGTTCAGGCAATTTCGGCGCTGTCAGGGCATAGAGGGTGAAATACACATCGGAAAAATCGTCGTTGAAGAACGGCCCCCGCACACCTTGCGGCAGTGTCGGTGCCACATCACCCAAGTGCTTGCGCACCTGATAGAACGACTGTTGAACCTGATCAGGCGGCGTATCCTCACGGAAATTGACCAGCATTTCGATGCGACCGGGGCGCGCGGTGGTTTCCACCCGATCAAAATAGGGCACATCCTGCAGGGCCTTTTCGAGGGGATCGGCCACCTGATCCTGCATTTGCCGGGCCGTGGCACCCGGCCATTGCGCCGTGACCACCATCACCTTGAGCGTGAACGCCGGGTCTTCCGCCCGCCCCAAGGAGACGAACGAGTAAATGCCGACCAAGGCCACCATGATGATGAAATACAAGGTAACGGCACGCTCGCGCACCGCCAGTGCCGACAGGTTAAACCCCGAGAACGGGCGGGTGGGCTGTTCGCTCACTGCTTATCTCCCGTTTCGATCACCGTGCCCGTGTCTGTTCCCAGGCCCGGCTGCATGCGAACTTTCTCACCATCATGGAGCCGATTGACCCCGAGCGCGACGATGGGGGTACCGGTGGGCAGATCGGTCGAAATCACGGCGAATTCATGCTCCAGCCGGTTTACGGTGATAGGCTGCATCTTCACCTTGCCGTCACGCTGCACCACGAACACGGCGGCTTGACTACCCTGACCGAGAATCGCCGAGATCGGAACAATCTTCGAAACGGATTGCCCGGCGAACGACAAGGTGACGCTTTGACCCAACCCGGCCACCACCGAAGGATTCTCTGCCAAGTCGAACCGGACTGACCAAGTCCGACTGGCCGGATCAACCGCGCCGTCTACGGAAGCGAACCTGGCATCGATCGGTGTCGATTGGCCATAAATCTGCGCCTGGGCTGAATGCGGCAAGCTGGTCAAACGCTGTTCCGGCACAGCCACCAGCGCCTGTCGCGCCTGCCCTGCCGCCAACGTCACCACCGGCTGCCCCGCGCTCACCACCGTACCTTGATCGGCATCCACCGACGCCACAACACCGGCAAAAGGTGCCGTGAGATCGGCATAATCCAAGGCCAGTTTCGCCTGATCGAGTTGCGCCCGACTGGCTGTTTGTGCTGCACGAGCGGTTTGTAGGCCGGATTTGGCCTGATCATAATCCTGCGGGCTGGCGAGTTTCCTGGTCAGCAAGGATTGAATGCGGTCGAAGTTCTGCTGCGCGAACCGCGCCTGCGCTTCGGCCTGTTGTGCCTGAGCCTGGGCTGCTGCCAGTTTTGCCCGAAGATCGGCAGGGTCCAGCTTCGCCAACACTTCACCCGCCTTGACACGGGCACCCCGCTCGACCAACCGTTCGGCAATCCGCCCTCCGACCTGGAAGCCTACTACCGACTGGGTTTTTGCCACGACCAGGCCAGTCAGGTCCGGCTGATCCAGCGTTCCGGGCTGAATGGTCGCCACACGCACCACTGGTGGAGGCACATCGACTTTGGGTTGGTCTTTCTGGCAACCTGCCAAAACCACGCTCAAAGCAATCAAAAATGCGGCCTTGCCATAGGGTTTCCGCGCCACAATTCCAACACTCATAGTCTTTTCCTTAGGTACCAACGCTACAGACGCCAAATCGCCCGACTGCTGCCATAATTGGTGCCCTTTTGTATTTGTTTGCCATCATATGACCACACTTGTCTGGTTCCGTCAGGATCTGCGCCTCACTGACCACCCTGCCCTCCATGCGGTGCTGCGCGCACCCACGGACAAAGGCCTCATCATACCGGTTTATATCCATACCGCCGAAACACTTGAGTCGGGTATGGGAAGTGGCCATGGCCTTCCTGAAGGCGGTGCCGCGCGCTGGTGGCGACATCATAGCCTCAAAGCACTTTCCAAAAGTCTGGAAGCACGGGGCAGTCGGCTTGTGATCCGACGTGGCGATCCGTTGACCGAGCTGCGGCAACTGATTCGGGAAACGGGCGCCACCCGCGTGGTTTGGCATCGGCGCATGGAACCGGCAGCACGCGAAGAAGACAGCCGGATCAAGGCCACTTTGCGCGCCGCGGGAATCGAGGTTCACTCCTTCAATGGCAATTACCTGCATGAGCCCTGGGAGATTATGAACAAACAGGGCAAACCTTTTCAGGTATTCACACCGTACTGGAAGGCCGTGATCACAGCCGGACTGGATTTGCCTTCACTGCCTGCGCCCGATGCCCTGCCAAACGTACCCGATAACCTCAACAGTCTTAACGTTGAAGATCTCGGGTTGTTGCCCAAAATCCCCTGGGATCTGGATTTCTATGTGCAATGGCAACCCGGTGAAACCGGCGCCTGGAAAAGGTTTGAAGACTTTCTGCCCCTGATCGACGATTATGCCGAAGCTCGCAATCTGCTCATCGGTACCGGGGTATCGAAACTCTCCGCGCATCTGCATTTCGGTGAAATCAGCCCGCGCCAGATTGTGCGCCACCTGCTCGATACGCGCGGCAGCGTGCTCGAACCGCGTGGTGTCGAGCATTTCGTGCGTGAACTCGGTTGGCGGGAATTCGGTGCTTATCTCGCTTTTCATTTTCCCGAAACCGTCGATTCACCATTGGATAAACGGTTTTTGCACTTTGCATGGCGTGATGCACCGGAAGATTTACGGGCCTGGCAACGCGGCCAGACAGGTGTCCCCGTGGTCGATGCCGCCATGCGTTGCCTCTGGCATACGGGATGGATGCACAATCGCGCGCGGATGATCGTGGCCTCGTTTCTCACCAAAAATCTGTTGATCGACTGGCGGCATGGCGCGGCGTGGTTCATGGACACGCTCATCGATGCGGACGAACCCAGCAACACCGCAGGCTGGCAATGGACCGCCGGTACCGGGGCCGATGCCGCACCGTATTTCCGCATCTTCAACCCCGTGTTGCAGGCCGAGAAATTCGATCCGGATGGCGCCTTCATTCGCCGTTGGGTGCCCGAACTGGCGCGATTGCATAATCGCTATCTGTACGCGCCCTGGACGGCAGACACAAATACATTACATCAGGCAGGAATCACACTCGGCAAAACCTACCCCGCCCCCATCGTCGATCTCCAAGGCAGCCGCCAGCGGGCCCTGGAACACTTCAATGAGATCAAGCGGGCGCCGTGAGGGGCATTCGTCGACTTGTGCCGAATCACTTCAGCCACAGCCACGCTAATCTGGCAGAATCCAGAACAATCGCAACCATGCAACCAGCAACAGCTTTTCATGAACAGGCAGTGATGAACAGGCAACCATGAATACGCACTTAAGGCATCCGTTCAGATTCTTCCAAGCGTTACGCCACCGGGTCGCCCGCGCCTTGCACATGGATGCCTGGTTTCCGCATGTCCCCATCGCCCTCGCTGTCGGCTTATCAGGGTTGATGCAGATCACCCAGACCCTGTCGTTGATCGAAGAATTTCTGGCTCTACCCCAGCAAACCATCGAACAGTTCAGCGGCGGGTTCAGCTCACTGGCAATTCGAGGTATTCCCCATGATGTGATCGGCGTGTTGCTGGTCATCATGTCGCTCGGATTGTTGGTTCGTTCTCGGTTGGCCTGGATGGTGACCGTGCTGATGAGCATCGCCAGCCTGTTGCTGGAACTCACGCCATTGGCCTCGCAACCGGCGAGCCTGATTCTGTTCCATGCGGTCGTACTGCTTCTGTTGCTGCTCAATCGCCAGCACTTCCAGCGCGCCAGCCTCACCACCGGCACCCTGTTCTCGATCACCGGGGTGCTGCTCACGCTGGGTTTCGGTGTCATTGGTTCCTATGTGCTGGGCGCCCAGTTCAAACCAGCCATTAGCGATTTCCCGACCGCGCTCTATTTCACCATCGTCACCATGTCCACCGTCGGCTATGGCGACATCATCGCGCAAACCACCGAAGCGCGGATGTTCACCATCAGCCTGATTATTCTGGGATTATTGGTCTTCGCCACCTCACTGACCGCGATCCTGGGGCCGATGATGAATCAGCAAATCATGAAACTCGTCCAACCCGGGAGCAAGAAAATGCAACGCAAGGATCATATTATCGTGGTCGGCAACGGGCCATTCGCCCGAAATGCGGCGGATTCGCTGGAAAAGCGCGGCCTTGAAGTGACCCGCATCCTACCGGCCGCACCCACGCCGGGTTCGGATATACCGAATGATTTCATCATCGGTGACGGCTCCGACAGCGATATCCTGTTGAAGGCCCAAGCCGATACTGCCCGCGCCATCATTGCGCTGACAGAAGACGATTCCGAAAATGCGTTTATCATCCTGGCCGCACGTGAAGTCAATGAAAAACTCAAGACCGTGGTTGCCGTTAGTGATGCGCACAATCTTAACAAGATCAAACGCGTACATCCCGATGTGGTGCTGGCCTTGCCCATTATCGGAGCCGAACTACTGGCCATGGCATTGAGCGGCGAAGAGATCAAGACCGACGCACTGTTCGAGCAATTGCTGAAACTCGATTAGCACCTTGCCCCTCTATAACACACCCGCTCATTAATTATCAAAACCCGTCTGATAATTAAGGCTAGAAACAAATAAATCCGGGCATTTATCCTGCCACCTTATCAAGGCTTGGACGGGGGTTTAATGATGCAGCGCCCGTTTTATCGGATGTGGCTTTTATATGCCTCAGCATAAGGTATAAGGCTTGAGTGTAGAGTCTCTGATGAGTGTATTGACCTAAAAGCGTTGGATGCTGATAAAAAACAGCCTGAACAGATTGATCAGGACTGTTTGTCAAGTTGAACTAATTTCTTAAACAATCAAAACCGGAATATCCTGAATCATCTGCAGGCCTTTGACTGCTTCTTTCTGATACTCCGCAATCTCGTTGAAATTGAGATAACGATAAATATCGTCGGCCAAGGGTTTGAGCCCGGCGACCTGTGCCTGATATTCCTCGTTGGTCGGCAGGCGGCCCAGCAAGGCGGACACCGCTGATAACTCGGCCGAGGCGAGATAGACATTGGCGTCTTTACCCATGCGGTTCGGGAAGTTGCGTGTTGAAGTGGAGACAACGGTCGCACCATTGGCAACGCGGGCCTGGTTGCCCATGCACAGGGAGCAACCCGGCATTTCGACACGCGCACCGGCTTTACCAAAAATACTGTAATAGCCTTCTTCGGTGAGCTGGTGCTCATCCATGCGGGTGGGCGGTGCAATCCACAAACGGGTAGGTACCGAAGCGCCATTGGCTTCCAGCACTTTTCCGGCCGCACGGTAGTGGCCGATATTGGTCATGCAGGAACCGATAAAGACTTCATCGATGTGGGTGCCTTGCACTTCAGACAATGGCTTGATGTCATCCGGGTCATTCGGACAGGCCAGCAAGGGTTCGGTGATGGTAGCCAGATCGATTTCGATGATTTCGGCGTATTCGGCATCGGCATCAGGTTCGAGCAACTCAGGGTGAGCAAGCCACTGCTCCATCGCTTCGATACGACGCGCGAGCGTGCGCTTGTCTTCGTATCCGCTGGCGATCATCCATTGCAACAGGGTGATGTTACTAGCCAAAAACTCGATAATTGGCTCTTTTGCGAGACGAACGGTGCAGCCATTGGCCGAGCGCTCGGCAGAGGCATCGGCGAATTCGAACGCTTGCTCGACCTTGAGATTCGGCAGGCCTTCGATTTCCAGCACGCGGCCATTGAAGACATTCTTCTTGCCTTTCTTTTCCACCGTCATCAAACCGCGCTGAATGGCGACATAGGGAATCGCATTCACCAAATCGCGCAGAGTGATGCCCGGCTGCATTTCACCCTTGAAACGAACCAGAACGGATTCGGGCATATCCAGTGGCATGACGCCCAAGGCGGCAGCAAAAGCCACCAGCCCCGATCCGGCAGGGAAGGAAATACCGATGGGGAAACGGGTGTGCGAATCGCCGCCGGTGCCAACGGTATCCGGCAGAATCATACGGTTGAGCCAGCTATGAATAACGCCATCGCCGGGGCGCAGGGAAACGCCGCCGCGGGTGCTGATGAATTGCGGCAGTTCGTGCTGCAACGCGATATCGACCGGCTTCGGATAGGCTGCGGTGTGGCAGAACGACTGCATGACGAGATCGGCGGAGAAGCCGAGGCAGGCCAGTTCTTTGAGCTCATCGCGGGTCATGGCGCCGGTAGTGTCCTGACTACCCACGGTCGCCATGCGCGGCTCGCAATAGGTGCCAGGGCGCACACCCACAACCCCACAGGCCCGGCCGACCATTTTCTGGGCCAGGGTGAATCCCTTGCCAGTGTCCTTGGGTTGAATCGGGCGGCGGAACACGTCGAACGAGGGCAGGTTCAAGGCGGCTCGCGCACGATCGGTCAATGCGCGACCAATGATCAACATGATCCGGCCTCCGGCACGGACTTCATCAGGAAGTGTAGTGGGCTTGAGTTCAAGGGTTTCAATGACCTTGCCATTTTTCAATAGCTCACCCTCATACGGGCGAATAGTGATGACATCGCCTGTTTCAAGCTGGTCAACATTCACCTCGATGGGCAGTGCACCTGAATCTTCAGCCGTATTGAAGAAAATCGGCGCGATCTTACTGCCCAGAATCACGCCGCCGGTGCGCTTGTTGGGCACGTGCGGGATATCGCGTCCCATCGCCCATTGCACGGAGTTGATAGCTGATTTGCGCGAGGAGCCTGTGCCGACCACATCCCCCACATAAGCAACTGGGTGGCCCTTCTCCTTCAGTGTTTCGATGGTTTTCAGGCCATCAGGCATTTTGCTTACCAACATAGCTAAGGCATGCAAAGGTATATCCGGACGGCTCCAGGCATCTTGCGCGGGCGAGAGGTCGTCGGTGTTGGTTTCGCCCGGCACCTTGAACACCGTGACGGTGATTTCTTCGGCCAGTGCGGGTTTGTTCAGGAACCACTCGGCGGCCGCCCAGGATTCAATCACGGCTTTGGCGCGGGTATTCCCCGCCCGCATTTTGTCTTCCACATCACGGAAGGCATCGTAGATCAATACGGTGCCTTTGAGCGCCTCCGCCGCCGCGTCACCCACCACATCATCGTCGAGCATCGCCACGAGTGGATCAATGTTGTAACCACCGATCATGGTACCGAGCCATTTGACCGCTTGCACCCGATCAATCAGGGGGGAACTGGCTTTGCCATTCGCGACATCGGCCAAAAAGGCGGCCTTCACATAGGCGGCCTGATCGACCCCCGGTGGCACGCACTCGGTCAACAGGTGCAACAGGAACGCTATATCCTCCCCAGCCGGTGGATTTTTGATCAGCTCGATCAGGCTGGCCGTCTGCTCGACCGTTAGCGCTTTGGGTGGAATCCCCTGCTGTTCTCGTTCTTGTTGATGGCTGCGATAGACTTCAAGCATGACGGTTTCCTCAAATTCAAAATTCTTAATTGCTGTGATCATACGGGAGCCTTTGGGAATCTCTGCACGAATCCATCCATGGCATCGCGGGCTTACGCCAGCTCCGCGTTCATACCCGTTCCGTGCTCCGCATTTCAATGACTTACGTCATTGAGCGGCAATGCAGCATTTACGGCTTTCATCCGGGCATCCTGTTCAATGTGTTTGATTGTCTGGTTTTATCTCGATAGGCGCAAATCAATCACGGCATCCGGGACAAAACACAACTTTTGCACAATTTTCAAGCATAACCGCCTCAACATGAGGATAAAAAAAATATTAATAAACATATATTTAACAAATTTTTAACCTATGAGTGAAATTTGTGCGTCAAAAATAAGCACGTTCTAATCGTCACAAAATCGCGACAGATGTCGATCGAGCCATTGCAGGGCAATGATCGGGGCTGCTGAACAGATGATGCCGGAATCGATACGGGCCAAGGCTTCATCCAGTGTCATGGTATGCAGCTTGATGTCCTCGTGCTCTTCCGGTAGACCAAAAAACGTATCGGTCGGGGCTGTATCGATCAGGGCAAGAAACAAATAGATGCTTTCCGTCGTTCCACCGGGACTCACCCAATAGCGCGTGATCGGTATCAGACGCACGGGTTCGAGCCCCGACTCCTCTTTCATTTCACGTCGGGCAACAGACTCTACTGATTCGTTCGGCTCGATCATGCCTGCCACAATTTCAGTCAGCCATGGCCCGCCCGGTGCTTCGAACGCACCGGGCCGAAACTGCTCGATCATCACGACTTCGCGTCGTTTGGAAACAAAGGGCAGAACGGCCACAGCGTGGCCACGCTCGAACATCTCCCGACTGATTTGTGGCGACCAGCTACCGTCATAGCGCTCGAAGCGAAGCAGATAGCGGTTCAACTCGAAAAAACCACGGTACAAAGGTTCTATATTCAGTAATTCGTACTGCATCTTCATCCTGATTGGTTAATGATGTGACCGTGCAGTCTATGCTACCCGAAGTTCATAGGACTATTACGGCCAAACGGGAAAAGCAGAAGGTACCCCATGTCCCCATCCTTGATTCAACTACTGGAACCCCTGATCGGCAGCACGCTGACTATTGACCGCCGCCGCGGAACGGTGATTGATATTCTGGAAGACCCCCCTTCACTGGTGATGAGTAGCCCCGAAGCGCCTGAAGAAATTCGTCTCGATCATCTGGGAAGACCTCAAGAAACCAGCGTACCAAGCTGGACCGTGAGCCTGTTCAGCAAATCCGGAAACGCCCTGCATCCGGATTTACAAAGACAACTCCATCCTGATCTCGCAGTCAAGGCGCATGAATTTCTTAATAACAGAGATTAGAAACCCGCACTAAGTGCACGAATTTCATCATAAATTTCCTGGTCAATCAAACTCACGCTCAAATCGAGACCCAGTTTTTCAGCGGCAGGAATGGGCTTGCCATCCGGTGTTGCGGTCAAGCCTTTTGCCTGCGCGATTGCCGTGATAACCACGTCGGCATGATTGGCCGAACCCGCGTGTGTATAGTTGAGGTTATTCGCTTCCCGCACCACGTCTTCATACATCGGCGGAAAATCCCAAGCCTGAACGATCTTGGCACCTAGCCGAGGTTGCAGGCTCATCACCAATTCGTTTAACAGAGCCGGGGCCTCCTGTAACTTTGGAATATCTTCAGCCACCACAATCACCGGAATCCCCCCTACGCCGTGGAGCAATCCAGCCAACAACGCCTGGTCGACATCGAGCATGGTGTACTCCCTGGCAATACGGTGGGCTAACGCCGCAATCTGGGCTGAAAAGGACCTATGCTCCTGCATCGCCTTCTTGACCACGGGATGATTCGCTTTAAAAAGATGCTGTCTAGACAGCGATACAATTAACTGGCTGACTGTGCGCATACCAAGACGCGTAATCACCTGGTGCAAGCAGTTAATCTTCTCTACACCACAGTACATTGCACTATTGGCAACTTGGATCAGGCGTGCGGCAATGGCTGGATCCTGTGCGACCACATCCACCAGATCCTGAATCGTGCTGTCCGGTTGCTCCGCCACACGCCGTGAACGGATTGCGACATCAGGCAGTACAGGAAGCGCAATGCCCTTCTCCATGATTTTATTGATGATGGCCTGTTCCAAAGCAGGATTAACCATTTCAAGCTCCTTGTTATAACTGGCGGCACAAGCACACCAGTAAACGGTCATTCATTGCTGACTTGTTTCGTCAGAACATGAAAACACTCAAGCCAATCGAGTGTATTTGATCCGTTTGGGTTGATCGGCATCCGAGCCCAACCGCTTGTGCCGATCCGCTTCGTAATCCTGGAAGTTCCCCTGGAAGAACACCACGGAGCCATCGTCCTCGAAGGCGAGAATTTGTGTTGCGATTCGGTCAAGGAACCAGCGGTCATGCGAAATGACCAACGCGGTGCCCGGAAAATCAAGAATCGCCTGCTCCAACGCCCGCAGGGTTTCGATATCGAGGTCGTTTGTCGGTTCATCGAGCAGCAGCACGTTTCCGCCGGACTTGAGCAACTTGGCCAGATGCACGCGATTGCGCTCACCGCCGGACAAATCCTTCATGAACTTCTGCTGATCCTGCCCCTTGAAGTTGAAGCGGCCAAGATAGGCGCGCGAAGGCATCTCGTATTTGCCGACCGTGATGTTGTCGTAACCGCCGGAAATCTCTTCCCAGACGGTCTTGTTATTTTCCAGATCGTCGCGACCCTGCGCCACATAGGAGATCTGTACCGATTCGCCGATGGAGATTTCACCGGCGTCCGGTTTCTCCTCACCAATCAGCATCTTGAACAAGGTCGATTTACCCACGCCATTGGGGCCGATGATCCCGACGATCCCACCTTTGGGCACGGAGAACGACAAACCTTGATACAACACACGGTCACCGAACTGTTTGGACAGATTGGTGACGTCGATCACCTTGTCGCCTAGGCGAGGTCCTGGTGGAATGTAAATTTCGTTGGTTTCCGAACGCTTCTGGAATTCTTCTGATTGGAGCTCCTCGAACCGGGCCAGACGTGCCTTGGATTTGGCCTGACGCCCCTTGGGATTCTGCCGGACCCACTCCAGTTCCTGCTCCATAGCCTTGCGCTTGGCCGATTCTGTTTTCTCTTCCTGTGCCAGACGCTTTTCCTTGCTGTCGAGCCACTCGGAGTAATTCCCCTCGAACGGGATGCCCTGACCACGGTCGAGTTCGAGAATCCAGCCGGCCACATTGTCAAGGAAGTATCGATCATGGGTCACGGCCACCACGGTCCCGTTGAACTCCTGCAGAAAACGCTCAAGCCAGGCAACGGATTCCGCATCCAGGTGGTTGGTTGGTTCATCAAGAATCAGCATATCCGGGTTGGAAAGCAGCAAACGGCAGAGCGCCACACGACGGCGTTCACCGCCGGAGAGTTTGGTGACATCCGCATCCCAAGGCGGTAGACGCAGCGCATCGGCAGCGATTTCGAGCTTGCGATCGAGATCCCAACCGCCTGCTGCATCGATTTTATCCTGCAACTCAGCCTGTTCAGCCAGCAATGCATCAAAATCGGCATCCGGGTTGGCAAACTCATTGCTTATCTCATTGAAGCGTTCAAGCAAACGTGCTGTTTCACCCGCGCCGTCCATGACATTGCCGCGCACGTCCTTGGCCGGGTCGAGATCAGGCTCCTGCTTGAGATAGCCAATTTGAATACCGGGTTGAGGACGTGCTTCACCAATGATGTCCTTGTCGACACCGGCCATGATGCGCAGCAGAGTAGACTTACCCGCACCGTTGTAACCCAATACGCCAATTTTTGCGCCAGGGAAGAAATTGAGGTAAATGTCTTTGAGAATAAATTTTTTCGGAGGGACGAGTTTGCCGACCCCATTCATGGTGAAGATATATTGCGCCATACGACCTTGGGTTTTGAGAGTAAAAGTACGGGTATTATCAATCAGATCTAGGTAAGGATGCCAGTACCACCGACAAGCCCGCCCATCAGTAAGCATGCATCCACCCTTTGGGGGCTTCTTATTCTGCTGATTACCGGGCTGGCTTTTACTCCCGTTCTGGCAGCCACACCACCCAAGCTCCCTAATCTGGATGACGACGAACTCGATTTGAGCAAAAAACCCTGATGCAAGGAACGCAATGGGTTCTTAACGTCTAAAATAGATAGCCAGGCAACTAAATCAGAGTCCGATCTCATGTTCGATCTTCATCTTCGCCGAGGCAACCTACAGCGACTGATCCCGTTCTGGGCCAGTGTGCTTTTAACACTTTTCCTTTTTCATGCGCCGGTGTATGCACAGACGCCAACAGCAGCGCAAGATCGAGTGGTCGCCCAAAATCTGATGAAAGATCTTGTCGATTCCAGCTGGATTCGGGATGGCAACGGGTCAAAAATCGTCTATCTGTTTTTCGATCCGAACTGCCCCTACTGTCATCATGTGTTCGATTCGTTGATGAAGATTCGCAAAGAAATGCCCGATCTGCAATTTCGCTGGATACCATTGGGCATGCTAGGCAGCAATTCGACGGCCAAGGCGGCAGCCATCATTCAGGCACCCGATCCGCTGAAGGCTTTTATGACGAATGAGAGGAATTATGGTTTTCTCAATTCGGATACCGGTGGCGGCATCCCACCGGCCAAGCACGTGGACGCAGCATCGCAAACAATCCTGGATGAAAACCTTTCGATTTTGCAGGGACAGAATTTGTACGGCATCCCCGTGGTGGTCTTTCAGGCCGATGATGGCAAACCCTTTTATTTTTCAGGTCAGCGCTCTGAGGCACAGTTAAGGGAAATTCTAGCGCATGCGGTAGCCGGCAGCTTTGGTGGCGGGCAACCAATCAAAGGTCAGCAGAATAAATAGTTGAATTCATTTCAGTTACTTCAAAAAAGAAAGCCCGAATTGATCGGGCTTTTTTACGTTATGTCACATTACGTGATGTGACACTTCATTCATGAATGAGATCAAAGTGACTTCTTGCAGAAGTACCAGTCAACACATTCGTATTCACCGCTATTCATACGCGCTTCGGCTTCTTGGGCCGTTGCCGGTGGTGGCACGATGACCTTGTCACCTGGCTGCCAGCCTTCTGGTGTGGCAACGCCGTACTTGGTAGAGGTTTGCAGCGCTTTCACCAGACGAAGAATTTCCGGAATCGAACGACCGTTACTCATCGGGTAGTAAAGCATGGCACGCAAAACGCCTTCCGGATCGATCACAAACGTGGCACGAACCGCTTGAGTATCCGAAGCGCCTGGATGCACCATACCGAACATGCTTGCGACGTTCATCGAGAGATCGGCAATAATCGGGAAGGTAATTTCCACGCCAAACTTCTCTTTGATATTGCGTTCCCAGGCAATATGGGAGTAGTTGCTATCGATTGATAAGCCCAACAGATCGCAATTGATGGCCTGAAAATCGGGATGCGCCTTGGCAAATGCCATAAACTCCGTAGAACATACCGGGGTGAAATCCGCAGGGTGCGAAAACAGAACCAGCCATTTGCCTTCGTAGTCTTTCAGTGTTTTACGGCCGTGGGTTGTGGGTGCGTCAAACTCGGGTGCGCGTTCATTCAAACGGGGCAATGAAATGGAATCATCACTCATGGTCAATTCTCCTGGTTGGTCTATACATTGGATCAAACGATTCATTTGCCTGAAGGCATCGTTCTACAGCCGTGCTGTGGAATTAAATTTACCAATACATGATAGATAAATAAAATGAAATATTCCTATCGATTCGATAGATGCTGACTATCTTTCCGCATTTATCGATTAAACCATAGCGATCTTTCAGCGTGATTACACGATCATTGGTTCCGTTTTTATTTGTACGGCGAAATGCCTCCAGACATCCGCTTCGATCGCTTCGGCCAGTTGCAGAATTTCCTTCCCATCGGCGCCACCCCGATTAATCAGTACCAAAGCATGACGATCGTAAACACCGGCAGCACCAAATATGCGCCCTCGCCATCCTGCTTGTTCAATCAGCCATCCGGCGGAAAGCTTGACGGAATCGGGATCATCCAGTGCGTAGAGCGGTACATCAGGCCAATTGGCCTTCAGCTTGTTTGCGTGCTGCAGAGATACAATGGGATTATGAAAAAAACTCCCCAAACTTCCGGGGAGCAGTTGGCGCCAATCAGGGAGTTTTTTTCGTCGTACTCGGGTCACGATTTCGGCCATATCACTCGCAGCAAGTGCGGACATGGGGGATTTTTTCGTCATCAAATACGCATCGGCCTCATCGGCCAGACCGGGATAAGAAAAATTCGGCCAATCTGCAGGTGGCTTTTTGTGCAAACGAACCCACACACGCAGGACCAACCATCGATTCGGTTCCGACTTGAACCGGCTGTTGCGATAGCTTAATTGGCATTGTTCGGCCGTCCAGTGAAGTAGTACCTGTTTCTGGCGATCCCATAGCTCGACAGAATCAAGCACATCGCACAACTGCATACCGTAGGCGCCGACGTTCTGTATCGGCGCGGCGCCAACCGTCCCCGGAATTTCTGCAAGACGCTCAAGCCCATACAAGCCCTGAGCCGTGGTCAGACGAACCCAATCATCAAGGCCCAGTCCCGCTTCGGCGAACGCCAATATCGTCTCCCCCTCATCAACGAAACCATGATCAGCCGCTTTGATACCAACTACTTTACCGATGCGTTCCGTGACAAACAGGATGTTGCTGCCCCCGCCTACGACCAGCGTTTGTGGATCGGCGAGCCATTCCTCACGCAACCGGGGATTAGCCAAGGCGCGCTCGATATGGTCGATTTGTAAGAATCGATCCGCACTAGCGTCAACCCGCATGGTGTTACCAATGGGTTCATTGTTAAAAAGATCAAATCCCGAATTCACAAAAAAACCCTATATACTCATTTCGCATCGGTAACAGCGGTGGCTTGGCGTTGCAGCACCTGAATAATGGATTCGACAACGATATTGGGCTGATTGAATGGCGGGTGATCCAAATTGATCATCTGTTGATCTGCCCAACGGGTCGAGATAACGCCCATGCTTCTGGCCGCATCAGCGGGACACAAACACAACCCCGGTCGGCCCAGCGCGGCAGCGAGCCACGCACTGGCATTCAACCCGGTCAGGATATAGTGCGCCGTCAAAATCGTTGGCCAGTGTTTCAGCAATCGCTGAGCCGGGTTAAGCGCATGCTCTTCTTCAAGATAGGTTACTCGCAACGGGGTCTTAGCAATTCGATTCCTGAATTGCTGAAATGATTGTGCATCCCAGGGCAGTGAACTCACGTCGACAATCAAATCAGCCTCTGTATTGCCTGCGGACTGATCTGCTTCAACGGGGGAGGTCAACAAACCGTAGTTGGGCGCAAGGTCATGGAGGGAGTAGTTCAATGCGGCTGCGAACAAAACCCGTACGGCCTGGAGCGGGTGGAGCTCGGACGGAAGCGGGAAAACCGACGAATAATCGTTGTCTCGACGGGGTTGCGATAGATCGGCGATACCAACCCGACGCCAATTCACAAGGCGTGTGAATGCGCGTGTTTGTGACGTGCCGAACGGGTCAATAACGACATCCGGCGCGGTGAGCAAAGCAGCACTGGCCGACCTGGCCTCACGCCGTGCCGACCAACCAGAAGGATGCCAACGCGGCAGCGAGAACCCCTTCTCGTCAATCACCACTTTACCGGTTACGGCCGGGTGCGCCTTGATGCACCGAATGATCTCAGGCGTACCGGCGACCGTAATCTTCAAACCCGGAATTGCATCTTGCGCGTCAGTAAACGCGGCCCAAACGGGCAAACTACGCAGGGGATCGGAATCTAAACAAACTAAAATATGCATCCTTCAAACACCGTCCATCACGGGCCGAATGCTGAGTACGGGTTTTGCAGTGGAATCCATCCATCACCTTTCACATCGCCACAACGGCCTTTTATCGAGTCCTCATGCTAAACTTCGCGGCCCGGTTTTCCTAGACATTTATCCTCGTCATTTATCCTAGACTTTTATCTCGGAACTTTTGCGTTTTATGACACTTCAAGCCCCTCGTCGCATTCTGGTGACATCTGCCCTGCCCTATGCCAATGGCCCCCTTCATCTGGGGCACATCATCGAAACCATCCAGACGGATATCTGGGTGCGTGCACAAAAGCTGTTCGGCAATGAATGCCGCTATCTGTGCGCGGACGATACGCATGGCACGCCCATCATGCTCAAGGCGCAACAGGAAGGCATTACGCCCGAAGAACTCATTACGCGCATAGGCAATAGCCACAAGGCCGATTTTGCTGATTTCATGATTGGCTTCGACATATTTCACAGCACGCATTCCGAAGAAAACCGGCGCATGGCCAGTGAGATATTCAAGCGGCTCGACGCTCGTGGCTTGATCAGTCGTAAAACCATCAAGCAAGCCTATGATCCGGAAAAGCAAATGTTCCTGCCCGACCGATTCATCAAGGGTGAATGCCCCAAGTGCGGCGCAGCCGATCAATACGGTGACAACTGCGAAAAATGCGGTGCCACCTACAGCCCGACCGACCTGAAGAACCCGCGCTCGGTGCTTTCCGGTGCGACACCCGTTGAACGTGATTCCGAACACTATTTCTTCGACCTTCCGAAAATGGAAGACCAGCTCAAACAATGGCTGAGCGAGGATCGGGTACAGCCCGCCATCCGCGCCAAGTTACAGGAATGGTTCGATAGCGGCCTGCAGGCCTGGGATATTTCACGCGATGCACCCTATTTCGGTTTTGAAATTCCCGGCGCACCCGGCAAATTCTTTTATGTGTGGCTGGATGCGCCCATCGGCTATATCGGGGCCTTCCTTAAACTGGCAGAATCGACAGGGCTTGATTTCGACACGTATTGGGGTGAAAACGCCCAAACCGAGCTGATCCATTTCATCGGCAAGGATATCGCCTACTTCCACACGCTGTTCTGGCCCGCCATGCTCATGGGCGCCGGATTGCGTACGCCGACAGCGGTGTATGCGCATGGCTTTTTAACCCTCAACGGCGAGAAAATGAGCAAGTCGCGCGGCACGTTCATCCAGGCCCGCACCTACCTCGACCACCTCGACCCACAGGCATTGCGCTACTACTTCGCGGCCAAACTCAGCAGCAGTATTGACGACATCGATTTGTCGCTCGACGATTTCCGTCTGCGCGTCAACTCGGATTTGGTCGGCAAGGTCGTCAATATTGCCAGCCGTTGCGCCGGTTTCATTCACAAGCAGTTCAATAGTGAGTTGAGTGCCGAACTCGCCCACAGCGTGCTCCACGAACAACTCGTGGCCGCCGCCGAATCCATCAAGACACGCTACGAGCGCCGTGAAACCGGTCAAGCCATGCGTGAGATCATGGCTTTGGCTGACCTCGTGAATCAATACATCGATGAACAAAAACCTTGGGCCATGGCCAAGTCGCCCGAAACACTCGCCGCCGTTCAAGGTGTCTGTACCGATGGCTTGAATGCCTTCCGCATCTTGATGACCTACCTCACGCCCGTCCTGCCGGCCATGAGTGCCAAGGCGGCCCAATTCCTGAATCTGCCTGAATTCCGTTGGACCGATCTTGCGCGCCCGATGGTTGGACACAAGATCAACGCCTTTGAACCGCTGATGACGCGTATCGAACAAACCGCGACGGATGCCCTGCTCAAAGCAACACAAGAAGAGGCCCAAGCCATGAATCAAGCCAACCCTGCACCAACCCTGGAAGAAAAAACCCCAAGTGCCGAAATCGAACCGATTGCAGAAGAAATCACCATCGATCAATTCGCAGCCGTGGATTTACGTGTGGCACGCATAGTTAATGCAGAGCATGTAGAAGGTGCCGCGAAATTGTTGCGCTTAACACTTGATATTGGCGAAGGCGAAACCCGGCAAGTCTTCGCCGGCATCAAGTCGGCCTATGATCCGGCCACCCTCGTTGGCCGCCATACCGTCATGGTTGCCAACCTCAAACCCCGCCAGATGAAATTCGGTCTGTCGGAAGGCATGGTACTGGCCGCGGGCGACGGCAAAGGCGGACTGTTCATCTTGTCACCCGACGAAGGCGCCACCGCAGGCATTCGTGTTAAGTAGGTTGTAACGCCGTAATCGGCTGACAAAAAACCGCCAATTGGCGGTTTTTTTTTGGAAAGAGCAAAACCGCTAATTCTTGCTTTTATCTGGCTTCGATTCCGACTGGGCATCCTCGTTTGAATGATGATGTGTCGGGATGCGAGGATCATCGTCATCCATCAGGATACGGTGAGCGGGGCCTTCCAAATCTTCGTATTGGTTATTCTTGATCGCCCAAAAAGCCGCCCAAACCAAGATCCCGGCAATCACCATGCTGATTGGTACGAATAAATATAAAACAGTCATCTTAAAACCTCTGAACACGTTCACGGCCGTTCTCGGCTTTGAGCCGAGCCCTCACCTGCTATTTACTTCGAGCCTACGCCAAAAAGACAAGTTCCGCATCAGGAAAACAAAAAGCCTGCAATAAGCAGGCTTTAACCTAAGGAATCTCTGCACGAATCCATCCATGGCTTCGTTCAGACACGCACAAGCCGGTACACGCCCGTCTTGTGCTCCGCATTTCAATGACTTACGTCATTGTGCGGCAGGGCCTCCATGCCCTGCTCGGGGAGGTCTGCATTTGTGCAGACCTCCCCTAAGTAGCCGTTGAGACGACCGGGGATTAACGCAAGGTCGTCACCGGGTATTACTGCACCGTGCCGGCACGCGCACCAAAGCCAGAGGATTGCCCGTGACGCAAGGCCTCAATGCGCTCATCAAGGGGGGGATGAGACATGAACAAACGACCGAAAGAACCATTGTGCCCTGAAATGCCGAACGCAGTCATCTGAGCTGGCAACTGTGCTGGCATGTCGTAATTCAACTTCAACCGCTCCAATGCCGCAATCATCTTCTGACGACCGGCAAAGCGGGCTCCTGCTTCGTCTGCACGGAACTCTCGCTGGCGCGAGAACCACATCACGATGATGCTGGCCAAAATCCCGAAGATAATTTCAGCAACGATCGTGGTCACATAAAAGCCGATACCCGGCCCATCGCCCTGATTTTTGAGCAGAACGCGATCGACAAAATAACCGACGATACGCGCAAAGAAGATAACGAACGTATTCACCACACCTTGAATGAGGGTCAAAGTAATCATGTCGCCATTGGCCACGTGACCAATCTCATGGCCCAATACGGCTTCGGCCTCGTCTCGAGTCATATTGGCAAGCAAGCCAGTCGAAACAGCGACCAACGCATTGTTTCTGCTCGCGCCCGTGGCGAATGCATTGATTTCCGGTGAGTCATAGATGGCGACTTCCGGCATGCCGATGCCAGCCATCTTGGCCTGGCGCTCAACGGTTTGCAGCAACCAGCGTTCGGCCTCGTTTCGGGGCTGTTCGATCACTTCGGCACCCACGCTGCGTTTGGCCATCCATTTGGACATCATCAGCGAAATCAGGGAACCACCGAAGCCGAATACAGCAGCCAGTACAAGTGTGGAGCCATAATTGATGCCAGTCTTATCCATTGTCACGCCAAGGCCGAACACCTTGGAGATGACAAACCAGGCGACAGACAGGATCACCATGACAGCCAGGTTGGTCAGTAAAAACAGAATAATTCGTTTCATGGCAGGAACTCGTTCTCCAAAAAGTTTAAGCAGGTCCGACTCATTCAGAGTCTGATGCGTGAGATCAACACTCTAGCTTAAAGTTTGGTTCATTTGATTTTTTTCAAGTAGCTTTGCATATCATCTCCTGGCATAACATCTGGAGGCGTAGGAGTAAGTGCTCCGATGGTCTCAAGACAGTCGCCCGGTTTTCAGATAGACGACCAATCGAGCCTCCTGCAGAAGATCAGTCAGTGTTTGCCGCTCATGTCTGGGCATGGGGAACAGAGGAAGGGTTTTCAGCAGGGAAACCGTTCGCATTAGGATCAGATAATTGGCGCTCGACATATATGCCGAGGCAACGGCCAAGGCGGAATCCAACATTTGATTCGCGCGATCGAAACGCCAGCTCAACCAGAGCATGCCGATGACATATTCGGCCACCAACCGCTGATCTTCGCGCCGCCCTGCCGCCGCGCGCAGAAGTTCTGCTTCACTGACATTCGGCATTTTTGATTCCGCTCGCTGTAAAAACAAGCGCAACTGTCGTTCGAATTGCGGATCTATTTTGGATTTAATCGGCAAAATCAGCTCTTCGTCCATAGGAAGGCCGCTCTGTTATGAATAGCGGCTCAGTTTAGCGCCATCTTGCGGAAGATCGATAAACAGCTGGCTCTTTCAGCGATTCAGGCCACCTGACGTGGTTTGACCGAATCAGGCACACCACCATCCTGTTTTCGCTGAACGAAATGCCGGACATAACGGCGTTGAAGATTCGACCTTGCCAACCAGATGAATACATCCGCCGTTTTGAAATCTTTATCCCAGAACGGTTCACCGCCGATCTGTGCACCAAGACGAAGGTAGGCTTTCAATAAAGGGGGCATGCGGACTTCCTGCGCGAGCAAAGCCGTGTCAAGCTCCATACGAGGAAGCGCACGCAGAGAATTGACCCGTAACGATTCCGGCGTGAGATACCGTTCACGTAATTGATCCATGATGAGATTGGCCTGAATACCACCATCATCCAGAGGAATGCTCGCGCATCCCATCAGGTACATGAACCGGTTGTTTTCCATGAATTGCGCCAGACCAGACCAAAGACAGCCGATGGTGGCGCCATTTCGATAAGCCGGGTCGACACAGGTTCGACCGATTTCCATCACACGACCTTCCACAGCATTTAAGCGGGAGAGATCAAACTCTCTGGCGGAATAGTATCCTCCGGCAACCTGAGCCTGAGTATCCGTAAGAATGCGTGTACACGCCACCGCTTCACCGGAATCCAAATCCCGCACCAGCATGTGGTGGCAATAGTCATCAAAATGATCGCTTTCCAGCCCCAATGGCAGGGCGCAGTCGATTTTTGCACCCAATTCTTCAACAAAAACCCGATAGCGCAGACGAAAGCAGGCATCGATCTGCTCTTGGTTCAGCGCCAACTCGACTTGTAGTCGGCGATCTGAGTCAGCTTTGTTTTTCGGCCCCTTGGTTGAAGACGCTTTGTTGCAATCCAAATCCATGACACACCACACCTAGATTGATATGTAATGCAACTTAATCAGCGGATATGTCATTAGCGTGTTCGGTTTATTTCGCATCGCTGACAAGAACGTGAAATTTTAATGAATATGCGAGAAGGATTTCGGATGGCGGATTGCGCCCCGCACACGGTCACGGCAAACTAGGTGCCATTTCAACGCCAAGTGATCACGCCCTTATGAATCTTTATCCATTGATTCGCGCCCTGCTGTTCCGATTCGAACCAGAAACGGCCCACCGACTGACATTTGCCCTGCTCGATCTGGCGGCCAAAACACCGTGGTGCACCTACGCGCGCGGAAAGGTTCCCTCAAGTCCGGTGGATGTTATGGGGTTGAACTTCCCTAACCGAATCGGTCTGGCGGCCGGGCTCGACAAGAACGGCGATCATATCGATGCCCTCTCATGCCTCGGGTTCGGATTTATCGAAATCGGCACCGTCACCCCACGCGCCCAACCCGGCAATCCGCGACCACGGTTGTTCCGGCTGCCCGATGCCGAGGCACTGATCAACCGCATGGGATTCAACAACGATGGCCTTAAAACCTTTCTCGACAATGTTCAAAATCGAACCAGCAAAGGCATTCTGGGCCTGAACATCGGCAAGAATTTCGATACCCCGATCGAGCGGGCGCTCGATGACTATTTGATCGGACTGAGAGAAGTCCATCGTTTCGCCGACTACGTCACGATCAATATTTCATCCCCGAACACAAAAAATTTGCGCCAGTTGCAAGCTGCGGATCAATTCGGCCCCTTGCTCGCCGCATTGAAAAAACAAAAGGACGAACTCGATCAGAAAAACGACCGTCAAGTCCCGATCGTGGTGAAAATCGCGCCCGATCTGAGCGATGAGGAAATCGAATCCATGGCCCGACTTCTCCTTGATGAAGGCATGGATGGCGTGATCGCCACCAACACCACCATCGATCGCGCCATGGTGGCGGGTCTACCGCATGCCGACGAGGCGGGTGGATTGAGTGGCCGGCCAGTTCGCAAGGCCTCGACCGAAGTCATCCGCCAGCTTCGCGCCACGCTGCCTGCAGATTTCCCCATTATTGGCGTCGGTGGTATCGATAGCGCCGCTGCGGCGCTGGAGAAGATCGAGGCCGGAGCGGACCTGCTGCAGCTTTATACGGGTTTCATTTATCGCGGGCCGGGGCTGATTCGGGAAATTGCACAGGCTTTGGCTTCAGCGGATCGAGACCGCAATTCTAAATAGTTAAGTATTGGGCAGGGGCGGAGCGATTTTTACAAACAGGGCAATCGGGATCACGGCGGTACCGAATCGTCCTGAATTCGGCCCGCTTGAGATCGAACAGGGCGAGTCGTCCAACCAGGGTGTCACCAAAGCCTGCCAACGTCTTGATGGCTTCACTGGCCTGCAAACTGCCTATCATCCCGACCAACGGCGAAAGCACACCTGTTTCACTGCAACGCAACGCATCCTCCCCTTCTTCCTGATACAAACAGCGATAGCATGGTGACTCGGGCTGTCGCGTATCGAACAAGGTCACCTGCCCTTCCATGCGGATCGCCGCACCAGAAACCAGCGGCTTTTGAGCATCGACACAGGCTGCATTGAGCGCAAAACGCAGTGCGAAATTATCCGAACAGTCACAAACCAGATCGACATTGGCCAGCAATTCCGGCAGGTTCTCATTTGTAAGCTTGTCGTGAATAAGCCTAAGTTTTACATCCGGATTGATAGCGGCAATTCTCCGAGCAGCCGAATCAATCTTAAGTAAGCCCACAGCAGCGGTGTCGTGAATGACCTGTCGCTGCAGATTGCTCAAATCAACCGTATCAAAATCGGCCAGCACCAACTGGCCCACGCCCGCGGCCGCAAGATACAAGGCTACGGGTGAACCCAAACCGCCCAAGCCTGCGATCAAGACGCGAGATCCGCGCAGACGCTCTTGCCCCTCATAGTCGATTTCAGGCAGCATGATGTGGCGGCTATAGCGCAGTAATTGCTCGTCGTTCATTAATAATTACAAAAGGTTAAACAGAATTGAGATGGGCTTAAAGGTAATGCTGCCAGGGATCATCGCCACGCTCAGTTGAGCCTTGGTGACGCGAGAAGCGCTGGCAAGCGGAAATCTGCTCCGCTGTTGGCCTGAATACCTGATTGGGCATGGGGCAGTTCCCCAGACCCATGGCTTCGCGCTGATTTTCTTCTGAATACTCGATGAGCGCGATTTTGAGCTTGTTCAAAAGGGAAGCATCCAGATGAAAACCCGCGAGTTGCAGATGACGCCGCAAAACCTTGAGGCAGATCATTTGCAAGTCATATTCAACCCACATGCAGGCAGGGTTTTTGGGTTGAGCATCCTGCACTCCGTCCAGGTGAACGGCAAATGCGCAGGCACCCGCCGCCTGATCCCCGTTGTGATGAGGCCCGCGAAAGGTGATCTCACGATGTTTGATTCGTTCGGAACTGTCCATCATCCACTCCTGCGCCCCGGAAATTTTTAGGGGGTGCGCTGAACTCATGGAATCAGATTAACGCAATTTGGGCATTTTGTGACCTTCAAATGACCTAAAACCAATCTTAGATGACGCTATGTGCCCGCCGCACTGGCATCAATCAGCAAGTAAACCTCAAATCAACGCCGCTGTGCAGCGGTGTTTCGTTCCTGCCCGGCAAGATCGGTTCGATGAGAAATAGATGCAAATCCATGTTGAATCAGACACTCGGCCACGGCCTTTGCCTGATCGTAGCCATGCTCGAACAGAATCCAGCCACCTGGCTTCAACCGGGTTGTTGCCTGAGCGATGATCTGTCGGTAATCGGCCATACCCTCATCTTGCGCGACCAACGCAGTCTGTGGCTCAAAACGCAGGTCACCGACATTGAGATGAGGATCATCCAGGCGGATGTATGGTGGATTGCTGACAATCACGTCCAAACTTTCTTGTTTAAACATGCCGCACCAGGAACCCTGAAGCCACCCGATCGGCAAGGTCGACTGGTAACACAGTCGCCGTTCATTTTGACGTGCAACCTGTAATGCCTCGAAACTCAGATCACAACCGAAAACCTGTGCCTGTGGTCGCTCAAACGCCAGGCTGATGGCAAGCACGCCGGAACCGGTACCGAGATCCGCGACCGTCACTGCCTGCTCTAAAGGGATTTTTTCCAGCGCCCACTCCAGAAGGTGTTCGGTTTCAGGGCGAGGAATCAACGTGGCGGGCGTGACCTGAAATTCATGGCGCCAAAACGGCTTGAATCCCGTGATATAGGCAACAGGTTCACCAGCCGCACGACGCTCGAACGCGCTCCGCAACCGTTCAGCCATTGCTGACGGCAATAGTCGCTCCGGTTCCATCAACTGACGAGCTCGATCAAGACCGGCCAATTGTGTCACCAGACTGCGGATATCGACCATCGCATCGGCATCACCGCCGAGCAAGCCCCGTGCTTCGTCGATCAATTTGGCGAGTGGAATACCCTGTTCGTGGGTCATGTGATCCACATCATCAATCAGAGCGGGGCCTGAGCCAGCGCCGCCAGTTGGTCGGCCTGATCGGTCTGTCGCAACGGGTGAATGATGGGATCAAGATCACCCAACAGTACTCGATCGAGCTGATAGAGCGTCAGGTTGATGCGGTGATCGGTTACGCGGCCCTGCGGGAAGTTATAAGTGCGAATACGTTCAGAACGGTCGCCCGAACCCACGAGTGCCTTGCGCGTGGCCGCTTGTTCCGCGTGGGCTTTCTGCCGCTCCGCATCTGCCAGTCGTGCGGCCAGTACACTTAAAGCACGGGCCTTATTTTTGTGCTGAGATCGCTCGTCCTGACATTCCACCACCATACCGGTCGGCAGGTGGGTCACGCGGATCGCCGAATCGGTTTTATTGATGTGCTGCCCACCGGCCCCGGAGGCGCGAAACGTATCGATTCTCAGGGTGGAAGGATCGAGCGTGATGGCCTCCGATTCCGGCACGACCGGCATCACGGCGACCGTCGCGGCGGAGGTATGGACACGGCCCTGGGTTTCCGTGGTCGGCACACGCTGTACGCGGTGCGCGCCGGATTCGAACTTCAATGCCGCATACACGCCATCGCCACTGATTTGGGCGATGACTTCGCGATATCCGCCATGCTAGCCCGGTTGTTCGGAAAGAATTTCGGTGCGCCAGCCTTGGGCATCGGCGTACTTCAAATACATGCGCAACAAATCCCCCGCGAAGATGGCGGCTTCATCCCCCCCGGTGCCGGCTCGAATTTCAAGGATGACATCGCCATCATCGGCCGGATCATGCGGCAACAGGTGAACTTTGAGCGCTTCATCCAGCGATTCGATTTCAGCCTGCAATTCCTTCATTTCTTCGACGGCCAGCGCGGCCATCTCGCGGTCAGATTCACGGCTCATCTGTTCGGCCGCCTGCAAATCGGCTTTCGCCTTCTGATAGCGATCGAGCACCACAACGAGATCGTGCAGACGGGCATGCTCTTTCGACAGGCTGCGGAATCGATCCTGATTGTTGATTACCTCCGGTTCGGACAACAACGCATTGAGTTCGTCATACCGTTCGGACAGGGCGAATAAGCGATTCAACAGAGCGGATGGCAGCATGGAGCATTCAACAAGAGAGGAGGAACAAGATCCCGACAAGCGGGAAGAAGGATGACAATCGAAAATACGACCCAGCTAAGACGAGGGGGAATCCCCCCCCAGACCGAGGACGTTCTGAACCGCATGAACGGCGGTCAGATCACCCGTAGCACAGGCTTCACGCAGCACGACGGTGGGATGATGAATGAGCCGGTTGGTCAAAGTGTGCGCCAGGTAATCCAGGGTTTCCTCAGGAGATTTGCCCGCCGCCAGCAAAGCCTTTGCTCTGAACAGAACATCATCCCGGGTTTGCTCTGATTGGCGCCGGTAGGACTTGATCAGCTCCGCGCCCGTCTGCAACTGAACCCATTCAAGGAAATGCCCGACTTGCAGGGTGATGATTTCTTCCGCCTGTTCGGCTGCGGCTGCACGAGATTTCTGACCTTCATCGATAACCGATTTGAGATCATCGACCGTATACAGGTACACATCCTGCAAATCGCTCACCTGCGGCTCGATGTCGCGTGGAACGGCAATGTCGACCATAAAGATCGGACGGCGCTTACGCTGCTTGAGTGCCTGCTCTACCGCCCCTTTACCCAGTACGGGCAACGGGCTGGCGGTTGAGGAAATAACCACGTCGGCCTTGTGCAGATGCGCCGGGATGTCGGTGAGGCCGATGGCTAGCCCGCCAAATTGTTCAGCCAGGTGATGGGCGCGATCGATCGAGCGGTTGGCAACGATGACCTGCTTGAGCCCACTGCCCTGAAGATGACGGGCACACAGTTCGATTGTTTCACCTGCACCAATCAGCAGGGCAGTCTTTTGGGAAAGATCACCGAAAATCCGCTTGGCGAGACTCACCGCCGCAAATGCTACCGACACCGGGCTGGCGCCAATCTGTGTATCGGTACGTACCTGCTTTGCCACCGAGAAGGTGTGCTGGAATAACCGACTTAGAACGGGGCCCAACGCCTGAGCATCTTGAGCGATGGTGAAGGCATCCTTGATCTGGCCGAGAATTTGCGGCTCACCCAGCACCATGGAGTCCAAACCGCAGGCAACGCGCATCAGGTGGCGAATGGCGAGCTCATCGCGGTGGTCATACACATAAGGGGCGATGGCTTCCGGCGGCAAATGGTGAAACGCCGCCAGCCACTCGACCAGATTCTCCCGCACGCAATCTGAACGGGTATAGATTTCGGTCCGATTGCAGGTAGAAACGATCGCGGCTTCCTTCGCACCACAACCATGAATCAGGCCCTCAAGCGCGGAAGACATGCGCTCAGGCCCGAAGGCGATGCGCTCACGCACATCCACCGGGGCCGTTTTATGATTCAAACCAAACGCAATAAGTGACATAGACGCGAATTATAGCCTGTCGGAGTCGTATTGAGCAGCCGCACGATACAGCAAGCCAGCCATTATATAAGTAAGCACTGAAATATGACCGGGAAAAATTTGCATGGTTTATTATTTACGACCCAAGTCATTCAAGGGTAAGCGCTGCCGATTACGGTATTGCGGCCAGTAGCGCAACGAAGCCCAGAACAGTGCGACAATGCCCAAACCAGCAACCGACCAATTGGCCCACTCACCCAGGGGATAACCGGCATTGAACCAGGGCGAAGACAGTGCGCAGATCGCAGTGACAACGATCCCCACAGGTAGCGGCCATCGCGCATGGTTCAGACTTGACCAGCGATTCAACCAAAGCTGCGCCAACATGACCGAGATCAGGCCAATTACAGATCCCGCAAGCACATCGGTCGGCCAATGCACGCCGACGGCCATTCGAGACACGCCCAATAGAGCGGCCGCAAGCAGAACCACGACAGACCATCCGACTGATAAACGTAGGCCGACAATCAACAATCCTGCCAGCGTGAACGCCGTAACGGCATGGCCAGAGGGAAAGCTGCCGTGGTCGAGCCGATGCCCGATCAAGTGCATGGCATCAGCTGCCAGGACGGCGGGTGGTCTGGGTATATCAAGAATCGGTTTTATCGAGTGGGTGATGGCGGTCGCAACAAGCGCAGAAAGCAGCAGCAAGGCACCCAGGCGCGGACGCCAGAGCATGAACGGCAACAACAAGCCCAGAGCCAGATAGGTGTCGGCCAGAGCGGTCATTCCCGACCAGAAGCCAGGTGCCAAAGGCCCCAGATTATTGAACGCATGGAAAATGGCCATACGCGCACCCGGTACAGCCTCAACAAGAATCAAGGCCAACGATGCCGCCATGCCGAAACCACAGGCCAGACGAACACCCGGCAATTGAGAAAAGTTCATGTTCGAAGTCACGTGGTGTTTTGACAGGTTCATCGCGCAGGCTCATCAGGTTGTGACTTCGATTGACACCAATTGGCGTCCTCAAGTTCAGTCAGAGCCGACGGGCGCACATGATAGGACTTCACTTCCTTCGATTCGTAATACGTGCGCGAAAGCATTTCCGAAAGCACACCCGTGGTCAGAATCTGAACCGCAATCAACACCAGCATGATGCCGACCATGAATAACGGCCGATCACCAATTTGCTCGCCCATTATTTTCAGCACCAGAAGATAGGCAAGGATCAGGCTGCCAAGCGTACCGAAACCCATGCCCAGCATCCCGAAAAAGTGCGCGGGGCGGGCAGAAAAGCGCATGAAGAAATATACCGAGATCAGATCGATAATGACCCGGAACGTGCGCGACAAACCATATTTTGACGTACCGGCCGTACGCGGATGATGCGCAACCACTTCCTCCTGAATCCGGCTGGGCGAGGTTTGCGTTGCCAGCCAGGCAGGGATAAAACGATGCATCTCACCGTACAGACGCACGCCCTTGATGATCTCTGCACGAAACACTTTCAGGCTGCAACCGTAATCATGCAGCGAGACGCCCGTGATCCGTCGAATCAGTCGATTAGCAATTTTGGAGGGGACCTTGCGCAGCCAGAGATTATCCTGCCGGTTCTTGCGCCAGCCCGATACCAGATCGAGATCTTCACGCAGCAGACGATCCACCATGCGTGGAATATCCATTGGATCGTTTTGTAGGTCGCCATCCAGGGTGGCGATCACCTCGCCACGGGCGAAGTCGATACCCGCCTGCATGGCCGCCGTCTGGCCGAAGTTGCGTGCCAGTGGTACCAGTCGAACATGCGAACCGAACGCCACCCTGCCCTGCTCGATCATTTTCACGGTGCGATCACTCGAACCATCATCCACCAGCAGCAATTCCCAAGGTGCGGGGTAGTCGGCCAAGGCCTCATGTACTCGCTTTATCAAGGGGGCGATGTTTTCCTGCTCATTGAACACGGGGACCACCAGAGACAGACTGGCGGATTGATGCGATTTCGAGGTTGCCGAATCCACTGGAACCGAACCCATCACATCTGAGTTTATCGGCTCTGAATTCATCGGAGCGGAAGACTTAGGGGATTCTGGATGCGGCATGGGCAAATATCCTGAGCGAAACCATTAAATACGGCCCGACAATGTGGTGTCTGAAACAAAAGGTGGCTGATTTTAAGCCATTTCAGGCATAAATGCGCCATCGGAAAGCATTACCGGGCTTTGGCTGCAACATCGTGGCCCGGTTGCGACAGGTGTTAACCACTTATAGGCCTTTGAACGTACGCGGCAGCCTGAGTGTAAACACCAGGCCATGGGCATCTACTCTGTTAGAGACAGACACGGCTCCGCCGAGTTTACCGGCCGCCTCTCTGGCAATCGCCAGACCCAGCCCGCTTCCTTCTCCCGATGCGTCCTGCAGGCGGTGGAATGGGGCGAAAACAGCTGCCTGATTTTCGGTTGGAATGCCCGGCCCGGTATCAACAACTTCGATCAATACAGCATCAGCCTCTGCTCGTAACCTGAGGGTGACGACTCCACCGGAGGGTGTATATTTAAGCGCATTCTCCAACGCATTGCGCATAACCAGCCCAAGCGCTTGTGCGTTGGATTGAATACGTATCGAAGCGGATTCATCCATGCCCAAATCAATCTGTCGGGCTTCGGCCAGCGGAACGAACTCAGCCAGCCATTGGCGCGCGAGTGCAACAAGATCGATGTCCTGACAGGATTCCTCGCCAGACTGGAGTCTGGCCAGATCAAGCAGTTGCACTGTCAACTTCCGTGCCCGCTCGATTCCGGCCTTAAGTGGCACAAGACGTTCTCGCATCATTTCAGGAGAACTGGCCGCAGAGAGATTCTGTGCCTGAAGCGAAAGGGCCGTCAGTGGCGTGCGCAATTCATGGGCCGCATCGGCGATGAAACGACGTTGTTCAGCAATCATTGTATCCACTCGCGCCAACAACCGATTGATGGCTTCGACAAACGGCACCACTTCTTCCGGCAAGTTTTGTACCGACACGGGTTGCGGACGTTCAGCCGCCTGCAGGTCAATATCCTTTGAACGTTGTTTGAGCGACTTCAACTCAGCACGCACGATGAATGCAATGACACCGATGAGAATCGGCAGCATGAGTAAAGATGGAATCAAGGTGCGCAGGGCGCTGTTCAATGCGATTTCGTTGCGGCTCTCCGTAGATTGAGCCACAACAAGCTGTGATCCACCGCCCGTATCTCGTACAAATATCCGGATGGATTCCGGGCCGGCGGGATTCATCAAGGTGTGTAACCCTGCATCGATCCGCTCCGGCAGCCAGGCAGGACGCGCACGATCAGGGAGGCGATAAATCCGGATCAATGACTCGGGGTCTTCTACTGACTTGCTGACCGTATCCAGTTGCTGGTGCACGGTTCGCCCTGAAGCCGGAAAGTCGACACTGAGCGCCGCAACCTGCCGTATAGTGTCATCCTGAAACTCCTGAGCCTCGTCATAAGCGAAATAAAGCGCAGCAAGCGAAGCGCTGACCCCCGTAACGAGAACGGCCACTGCCAGCATTTTCGACAGACGAATCTGCAGTGAGTGTCTCCTTGCCGAACGCCCCTGAGATGTTCGAGTCACGGCGCCGTCCCTACTCGCCAGCCGGAGCCACGCACATTCTTGATGACGCCCGCCCCCAGCTTGCGGCGGACGCCATGAATCAGAAAATCAATCGCGTTACTTTCGACTTCCTCATTCCAGCCGTATATCTGCTCCTCCAGTTCTGCCCGTGTCAGAATCTGTCCCGGTCGCAACAGTAATGAATGAAGCAAGGCAAATTCGCGCGCACTCATTAACACAGTGACGCCGCTGCATGTAGCCTCGCGAGTCGCCGGGTCAAGATCGACATAACCATTGCTGAGGATGGGTGAAGACTGCCCGCTCTGACGACGTATAATCGCGCGCATCCTCGCCAGCAACTCATTCACGTCGAACGGCTTGACCAGATAGTCATCTGCGCCCAGATCCAGCCCCCGCACACGATCATCCACACCATCACGCGCCGTGATGATAATCACCGGCAGGTCGCGCCCCGCCTGCCTCAATCGCTTTAACACATCAAGACCGTCGTGTCCGGGCAATCCAAGATCAAGCAACACGACCTGATGCTCTGCGCTGTCGAGCGTAGCCAGCGCGGTTTTGCCATCTTGCACCCAGTCCACGGCGTATGCGGCATCTTTCAGGGCTGTGGAAACCGCCTCGCCAATCATGGCATCGTCTTCTACCAATAAAATGCGCATGACGCTCCTTAGCTCCTCGGAAAACTGAACTGCTGGCGCCTCGAACTCTTTTTTCGATATGGCTTTTACTCGATTTCAGCTTTTATCACATCTTTACGGGTCAGGCTGAGATAAACCACCAGGCTTGAGATGGCCACAAAAAACAGAAGACTGGTTTGAACCGTGCCCAAGCCAAGCCCGCCCACAGCAACCGGTTGCGACAGGAAATCGCCAAGTGAAGCGCCCAGAGGACGTGTCAGGATATAGGCAATCCAGAAAGCAAGGACTGCATTCAACTTGAACACGAAAAATGCGAAGGTCACAACGGCAATCATCCCGCCGAACATCAATGCCGAGTAGGCATAACCCATCGTCATCCGTTCGGCCACTAGATCACCGGCCGCCGTGCCAAGCGCGAACGTGAAAAGAATCGCGAGCCAATAGTAGAGCTCCCGCCCACGCGTATCGATACGATGGATCGACAGTGTTTTCTCCCTGGCATACCAGACCGCAAACGTCACAGCCAAGGCAACGGAGAAAGCAAGCGTGCTGGCCTCAAGTGGAACGCCGAGCTGATCGGTCAGAATATCGGTAATCAATGTACCGACGATACTGATCAACACGACCGTTAACCAATAGAGCCAAGGCGTGTAACGTTTTGTTTTAACTTGTGCGAACAGGAAACCAGCGAGCAAGCCCGTCATCACGATCGCCGTGCCCGTCAGCCCGACATTCAGATTGATATTGAGGAAATCAGCCGCTGTCTCGCCCACTGTAGTAGCGAGAATCTTGATAACCCAGAAAAGTGCGATGACTTCGGGCACTTTATTGAACAGTGTCTTTGCATCGGTCAGTTGAGCGTCATTCATTGAGCTTCTCCCAAAATTGGAAACGGCGCCGCAACGAACATCACGGCGCCCGACAGTAATCGTGGATCAGTCCGCACGATCGCCCGAGTCATCATGATCGGCCTGATCGGCTGTGACCGAAATCACCTTACCGTCATTCGCATCTACCTTGACATCTGAGACTGCCTGCCCCTTGACCACTTCCACATCAAAAACCCGCTGTCCTTGGAACGATTCATACTCGGCTTTTGAAGCCTTACCACCGACATGCTGTTCCGCTGCGGTCACAGCATCGGCAAGGCCAATATTTGCCTCAGAAATAGCCAGGGCATCGTTACCTTCGTGCTGAGAAGATGCATAAGCGCCACCAACGTCAAGAGCAGAAAGAGCCACCAGCGCGGCCAGATAAGTTTGACGTTTCATGATATTCATCCCTCTGTAATCGTGCAGACATTGCACAGGGACAAAGATAGCGGTCGAGAATTAGCTGAGAATTAGTGACTTCGACATTCAACTACGAAGCAGGAGAAATATCCACGGGCATAATCTCGGGCCACGATAGCTGCAAGCGCTGCAATAAACGAGACAAGGGCGTAATGCCGACAAATACCTCAACTATCTGGCCATTTCGAACCAGCAGGATCGTCGGCGTTCCCATGATGCGCAGCGTTTGTGCCAGCGCTCTATGCTCCATCACCGATAAGCGAAAAACCCTGTCCGGGTATCGTTTGGCAATCATGTCCAGAACCGGAGCCATTTTGCGACACGCACCGCAATTTGGCGCATCGAAAGCCACCAGAACATTCATACCCGACCGATCTTCAAACGGATGCGCCAAATGGTCAGCCACTTGCGTGGACTGAAAGGCACGCAGCAACTCATCAGGCACCGCTTGGCCCTGCATTGATTTCGCTCGCCGCACCACCAACCACTGCCCCAACAGGATCAGGAGCACCAAGGCAAACAAAACAGCGGGGACGGTCATATCGGGCATGGTCATAAATCCGTGTGTAATTCAATAAGTTTTGCTCGCAGCGGACAATCCTCGGGCAGGAAACTGCCTATGCGCGCAGTGAGAACGTAGAATAATACAGAACCAAATTCAGCGGCCACGGTCTCGTTTATTCCCCCGCTATCCGCCAAGAGGCATGACATGCGTTTTAACAAAACTCCCAAATCATCCATCGCCGGCCTGATCGAACTCCTCTCGCAACTGGAAACCGGGCGTAAACAGGGCTTCTGGGAAAAACCGGATCCTCGCGCACTGGCCCAGCGCTGGCATCCGGACACGGGATTCAAAGTCATTCACCATCCTGCCTTGATCCCGGTTGAAGATCTTCTCCATCGAGAAAAACAGCTTGGACAAATCGAACGAAATACACGCCTGTTTCTGAGTGGCAGACCCGCCAATCACGTGCTCCTTTGGGGTGCTCGCGGTACCGGCAAGAGTTCGATCATACGCGCAACCCTCACCCGTCACGGGGGGAAAGAACTGGGCATGATCGAGCTGGATCGGGAAGGCTTGGCTGCTCTGGGTGATCTGATTCAGATTCTGGGCAATCAGGACCGAAAATACATTCTGTTCATCGATGATTTGTCGTTTGAGGCAAACGATGCCAGTTACAAGGGCTTGAAAGCGTTGCTGGACGGTTCTCTGATGGCGCCACCTGATAACGTGCTGGTCTACGCCAGCTCAAATCGCAGGCACCTGCTTCCGGAATCCATGCAGGACAATCTGGCCGCACAAGTGGTTGAAGGCGAGTTACACGAAGGCGATGCGATCGATGAAAAAGTCTCGTTATCCGAACGGTTTGGTTTGTGGCTGGCATTCCATCCATTTAACCAGGATCAATATTTGGATATCGTGCGGGCGAAAATTCAAACCATTGAAGGAGACACACCCGAACAGACAGACAAAATCCGCGATGAAACACGTTGGCAGAAAGAAGCGCTCATGTTCGCGCGCTTGCGTGGGTCACGAAGTGGACGGGTTGCGCACCAGTTTGTGCGTTACTGGCTCGCAGAAAACCTGGCAGACATTTGAGAACGAACAGACAAACCCGTTTTTGATGACAAAAGAATGAAACAAAAGTTATCCAATTAACAACACCTTCTGCTCATTTCGAACCTCAGGATGAAAAACTGCTTGTAATTGATGTCTTTTGCTTTAATGTCGGTGTTGTGTTTACCAAGGCGCAAGTTTTGTTGCCCGACCATAAACACCTGAAGGGTGCGTTTTAGTGCTATACAAACCCTTTGGTTGAAACGATAGCACGTGTACGAGAGTATTTTTTCCGATGATTAATATCTATGTTGGCAACCTGTCCTATCAATCTGGCGATGCAGACGTTCGTTCTGCATTCGAAGCTTTCGGCGAAGTTAAATCCGCCAAAGTAATCCAGGACATGGCGACAGGTCGCTCCAAGGGTTTCGCGTTTGTTGAAATGGCTGACAAAGCTGCTGGCATGACTGCCATCGAGCAGTTGGACAACACCGACCTGAATGGTCGTAACATTCGTGTCAACGAAGCCCGTCCTCGCGAGCGTACCAATGATCGCGGCGGCGATCGTGGTGAATTCCGTTCACGCCACTAAGCCAAAAACCTCTTAGGTAATACGCTTAGATACAGTATGGGCCAACGGCTTTAAGCCTTTGGCTCCGGTGTGAATCAGAATTTACAGAAGGCTCGCAAGAGTCTTTTTTTTCGTCTGCAATTTATGAAAAATCAACGTTCCCAGTGTAACGCCCCCATGCAAAACAATAGATATGGTGTATTGGCATTACGAGAACGCCAATGCACATAGAACGGCTCAATTACGACCGCAAAAAGCTTGAGGCCCGGGACGATGACGTATGACTACAATCGAAATGGCATCACGACGTTGTTTGCCGCTTTAAATGTTCACGAGGGTACGGTGTGATCGGGGAATGCCTGCCCCGACATCGCAATGATGAGTTCCAAAGCTTTCTGATAAAACTCGACCGTGAAACGAAAAAGGGCTTCGATATCCATCTGATTGTCGACAACTGCGCGACCCAGAAACATCCCAAGATGAAGGCGTGGCTGACCAAGAAGCCACGGTTCCACATGCACTTTACGCCGACATCGGCATCATGACTGAATTTGGTGGAACGCTTTTTTCGGGACATCACCGAAGAACGTATTCGCAGAGGTGTTTTTCGCAGCGTAGATGAGTTAAAAGCCGCCATCACGGCCTATCTTGAACATCGAAATGCGCACCCAAAACCTTATCACTGGACCGCAACGCCTGACGCCATTTTGGCCAAGGTCACCAAAGCTAAAGAAATGTTGGAGACGTTACACTAGGAGCCTTACGTCTTGCCGGAGTTTCCTCCCACTAAGGCAGCCAACGCGGCCCCAATGATGATCAGATATTCAACGAGCTGGAACAGAACAACAATATGCCCGCCGGCTATATAAGAAACCCAACGATGACCGAGCCAAACAGCAAAACCCATCCGATAATAACGTTCATGCTTGTCCTATTGATCCGGAACATAGAAGATTGAACTTTTGTTAACGGGTTTTGTCTTTATTTGCATGGATAAAGAAGATGCAAGATTTCAAACCCTGGAGCAGTTGCATGAACGGCGTAAACAAGTCGTTCGACTGCATCGCAAAG
>NZ_DAIESY010000124.1:0-7451 GCF_027346185.1 Halothiobacillus sp.
AAACTGGATCGTATTCATGTCGATGGCAACCAGTGTCCCAAAATGGACAACATGGAATGTCATGCCCTGGTGGGTGGCGATGGCCGTGACGCGGCGATTGCCAGCTCCTCGATTCTGGCGAAGGTGACGAGGGATCGGCTCATGCTGGCCTTGGACGCACAGTATCCCCAATATGAATTTGCCAGACACAAGGGGTATCCCACGGCGCGGCATCGAGCCTTACTCATAGAGTTTGGTGCCTGCCCAGAACATCGCTCTGGTTTTGCCCCCGTTAAAGCAGTTTTGAAACGAATGAAATCTGCTTTCTGATAAGCGTTTTTGAGGGCGGTCGAAGTGATTTTGAACTCCTGTAATTAAATCGTGTCACTAATAATAAGGCGATAAATTTTTATTTGGCCTTGGTATAAATGAGCGAGGTGGTTATGGAAACGTTGAAAAATAAACCCCATGTCATTGTTCTAGGTAGCAATTTTGCTGGATTGGGCAGCGCGCAGAAAATCCGTCAATATACAGGCGATGCGGTTGACATTACGGTAGTGGATCGAAAGGATTATTTGTTATTTGTGCCGAACATTCCGGCCGATGTGTTTGAAAACAGAAATCCGGCCATTCATCAGCGTATGGAATTGCGTGAGGTGCTTGCCCACGACCAGATCAATTTCATCCAGGCCGAGGTGAATGCCATTGATGTCGATTCCGAGGTGGTGCACATCACGCCCAACGAACGCCCGGGCGCTGCCGCTGTGACCTTGGGTTACGATTATCTGGTGGTCGCCTTGGGTAATCGTTTGGCTTTTGAAGACATCGAAGGTTTTGCCGAGTTTGGCGATAGCGTCAGCGATTTGTATCTGGGCGAAAAGCTACGCCAGAAATTGCATTTCGGTGGCTACAAAGGCGGCCCGATTGCGATTGGTTCGGCGCGTTTTACTCAAGGGGATGGGGCCAAAGGGCTGGAGCCTTATCCCGGTGGCAGCATCCCCGATGCGCTCGCCGCCTGTGAAGGCCCGCCGGTTGAATTGATGATGGCCGCTGCACATTATTTGGATGAAACCAAACAGGGGGACCCGAGCAAAATCACCGTTTTCACCCCCGCCGAACTGATTGCCGAGGATGCGGGTGAAACCGTCGTCAAGCAGTTGCTCGATCTGGCCACCAAGATGGGCTTCAACTACCTCAATAACACACAAGACATCAAGCGCATTACCAAAGACGGTATTGAATTTGCCGATGGCCGATCGGTCGAAGCGGAACTGAAAATCGTTTTTCCCAATTGGAAAGCGCATGAATTTATGCGCGGCTTGCCGATCAGCGACAGCGAAGGGTTTGTCGTTACCGATTTGCTGATGCGTAACCCCAAATACAAAAACGTGTTTGCCGCTGGAGATGCCGCTGCGGTTACCATGCCGAAACTCGGTGCAATCGGGCACCAGGAATGCGAGATCGTCGGCTTGCAGATTGCCAAGGACGTGGGCCGATTATCGCCCGAAGAGGCAGACAAGCCCTTGCAGCCAGTTGTTTATTGTTTGGGTGACATGGGCGGGGGCAAAGCCTTTTACATTCGCTCAAATACCTGGTTCGGCGGCGATACGGCGGTGCTTAAAATGGGGCGTGTACCCTATATGCTCAAAATGCAGTATCAAACACTATTCATGCAGTTGAAGGGCAAAGTACCCGCTTGGGGGCTGGATTTCGCGGAAATGGCCGTTGAGCACCATATTCCCAAGTAGACGTCGATCGGGCGTTGTTGCGACCCAACCCGCAGGTGGTTTTCTACCGGCGGGTTTTTATTTGGCCGTCCAGGAATCTCTCAGGGTCACGGTGCGGTTGAACACCGGTTTCACCGTGCTGTGATCGTGTTGGTCGGCAACAAAATAGCCATTGCGTTCCCATTGATAACGCGATTCCGGCGCGCAGGTGGCGAGCGAGGGTTCGATCATTCCAATCTGAACCCGTTTGGCGTCCGGGTTGATGTCGTCGAGGAAATCCCGTTCCATGTCTTCGGGGTCTTCCGGGCGCCGGGCGCCGGGCGCGGGCACGCTGAACAAGCGGTCGTAGATGCGCACTTCGGCTTCTACGGCGTCATGGCAGGATAACCAATGGATGTTGCCTTTGACTTTGCGTGATTCCGATCCGGGCGTGCCTGACTTGGTATCTGGATCGTATTCGGCATACACACAGGTGACCCAGCCATTCTCATCCGCATCGAAACCGGTACATTTGATGATGTAGCCGTAACGCAAGCGAACCTCGGCACCGGGTGTCAGGCGGAAGAACTTTTTCGGCGGCTCGACCATGAAATCTTCACGCTCGATCCAAAGTTCACGAGATAACACAATTTCGCGCTTGCCCAATTCGCTGTGATGCGGATGATTCGGCGCGTGGCAAACTTCCGTTTGTCCTTCCGGGTAATTGGTCAGCACCAGCTTGACCGGGTCGAGCACGGCAACACGACGTTCGGCATGTTCATTGAGATCCTCACGCATGCAGTCTTCCAGTACGTTGTAATCGATCAGACTATCCGATTTGGATACGCCGATGCGTTCGGCAAACAGTTTGAAGCCTTCCGGGGTAAAACCCCGCCGACGCGCGCCTTTGAGGGTCGGCAGGCGAGGGTCATCCCAGCCATCCAAGTGACCGCCGGTCACTAACTGGATGAGCTTGCGCTTTGAAAGCACAACGTAGGTGAGATTCAAGCGTGAGAACTCGATCTGCTGCGGCAGAGGGGGCGTGAATTCACCAAGCTCGGCCAGGCGCGCCAAAAACCAGTCATAGAGCGGCCGGTGATCGGTAAATTCCAACGTACACAGTGAATGCGTGATGCCTTCGATCGCATCCGATACACAATGTGCAAAATCGTACATCGGGTAGATGCACCAGGCATCGCCGGTACGGTGATGATGCGCGTGGCGGATACGATAAATCGCTGGATCGCGCATGTTCATGTTGGGCGAAGCCATGTCGATCTTCGCGCGAAGGATATGGCTGCCGTCGGGGAATTCACCTGCCCGCATGGCTCGGAACAGATGCAGGTTTTCTTCGATGCTGCGATCGCGGAACGGGCTGTTCTGGCCCGGCTGGGTCAGGGTGCCGCGCGTGTTGCGCATCTGCTCGGCATCTTGTGAGTCCACATAGGCCAGCCCGGCCTCGATCAATAATTCAGCGCAGTGATACAGGCGTTCGAAATAGTCCGAAGCGTAAAACACGCGTGCCCCCGGGCTGAACCCCAGCCATGACACGTCTTCGCGAATGGCATCGACATATTCGGTTTCTTCTTTCGTCGGATTGGTGTCATCAAAACGCAGATTACAAGCGCTTTGCGGACACTCGGCGCGATAGTCTTCGGCGAGGCCGAAGTTCAGGAAAATACTCTTGGCATGACCGAAATGCAGGAATCCGTTGGGTTCGGGCGGAAAACGGGTAGCGACCTTTGCACCGTAGGTTTGTTTGGCACAGTCTTCATCGATGCGGGCGCGGATAAAATGGCTGGATGGTGAAGTTTCGGTCATTGTTGGATGGCTTATTCGAATATGGGAAGTATTAGTCCGGACATTGTAAGGATTTTACGCGCCTATAGGTGATCGGATGTTCGATTCCGATGGATGAATCACCTGATTCTCCAACTGGCGAAGACGGTCAGGGAGCGATAGATTCGGGTAATCGAAGTCATTGAAATATGACATTTGCACCCGATTCGGTAAAGGACTATGTTTAAACATCCCCACGAGTCGGGTGCGTTGAAACTACAGGAGCAGAACGTCATGGCTAAGAAAAAAATCACCGCCGAATCGACATCAAGCGACGGTATCCACATCGGTATCAGCGAAAAAGATCGTCAGTCCATTGCTGATGGTTTGAGCCGACTATTGGCAGACTCCTACAGCCTGTTTTTAATGACACATAATTTCCATTGGAATGTGACCGGGCCACAGTTCAACAGCTTGCATCTGATGTTCGAAACTCAGTACACAGAGCTTTTTACCGCCGTGGATGAAATCGCGGAGCGGATTCGTTCACTAGGCGCGTTTGCCCCCGCATCGTTCACCCGATTTTCGGAATTGTCATCCTTTACGATCCCAGATGAAAAGTTGGCTGCGAACGATATGATCGCCCACCTGGTCAAAGGACAAGAAGCCGTGGTGCGCACGGCACGTGGGGTGTTCCCCGTTGCCGAGGCGGCGAATGATGAACCAACCCAGGATCTGCTAACCCGCCGGATGGAGCTTCACGAGAAAAATGCCTGGATGTTGCGTTCGCTGTTGGCGTGAGTTAATGGCGAGGCTGCTCAAGCCAATGTTCTCTCGTTCAAAACCTATGCCGCCGAGTTTATCCGCGGCAAATTCATACTTAAGAGCGCCCATTATAAATATTTGCTAATTAACTGAATGGGTATCTGGTTGCCCGTTATTCGATTTTGACAGCAGCAAGCAACCGTTCGGCGTTACTTTGGTTTTGTCGTGTGCCACGCGTGGGCAAGCGATGTTCAACGAGACCGGCAAATACGGCCTGAATGTCGTCGGGCAGTACATGATTCCGCTGATCAATAAATGCCCATGCCCGGGCAAGATTCAAGAGCATCAGACCGGCGCGGGGCGACAACCCCGTGCTGAACTCAGGCATTTCCCGGCTGGTTTGCAGGAGTTTCTGCACATAATCGATCACGGGGTCGGCAACATGGATGTTGCGGACGGCTTGGCGCATCTGGGCAAGGCCGCGGGCATCCAGCACCGGTTCGATGTCGTTGATATGCGTGCGTCCCCCTTGACCCTTGAGCATGGCGCGTTCCACTTCCGGTGCGGGGTATCCCATACCGAGAATCAATGCGAAGCGGTCGAGTTGAGACTCCGGTAGCGGATAGGTGCCCTGCTGGTGGAGCGGGTTTTGGGTCGCGATCACGAAGAAGGCTTCCGGCAGCGGATAGCGTTTGCCTTCGATCGTAACCTGGCGCTCTTCCATCGCTTCGAGCAGGGCGCTTTGCACCTTGGGCGGGGCGCGGTTGATTTCATCGGCAAGCAGAATTTCGGTGAAAATCGGCCCCGGCTGAAAACGGAATTCGCGACTTTGCGGCTCGAAAATCGATACGCCCAGAATATCGGCGGGCAGCATGTCGGCCGTGAATTGCAGCCGACGGAATCGCAGCCCCAGTCCGCGTGCCAGCGCATGCGCCAGCGTGGTTTTCCCGAGCCCGGGCAGGTCTTCAAGCAGCAGATGTCCCCCGGCAAGAACGCAGCAAAGGGCCTGACGGATGACCTGCTCTTTTCCGAGCACAACCTGTGCGGTTCGCGCGATCAGCGTCTTCGCGGCGGCCTGAAGGTCTTGCGGTGCGAGTACCGGTGCGGATGGCATCTGAGCGCTGGCCTTATTCATGCGGTGGACTCGTCTTGGGTTTTGGCGGCAAAGGCACGCTCAAAGGCGGCCATGAGTGTTTGATGCAACGGGCTGCGTTCGAAGTGCGTGCCCAGGCCGCCAAGATCAAGGAAGCCGGCCCGGCCTTCAAGCAGGGCCTGGGCCGCTGCCAGTTCCTGTGGCGGGTATAGGGCCATGAGTGTGCTTCGATACTGATCGAGCGGCGCGGTGGCCGCAACCTTTAACTGATGGCGTGTGAATGCGGCGCGATAGATGATTCTTCGATTGTCCGGTAGGGGTGGCACGTTGACCAGCCAGTCAAGCAGCGCTTCTGTTTCATCGTCATCATCATTCGGGCCACAAGCAAACAGCGCCAGCGCGCGCAGTTCACCGAAGCGCAGACTGGCCCAGGGATGGTCTGCTCTGATGGCTAAACCTACGACATCCGGCATCGGCATCAGCCAGTCCATGTCCATATCGTCCATGGTTTCAAACAGGTGCGCGCATTCGGTGGCCGTGAGTTCATCCAGCCGTTCAACATAAGGAATCAGCGACAGGCCCACGTTGTTGTTCCGCTCGTACAGTTCATCGACGGGATAGATTTCGGACATGCCCGGCACGAGGATGCGACAGGCATACAGGCCGATATGCGGGTAATCGGCGACATAAACGTCGTAACCTTCTGCATGAACGATGTCGCAAAGGCGCTTGAAACCCGCCTCATTGTTCTCGGCGGTGAAATCCCAGTGCACGAAGGGGTAATCGGGGGTGTCACGGAAAAAGTCCCAAGATAGCCAACCCGAGGAATCGATAAAGTGCAATTCGAGATTTTGCGGGTCGCTGACCAGTTCTTGATCGGTCGTGGGTGGGTGGAAGGCGTGCAGGTCGTCGAGCGCGCGGCCCTGCAACAGTTCAGTGACCGTGCGCTCGAAAGCGACTTCGAAATTCGGATGGGCACCGAACGATGCGAAAACGCCACCGGATTGTGGGTCGATCAGGGTCACGCAGATCACCGGATATTTCCCGCCCAGCGACGCATCCAGCAGGCGCAGTCCGAAGCCATGACCGCGCAGGGCGGCAATCGCCGTGGCAATGGTCGGGTAGCGGGCCACAATGTCGTCCGGTATCTGTGGCAGGGCGATGCTTTCGGCTATGACCCGGTTCTTCACGAAGCGTTCGAATACTTCTGATAAACCCTGCGTGCGGGCTTCGAATACGGTATTGCCCGCCGTCAGGCCGTTGCTGACATACAGGTTGCCAACCACATTGGCCGGGAAGTACAGGGTCTGCCCATCGCGAATTCGGGTGTAGGGCAGGGCACAGACGGCGTCCGTCACCGCGCTGTTGAAATCCACCCAGTCTTTCGTGGTGATGCGGTACTCATCGGCCAGATAATGCCGCCAAAGGGCGTCATCCAGCAGGCCCTCTGGTCGAACACCGGGGTGATCAATGGTGAACCAGCGTTCGCGCGGATCATGCACGCCGTGTTTGATTCCGTCATGCGTCGTTTGTTCGCGATGCCAGTGGAAATCGCCGAAAAAATACTGTGAAGCCAGTCGTTCGACAAATTCTCCCAATGCGGATGCCAGCGCAGCCTTCTTGCTGGCACCCTTGCCGTTGGTGAACAGAATCGGGCAGTTTTTATCACGGATATGCACGGACCAGCAGTGGGGCACCGGGTTGAGCCAGCGTGTTTCTTCGATATCAAAACCCAGTGCGGTCAGTTGTCCTTGAACGCGGGCGATCGTGTCCTCCAGTGCCGCGTCCTTGCCGGTGATAAACGTATGTTCAGACATGAAAAATTCCTTTTAGGCGTGGGCGTTGTCGGATGTGTTTTCGGGGCCATTCTCAGGTTCATTCTCCTCGAACAGTACCAGCAGGGATACGCGGCGCAATTCGCTGGCAAGAACGGTAAATGTGCGGCAGGCCGCACCGGTATCCATGAATTCGATACCAACGCCCGCCCGCAGAAAAGCAGCCTGAACAGCGGCACTGGCGCGCTGTGTTCGTGGTCCAGTACCAACGATGAGCACTTCCGGGTCATCGATCATCAATTCATTCAGTGACGAAGGCGCCAGTTCAGAAACAGTTTTGAACGATAGGTCGGA
>NZ_DAIESY010000142.1:0-14451 GCF_027346185.1 Halothiobacillus sp.
CAGATTTTCCCTGTGTTCATGCCGCCAGTCTCCCGCGCAGCAAGTAAAGATTCGCCAGTACCATCAGGCTCATGACCTGCGCACGGTTTTTTTCCAGACCCTTGTAGCGTACCTGCCGGTAGCCAAACTGGCATTTGATGATCCGAAACAGGTGTTCAATACGCGCACGGATACTCGATTGCTGCCGGTTGCGTTTGCGCTGTTTGCGGCTTAGGTCGCCGTGCTTGGGTTTGCGTTTGTCGTTTACTTTCCAGTGAATACCCAGTGCCCGTGCGCCTCGCTTGTATTCGTCGCTGGTGTAACCGGCATCACCGAAAATGACCTGGTCGCTTGCCCGCAGCAGCTTCGGAAGTTGATTGATGTCCGCTTCATTGGCCGCCGTGACCGTCACTGTGTGGGCGGCGCCGCTGTCGACATCGGCGCCGATATGGATCTTCATGCCGAAATACCACTGCTTGCCTTTGCGGGTCTGATGCATCTCGGGGTCGCGCTCACCCTTGGCATTCTTGGTGGAAGGCGAGGCTGCAATGAGCGTCGCGTCCACCATCGTCCCCTTGGATACCTGCAAGCCGCGTGATAGCAGGTGCGCATTCACGGCCTCGAAAAGCCGCTCGGTCAGCGCGTGCTTCTCCAGTAAATGCCGGAATTTGAGGATCGTGGTCTCGTCCGGAATGCGATCTTCACACAGCTCCAGACCCGCGAACCGACGCATCGATTCTACCTCGTAGAGCGCGTCCTCCATCATCGGGTCGGACAGATTGAACCACTGCTGCATCAGGTAGATCCGCAGCATGGTCGTGATGCCGATCGGCTGGCCGCCGCGCCGCCCTGATTTGGGATAGTACGGTTCAATCACCGCTTCGAACTGTGGCCACGGCACGCACGCTTGCATCTGCTCAAGAAACAACTCCTTGCGTGTCTTTTTCTTCTTCGACGCAAAGCTCAGCGAGGCAAAACTTGTCTGTTTCATCGATCCGGCACCTAACACGATGGTTTCACGCTAGTTTATCTGATTTGGGGGGATTCAATCAGAGGTTCCCTTGGAGCCTTCCTGCATCTCAATCGGCGGCGGGAAATCGCCACCCTTTAGGCGAAAAACATCGTCTCATTCGTTGCTGCGGTGCAAATTCGTTGTTTCACCCTCTGGCTGCGTATCTCGTGAATCACTCAATCCCAAGGTAAATATCCACATCCCGGCTTAACCAGCCTAATGTGGCGGACTGGAATGCAGCGGTATCGGCTTCGTCCCAGATGACACACAACATGGCTTCTTCTCGCGTCAGCAGTTCGTTGCGGACCAGTTTGTCGTTGGCTGCGGCACAGGCCTGAGGGTCGGCGTTGTGTTGTGCGAATACGTTCATGGCAGCTTTGATGCCGTCTTCGAACTCGTCTTCATCGGTCAGGTGCGCATCTTTGCCTAGCAGGGTGAGGGTGATCAACATGTCATGCTCCCATGTGTTACTAAATCCAGGTTCTGGTTACCGACTATCCGACCTGTTCCGGTTCGCAAATGAACAGCTTCGGTTGATTCTCGCGATACACGCGCAACCACATCAGGGTGGCGGGGGCCAGCGAGGTGACTGCGAACCAGAGTACTTCGTCAGCCTCCTGACCCGCCAGCGCCAACTGCTTTCTGGTCGCTTCCCAACCGGCCCAGTCCGGCTCCGCCAGTATGTTTCGAGTTTGCTGCGGCAATCGGACAGCCAGATCGCAGATGACGAGCACCTGCCGCTCAACGACCACGCGCGTCACCCGCGACCGGAGGAACTCGGGTTTCTCCAACCCTTCGGTCAGGATCATCACGGCTTCACCGGCTTCCTCAATCTGCGCTAACAGGTCGGCTTTGTTCACCTTGGCTTCTCCACGTATGACCGCTTGAGTCAAGCGGAATAAATTGGATGGCAACAATCCCTGCCGATGTCTAATTGAATAAATAGGGCGGTTGTTTCGCCATCCTCCACCTGAATAAAGCAATCGACATGCCAAGGGAAGGATTCGTGGCGGAACTGGCTCGCCTGTGTCTCGGTGGGATTTATTCCCGTGAATTTGTCTGAAAGGCGACATTAAGTGACGTGCAATTTCGGACAATTCTTCCAGTCAGAATCCATCCCGCTTGCAGCCCCAGGGGTGCGAACCGGGGACAAGCGCAGCCTTGATTCCGGCCTTCTGAACCGCTTCCAGCGTTTTGTAGAGTGTGGCTTCATGCGCGAGCACGGGACCCTTCATCACCGCGACATAACGGGCGGGCAGATCGACCTCGCAAACATACCCGCCACCGGGATCCTCCACGCTGCGCAGGTTGCCGTCCCAATCAATAAAAAATCCACTCATCGCTAAATCCTCGCTTAGCTGTTTTGCCCGGTGTGGGTGTTGACCCTCTGTGCAATAGCAAGGTTTATGCCTCCGATATCGTTGCTGAAAACGTCCGTTGTCATTACTTGGCAACCAACAATCCGATAGTCATCGACTAGAATTGCATTCGTCTTGCTACACCACCGGGAGCCCATGATGAAAGCAGTTGGTTATCGCGAATCACTACCGATTTCGGAAGAAAACGCGCTTATTGATTTCGAACTACCCGATCCTCAGCCCGGCGGGCGGGATCTTCTGGTGGCCGTGAAGGCCGTCTCAGTCAATCCGGTGGATACCAAGGTGCGGCGCAATACGCCGCCTGCCGAAGGTGAAACCAAGGTGTTGGGCTGGGATGCCAGCGGCGTGGTTCAGTCCGTCGGGCCGGAGGTGACACTATTCAAACCGGGTGATGAGGTGTGGTACGCCGGATCGATCGCCCGCCCCGGCACCAACGCAGAATTGCATCTGGTGGATGAGCGCATCCTGGGCTACAAACCCAAGTCGTTGAGCCACGCCGAAGCCGCCGCCCTGCCCCTGACGAGCATTACCGCATGGGAGATGCTGTTCGATCGTTTGGGTGTGCTGCCCGGCAAATCGCCGACGAATCAATCGTTGCTGATCATCGGTGCGGCCGGTGGCGTGGGTTCAATCCTGGTTCAACTGGCGCGACGCCTCACCGGCCTGACGGTGATCGGCACGGCATCACGCCCGGAAACCACCGAATGGGTGCGCTCGCTCGGCGCGCACCATGTGATCGATCACAGCAAGCCGCTGGCCGAAGAGCTGCGCAAGACGGGGTTGTCGAACGTGACGCACGTCGCCAGCCTGACCCAGACGGGCAAGCACTTCGCCGACATCGTGGAAGCACTGGCGCCGCAAGGCAAACTGGCTTTAATCGACGATCCGGACCCCGCCGAACTCAACGTCCTGCTGCTCAAACGCAAGAGCATTTCGCTGCACTGGGAGCTGATGTTCACCCGTGCGCTGTTCGACACACCAGACATCCTGGCGCAGCATCGACTGCTGTGTGAAGTCGCCGATCTGGTCGATGCCGGGCTTATCCGAACTACGGCCAACCAGAATCTCGGCCCGATCAACGCGGGTAATCTCAAACGGGCGCACGCCCTGATCGAAAGCGGTACGACGCGTGGAAAGATTGTTCTGGAAGGCTTCGACTGATCCGGAAAAAAATCCATGAAGAAACTCAGGGAAAATCAACGAGGAAAAACAGAATGAACATCGGTTTGGCGCTGGGTAGTGGCTCAGCACGGGGCTGGGCGCACATCGGGGTGATCCACGAACTCGCCGCCATGGGCATCGAACCGCGGATCATCTGCGGGTCGTCGATCGGCGCGCTGGTGGGGGCTGCCTATGTTTCCGGCAATCTCGATGAACTCGAACAGTGGGTCTGTTCCCTGACCAAACTGGAAACGGTGCGGTTCTTCAATATCTACATGTCGCGCAACGGCCTTGTGAACCGGGACAGATTGCACGAATTCCTGAACCGATACGTCGCCGACGACGACAAACTGATCGAAGCGCTTGACGGCCAACGCTATGCGGCCGTCGCGACAGATCTGGCGACCGGCAAGGAAATCTGGCTCAGCCAGGGTTCCCTGATCGAATCGGTCTGGGCTTCCATTTCCCTGCCGGGACTGTTTCCAGCTATTCGGAATAATGACCGCTGGCTGATTGATGGCGGTGTCGTCAATCCGGTACCGGTTTCGGTCTGTCGAGCCCTGGGTGCGGATATGGTGATTGCCACAAACCTCAACAATGGCATTATCAGCAAGCACGCCCGCAAGGAAAAACCGCCCAAGGAACCGACTCCTGCCGCTAGAAATGGCTTCGTCGAAAAGTTTGCCGATGTGGTTCGCGAATACGCGACGGCTGTATTTCCCCAGAACAAACCTGCCGATCAGCAGCCGCCCAGCCTATTCGAGGCCATCGCCGGTGCTGTCAACATTACACAGGATCGAATCACTCGCAGCCGATTGGCGGGCGACCCTCCCGACGTTTACCTTTCGCCGCGTGTCGCGCAGATCGGTCTTCTGGAATTTTACCGTGCAGCCGAATCCATCGAGGAGGGCAGGCGCTGTGTTCTGCGTATGGCTCCAGAAATCAGGCACTTGATGGATCAGGGGTGAAGGAGCGATCCAAAAGGCACGTCGCGAAGGGGGGTGCCCCCATCAGTATCGCGCTGCCCTACTTCCCGAGAGCAGCCTGAGAAAGGCCATTCACAGGCACTTAAGGAAGCCCAGTCGTGCCTGGGCATACTGACGGAGCGCGAATATGAAGTCATGCTGTTGGTTACCGATCATCGAACCGAACGGTAAGGCGTCGTCCGTTGGCGATGCGCCAGCACGATCTGCCAGAGCTGCCCCTGCCCAGAGCGGAAGAATCCGGCGCTTTGCAGCAGATAGTATCGCCACATGCGATAGAAACGCTGACCGTATTTGGCCGAAAGTTCAGGCCAAGCACGATCGAAGTTCGCCCACCAGGCCATCAAGGTACGGTCATAATCCCGGCCGAAGTTATGCCAGTCTTCAATGACGAAACGGTGCTCGATCGACGAAGCGATTTCTCTGGCTGACGGCAACTTCCCATTCGGGAAAATGTACTTGTCTATCCAAGGGTCCGTTTTGGGTGTACTGAAGGGCGCACCGATTGTATGCAGCAGGAACAAGCCTTCTTTTTTGAGCACCCGCTTGGCAATATCGAAATAGGTTCGATAATTTTTCGGCCCCACGTGCTCAAACATCCCGACCGACGCGAGCTTGTCGTATTGCCCGTCCACGTCCCGGTAATCCATCAACTTGAACGTGACAGGCAAGCCCTCGCAGCGTGCTTCTGCCAACTGCATCTGTTCTTTCGACACCGTAATGCCCACCACTTCGACACCGTAATGTTTGGCGGCGAAATGGGCCAGGCTGCCCCACCCACTGCCGATCTCCAACATGCGCTCACCCGGCTTGAGCTCCAGCTTGCGGCATATCAGATCAAGCTTGTCGGATTGGGCCTGTGTCAGATCGGTCGCATCTTTCCAATATCCGCAGGAATAACTCATGGACGGATCGAGCATGCGCTCGAAGACATCATTACCGGTATCGTAATGTCGTTCACCCACTTGAAAAGCCCGCCGACGGGATTGCAGGTTGAACAGTCGATGTCGAAGAATTTCACCCAGAAGCCGTAAACGACGCCATTTGTCGATTTTTTGGTCGATCTCGGCATTGAGCAACCGGTAGAACAGAACGTCCAACTGGTCACAATCCCAAAGACCATCCATATAACTCTCGCCAAACCCGAGTGAGCCATCCAAAAGAATCCGGTCATAGACTCGCTCGTCATGCACCTGAATATCCCAGTGTGCGCTGCCGTTGAATTTAATTCCCGCCTCGACAGCAAGAGCGCTCAAGGTGGCCGGTGGATTGGGATGATTGTTACGATCGGTCTGTTGCGAGGTATCTGCATCAGCAGTGTGCGACATAGGTAAATCCTCCGCATTTGGGCTGTTCCAGTTGGTTTCGGTTAAACCAACAGAAGAATAATGTGTTTCACCTTTCGGTTCCGGTCAGCACTACCAAAATACTCTTCCGACCTTCAACTGAAAACGGCAAGTGCGTGACTGTGTTAACCAACGCAGTTCCGTGTAGATCCATAGCGTACCTCAATGCTGCAAAGGCACACAAATTGAGAGACAAAGCGGTCCCGCTCGCCAACTTCACACGGTTGATGAACAGATCATGAAGCGAACGATGATCATCGTGAACCACAACCTGGAACGGAACAGCACAGCGGCTGCGATAGGCAAGGCGTGGGTTAATGCCATTGACATCAACCAGACTGGTTTCTGGAAACCTCGAAAAACACCTTCCTTAGGGCTTTTCGAGGACCTTCGTCGCGGGAAACCAGCATCGTTGCAGGAAGCAACGATGAAATGCCTTGCGTTTCCCGAAGGGCTGGGTACATGGATGTAGCCAGTTGCAACGAACTTGCGCCCCAAAGAAAATGTTGGCAATCGCTTATGCGATTGATTTGAGTACCGAACACGCCTTGGCGGGCGCAGGTCATGGATGACCGAAGGGCACGAAAACAGGATGCGCGGCACCACATCCCTGTAGTGCAAAGGCACCTCTAAAGGTTTTTCGAGTTGCCCTTCTGCAAGGCTGGGAATCAGACTGGAAATATGCCGACCTTTCAATTCCATCGGGCGAAAATCAAAAAATGCAATTTTTTATTTTCTTCATAAACAATCACATGCGTGACCGTTCATGGCGGCACTTCACTTCACTGTGCTGCACGTAACCTCTGATTTAATCAGAGATTTCTTTACTTTTCACCAATCAGTTCGATGGGGTAACCATCGGGGTCGGCCACGAAAGCAATAATGGTGCTCCCTGCGTTCATTGGCCCGGCGTCACGCAATATCTTCCCGCCCTTTTCTTTGATTGCGCCGGCGGCCGCATAGACATCCGGCACCTCGATTGCTATATGGCCGTATCCCGTGCCGATGTCGTAGGTGTGATCACCCCAGTTATGCGTGAGTTCGAGCACCGTGTGGTCGGTTTCGTCACCATAACCGACGAAAGCCAAGGTGAATTCGCCGGACGGGTAATCCTGACGACGCAGAAGCTTCATGCCCAGCACTTCTGTATAAAAGCGGATGGATACATCCAGATCTCGGACGCGCAACATGGTATGCAGCATTCTCATTGTGTTTGTTCCTTTTTTATTTTCTTGGGCAAATTGCAACTCGTAAGTGCAACTCAACAGGTTGGAATAAAGGGAGCTGCGGTAGGATCATTACTTTTTGTTCTGCCAAGAATAAAAGCACTGATGAGATCCTACACTCAGCTTACCCACGGACAACGATATCAAATTTACACCCTGAGGAAAGCTGGGCATAGCCAAACACAGATTGCCGCTACCATTGGCGTACACTAATCCTCGGTCAGCCGAGAGCTGCGGCGTAATCGTGGCCTCAAAGGCTACCACGCCAAGCCCACCAATTGGCGACAAACTACCGTCATGCCAAAGCCAAGCCCCTCTGCACCGCACTGGAACCGGGTAGACCGTCTGCTGAGCGAGGAATGTAGTTCAGAGCAAATCAGTTTCTGGCTGGCGCAGGAGAAGGCGCTTTTCATCAGTCGCGAATGGATTTACCAGCACGACCTTAAGAACAAACGCCAAGGCGGCGACCTCTACCGTTTTACCTGTGCCAGCAGCCGCGCAAGAAGCGCTACAGGGACTATGACCGCCGAGGACAGCTTTTCCCATCCGTGTTTCCATTGATGAACGCCCGGCCATTGTGGAGCACCGCACCCGCTTGGACGACCGCCCGCTCGACACCCTCATCAATACGAATCACCGACTCGCCATTGTCTCAATGACAGAGCGCACGTCACGCCGGTCAGTTGATGAGTGACTTCCTGTCACGGCGAGGCTGAACGGGGCCATCCATAGCCCATTCCCCTGGCCTCCACAGGTCAGGCCAGGGCGACCCCAAAGGGGATTCTCCCACTTCGTTCAGCATGGTGTTGCCCGGAAAACTTTTGGTTTTGTAAACATCCTCTTTGGAATCGTACCGAAAATCGAGCTGGGCGAGGGCAGATTTGCCTCTTTTGCAGGGTATTAGTGGGGCTATTGCCCAAAAAAAGCGGTGAACTATGAGCCATCCAGAGGGATTTGCAGCTGATTTCCCTAAAGTCCGACCGGATCCCAGTCCTCGTGGGAGCGGGGTTTGAACGAAAATACCAATGGCCTGATTCGCCCATACTTCCCCATGAGCTGCGAATTCACCGTCATCACTGACAAGGACATCCAACACGTCTTAGATAGACGCAACAACCGATCAAGTAAATGTCTTGGAATAAAAAAGCACAATCGGGATTTTTGGGGATCAATCCTCCTGTTGCACTTGCGAGTTAAATCCGCGTTATCTCCAAAGGGTGCTTCCCGCCTTAATGTGGTCTGATGATCAGCAACGTTTGCCCTGCGGTGACTGCCGTACCCTGTTCGCACAGGATCTCGACCACCGTACCGGTTTCTTCACAGGGAATCGCGATTTCCATTTTCATGGCTTCCACAATCAAGAGTTCCTGTTCGCTCTCGATGGTGTCGCCGGGCTTCACATGCAGTTGCCAGATGTTTCCGGTGACCGGCGAGGTGAGCGCAATGCAACCGGGTGGAATGGCGGCCGTATCGGCCTCGACGACATCGGCCTGCGTGAAATCCTGAGTTCCGTTCACTTGCCCCGCTTGCGCCCAGCGTTCGCGTTCTTCATCAAAAGCGGCTTGCTGCTTGGATTTGAAGGTATCGATCGATGCCTGCTCGGCGGCCAGAAATGCGCGGTAATCGCCCAGCTTGAGTTCGGTTTCCTCAATCCTGAGCTTGAACTTACCCTGAATGAAATCCTCGCGCAACTGCATGAGCTCGTCCGCGCCCACTGGATAAAACCTGAGCTGGTCGAAGAACCGTAACAGCCATTGTTTGCCACCGGTGAAATCCTGAGTTTGCCGGTAGCGATTCCACATTTGCACCGTACGCCCGACGAACTGGTAGCCCCCCGGCCCTTCCATGCCGTAGACGCAGAGGTACGCGCCGCCGATACCTACGGCGTTCTCCGGTGTCCAGGTGCGTGCCGGGTTGTACTTCGTCGTCACCAGACGATGCCGGGGATCAAGCGGCGTGGCGACCGGCGCACCGAGATACACATCGCCCAGGCCCATGACCAGATAATGGGCGTTGAACAGAATGTCTTTCACGTCCTCGATGGAATCGAGTCCATTGATTCGACGGATGAATTCGATATTGCTGGGGCACCACGGCGCGTCGGGGCGCACGGACTGCATGTATTTCTCGATCGCCAACCGTGTGGCCGGATCGTCCCAGGACAGCGGCAGATGCACGATCCGGCTCGGCACCGTCATGTCATCAATCGCTGGGAGGCTGGCCTCGGCCTGCTGCAACACGCGGACGAGTTCGGACTGCGGCAGCACGCGACCGTCGTACTGGACCTGCAAGGAACGAATACCTGGCGTGAGGTCCAGCACACCCGGGATCGCCGCATTCTGCATCCAGGTCATCAGGGCATGCACCCGGAAGCGCAGATCGAGATCGAGTACCAGCGGGCCATATTCGATCAACAAAGAGCGGTCGCCCGCCTGGCGGTAGCAGACCGCAATCTCATCTTCGGAACCGGCGGTGCGGTACAGAATCGGAGAAACGGTATCACCCGCCGTTTGGGGTGTAATTTCAATCGTCTTCGGTGCGGACAAGTGCGCGATGGCTTCATCCTGCGCCTGTGCCAGCACCCGGGCTTGCGGGTAATCCACGCAGTAAAAACGGATCGTGTCGCCCGGGGCCAATTGTCCCATTTTCCAGAGCTCGGCCTGGATGATGGTCACCGGACACACAAACCCGCCCAGACTCGGGCCATCGGGGCCGAGAATCACCGGCATGTCCCCGGTGAAATCCACCGCGCCGATGGCGTAGGCGTTGTCGTGGATATTTGAGGGATGCAAGCCCGCCTCGCCGCCATCGGTCCGGGCCCATGTCGGTTTGGGGCCGATCAGGCGCACGCCGGTTCGGCTGGAATTGTAATGCACCTGCCAGTCGGTATTGAAGAACATCGAAATGTCGTCATCGGTGAAGAAATCCGGCGCGCCGTGCGGGCCATACATCACCGCGATATCCCAATGCTTCGTGCACTCGGGAACCAAGGCTTGCGGTGCCGCCACAACTGACTCGGTGGTGGTGCTCAACCGATCCACACGGAGCACATCGCCCGCCCGCAGGCATCGCCCGGCATGGCCGCCGAACTGGCCCAGCGTGAAGGTGGCCTTGCTGCCCATATAATCCGCCGCATCCAGTCCGCCTTGCAGCGCCAGATAGGTTCGGCTGCCGCCGCCCTGAATGCTCTTGAGCTTGAGCACGGAACCGGCGGCCACGGCAATCGGCTGACCATACACCACCGGCGCGCCATCGAGTTCCGCCTTCATCCGCGCGCCGGTCAGAGCGATGATGGTCGCCACGTTGAAGCGAAGATTCGGCCCCGTGATGGTCATTTCCAGACCGGCGGCATGCTCGGGGTTGCCCACCAGACGATTGGCCACGCGGAAAGCCAGACTGTCCATCGGGCCCGATGGCGGCACGCCGATGGACCAGTACCCGACCCGGCCGGGATAATCCTGAATCATGGTTTGCGTGCCCGGCGACAACACATCGATGGTGCGCGGAGCGAAGCTGAACTGGTCGAGATAACGGGTGGTCTGCTTGCCCGCAACGAATACGGCATCGGTGAGCACCTGCCGCAGATACGCCAGATTGGTTTCAATGCCGTAAATCTGGGTTTGAGCCAGCGCCTGACTCAATTGTGCCAGCGCCGCCGTGCGATCGGTGCCATGGGCGATGATCTTGGCGAGCATCGGATCGTAATAGGCGGAAACTTCCGTGCCGGTCTCGATCCACGCATCGATCCGGATGCCATCGGGGCTGGAGTGATCAGGGAAGACGACGGAATTGAGCAAACCGGAACTGGGCTGGAACTGCTTGCCGGGGTCTTCCGCATACAACCGCACCTGAATCGAGTGCCCCTGCGGCGCGAACACGAACGAATCCAAAGCAGGCGGTTCGCCCGCCGCCACGCGCACCATCCATTCCACGAGATCGACACCCGTCACCCGTTCGGTCACGCCGTGCTCGACCTGCAGGCGCGTATTCACTTCAAGAAAATAGAACGCTGCATTCTTCACGTCGTAGACAAATTCGACCGTACCGGCAGACTGATAATTGACCGCTTGCCCCAGACGGGTCGCCGCGTCCCAAAGCGCGGTTCTAAGGGATTCATCCAGACCGGGCGCCGGTGTTTCCTCGATGACTTTCTGGTTGCGACGCTGCACGGAACAATCCCGCTCACCCAGCGAGACGACCTGCCCTTTGCCATCGCCGAAAATCTGCACTTCGATGTGCCGGGCCTGCTCGACGTATTTCTCCAGAAACAGACCGCCCTGACTGAAGTTGCTGCGCGAGAGGCGTTCTACCGAGTCATAGGCTTCGTGGAGCTGATCGGCCGTCCAGCACAGTTTCATGCCGATACCGCCACCGCCTGCCGTGCTTTTAAGCATCACGGGATAACCGATGCGCTCAGCTTCTCGCAGGGCATGGGCGACATCGTCCAGCAGGCCGGAACCGGGCAATAAAGGCACCGAATTTTTTTCGGCCAGCTCGCGCGCCGTATGCTTCAGACCAAAATCGCGCATCTGCTGCGGGGTCGGGCCGATGAATGCGATGCCCGCCACCGCACAGGCTTCGGCAAAGCTGGCATTTTCACTGAGGAAACCATAACCGGGGTGGATGGCCTCGGCGCCCGTAGCCCGTGCGGCCTCCAGAATTTTCGCCTGATCCAGATAGCTCTCGGATGCCGGAGCCGGGCCGATGAACACGGCCTCGTCGGCTTCTGCCACATGGCGTGCATGGCGATCGGCCTCGGAGTAGACCGCCACGGACGTGATCCCCATGTTCTTCAGGGTTCGAATGATGCGACACGCAATAGCGCCGCGGTTGGCAATGAGTACTTTATGAAACATCGGTGGTCACTTGCATGATCGCGTGATCATGAACTCCTAAGGATTCGGGTCGTCCCGAATGATTCTGGCAACACATGGGGCGTCCCATGGGGTCGGGTTTGTCTTGTCGATACTGACGGGTTTCAGTTCCAGATCAAAATTTCAATGGGCGTTGGATTGTAGGCGTTGCAGGGATTGTTGAGTTGCGGGCAGTTGGAAATGAGCACGATCACGTCCATTTTCTCCGTCAGTTCAACATACTTGCCCGCATCCGAAATACCATCTTCGAAGGTCAGCCCGCCTTGCGGCGTGACAGGCACGTTCATAAAGAAATTGATGTTATGCGTGATGTCCCGCTTGCCGAGGCCGTATTCTTCATGCTCGGCCACCGCAAGCATCCAGCTGTCACGACAGGCGTGCATGCACTTGGTTTCAAGGCCATAACGTACGGTGTTCGATTCGGTGGCGCAGGCGCCGCCCAGCGTATCGTGCCGCCCGCAGGTGTCCGCCACGATTTCGAGCATCGGATTGCCCTCGGTGCTGAGCAGCATGGTACCAGCCGTCAAATACACATTCCCCTGTTCGCGAATGGTGTCGATGGCGCTGTAGCGTTCGGTGGGATTATCAGCCCGGTAGAACAGGGTATCGGCGGCCTGATTGCCTTCCAGATCCAGAATTCGCACGGTCTGACCCGACTGTACGATCTTGATGAAATAGTCACCGGCTTCAACCACCTGACGAAAGGTGGCGGCTTCGGGTGTGCGCGTACTGTGCTTGATCATAGGGCCTCCTTAAGCGCAGCTGTGTGCAGAGCAGCACGTGGGTTGATAGAGCTCGGTGTTCTTGAAGCCGCGCTGGTTTTCCACCCGTGAATTCATGCACAGGTCGTCATCGGTCACCGGATCGGCCGTCCAGATCTGGTAGCGCACCGGTTTTTTGGGATAGTTCGGCGCCGGGTTCATGGGATGTGGGCAGGTATGAAAAATCACCAGCGTATCCATTTCGAACCGCAGCGCGATCTGGTCGCCCGCAGTGCTGTGCTGTTCGACGAACACCAGCGTGCCATCGTCTTCTACCGCCAGCTTGCTGAACAGATTCAGGTTGGCGGCCATGTCCTTCTTGCCGAGACCGTACTTGGCCATCTCGACCAGAAAACTGTCCACGCCGCTTAAAGTCCAGTCGTTGTGCGCCTGCTGATACCGGCGTTCGGTCCATTTTTCCCGCAGTTTTTGCTTGCTCAGGTTGCCGCCCACGGTGTCGTGCCAGCCCACGGTGTCTTCGACGATGGAGCAGAAGATCCGCCCCATGTCCGAATACAGGCAATGGCCCTGGGTCAGCTTGAAGGTATGCTGGCACTTGAGCGTATCCGGTGCGTTGTAGCGTTCGAGCAGATTGCGTGGATTGAAAAACAGCATCCCGACATTCGCCCCGCCGGTTTCATCGATCAGGACAAGCTGGGTTCCCTTGGCCATTTCGAGCGACCAGTGCGCGCCACCGGGGATAACATCTTCGTAAATCAATTCAGCCATGAGTTTCTCCTGTATTGGCATGTTATTCGTACCGAGTATGTTCTCGCTTGCTTTTAGGACAGGGGATGCAACGGCGGTATCTGTGCTGTGGTCAACTGCAAACGCCCCGTAATCACCCCGCTGCAACTGATCATCTGATCGGCGATCATTTGCAGTTTCGTTGCCGGCCCCTGAACCAGGATGACTTCCATCGTCTGGTTGTCCATCAGGTGTACGTGTAGGGAACTGATCACTTCGTCGATGTATTTGTGCTGAAGGTCGGTCAGTTCCTTTTGCAGATTCGTGGTCGAATGGTCGTAGACGAGGTTGATCGTGCCCGCCATGACATCGAACCCCAGGTCGGACTTATGCTCGACCAACTGCTGGTTGATCATCTCGACAATGGCTTGCGAACGGCTACCGAAACCGCGTTTCAACACCATCCGGTCCAGTTCCGCCAGCAGGCGGGAAGGCAGCGAGATGCTGATTCGGCTCAACGCCCCTCGATTCAGATCATTCATGCGGCATTCCCTCCTTTTCCCGTTCCTTGCCCCAAACTTTGCCCTTAGAACAAATGGCTGTACCGTTTGACTTCCCAGGCCGTCACGCTCAGATGATATTCGTTCCACTCGCGGCGCTTGTAGCGCACGAATTCGTCCCGCAGTTCCTGACCGAGCACTTCGGTCACGAACGGATCGGCCTCGAACACCTCGATCGCCTCGGCCAGGTTCTGTGGCAGGAATTCGATTCCACGGGCGGCGCGCTCGGCTTCGGTCAATTCATACAGGTTATCTTCCTGCGGCAATCCCGGGTCAAGCCCTTCACGGATGCCTTCCAGACCGGCGGCCAGCAACAAGGTAGCTGCCAGATACGGATTCACCGAGCCATCGGCGTTGCGCGATTCGAACCGCCCGCCGCCCATCGGCACGCGAATGGAGTTGGTGCGGTTGTTCGAACCGAAGGAATTGAACACCGGCGCCCAGGTGAAGTACGGCATGTCGCCCTGACGCACCAACCGCTTG
>NZ_DAIESY010000098.1:0-8206 GCF_027346185.1 Halothiobacillus sp.
GCATCCAGCGTTTCAATCTCTTCACTAAAACTCTGGATTCTGGCCCAACCCTTGACGCCAAAGGGAACGGCTACCCGTCCCATGACCACCAGATTATCCGGTGACATTACCCGGCAATACGTTCGCTTTCGGTCTTGACCAATTTGGCCACGGCATCGCTCACTTTAGCGCCTTGCGACACCCAATGATTCACGCGATCCAGACTCAAGCGCAACGCTTCTGTGTTTTCCTTGGCAACCGGGTTGTAAAAACCCACCCGTTCAATAAACCGACCATCACGACGGCAGCGTGAATCAGCAACGACCACATTAAAAAACGGGCGATTCCGGGCGCCGCCGCGAGCAAGACGAATGACAACCATACGAAACACCTGACCACAAAATAAAAGAGCGCAATTATAAGCGATTTTTAACAGCCTGGCAAACCAATTAAAAAAGCCCCACTCCAAGCCGGAATGGGGCTCTACTGTGGTGCCTGTCCATCGGACAGGCACTCAACTGAGCGACAAATTACATGGCCGGATCAACCACATAATGCTTGCGCGCTTGCAGGAAAGCCACTTCAGCAAAACCTGACGGCACGATATCCGCATCTTTTACGCCATACAGGGTGTGAAAATCAATACCTTGTTCGATCAGCGAGTTGTTGCACACGACAAACTGCACACCATGCGCACGCAACGCATCAATGGTAGCCTTCTCTTTGTCGTCCGGATGTGCCAACCATGCCACTCCCTTGGCGTACATCACGATTTTGACATCCATCTTGCCACCCCAAACTTCGGTCGCCTTGATAGCATTGGCAACATTGCGCAATTTCATGCCACGCACTGCGGGCATATCACTGACCAGCGGCACGACAACCTTGAGCGTCCCGTATTTCTCGTGGGTAATATGCGGTTTGACATAGGCAGATACGTGAGCCGAACCTGCCGGTGCTGCCGGTGCTGCCGCACCATCCGCAAATGCCGGTGCTGCCACACACAATGCTGCTGCCACCATAGACCATAAAGCATGCCGTTGTAATTTCATCAGTCTCTCCATTTAATCTAGCCGTAAAATATTTACGTTCAACAATCTAACCTGCACCGGAACAAAACGCAAGCGCCTCACTTCCGCGCCCCCGCAGTTTACAACGAACCCGGCTAGCTTTACAATCATGGAATCGGTATACAGTGAATGTCCTGACCACCACCCTCGCCTGCGCACCGAGCATTGTCGACCGCATGCCGAGTGGTCTATTTCTGCACTGACTACCTGATGCTGCACCATCAATTCATATCAACGGTTCTGGAGACCTTACTCATGACAATTCGCCGCACCCGTCTTGCACGCGCTATGGCCAGCGCATTGTGCGTACCCGCTCTTTTGCTTGCCTCGCTGACCCATGCCGCCGACGCGGTCAAAGAACAATTCTTTCCGCCCTGGAGCCACGGTGCCAATGACCCCATCACCGAACATGGACTGGATTTCACCGTTCCAGAAATCGACAACCTGCCCGATTTCCACGGCGACCCCTGCCAGGCAAAACTGACCGTGTTCGTCGGTGGCAACTACTTTTTCGCCATGGCGCCACTGGTGGCTGAATTCGTCAAGGAACACCCGGAATTCAAAGGCAAGATTTACTACGAAACCATCCCGCCCGGCCTGCTGGTTGACCAGATCAAACACAACGGCACCATCACCGTCGGCAACATGACCTGGACCGCACATGCTGACGTCTACGCAGGCGGCATGAAACGCGTCACGGGCGTCATCAAGGATGGCTACGCCACTGGCCCTGCCGTGCCATACGCCACCAACACCCTGACCATCATGGTACCCAAGGGCAACCCTGCGCACATCACCGGTCTTGCCGATCTGGGCAAACCCGGCGTGCGTCTGGTCATGCCAAACCCCAAATTTGAAGGCATTGGCCGCCAGATTAAAGCCAGCCTCGCCAAGGCCGGCGGCGAAGCACTGGTCAATACTGTCTACACCGACAAAGTGAAAAATGGTGAAACGCTGATGACACATATCCACCATCGCCAGTCACCACTGTTCCTGATGCTCGGACGCGCCGACGCCGGCGTGACTTGGCAGTCGGAAGCCATCTTCGAAGAAGATGTAGGCAACCCCATCAGCCATGTCGCCATCCCGGACAGCCAGAACACCACCGCAATTTACGCGGCTGTCGCACTGAAAGCTGCGCCACACAAAAAAGCCGCCCGCATGTGGGTCAACTATCTGCGCTCGCCACAAGCACTGGCGATTTTTGAGCGTTATGGTTTCAAACCTTATCAAGGCAAATAAATCCTAATCATACAATCCTGTGCCCAATGGGCAGATAAAAAAACAGGCAGCGTAAGCTGCCTGTTTTTTTCACCACCTTTTTCTCCGCCAAAACATCCGGTTAGCCCTATCTAATCACTAAAGCACATTGCACTTCTGACTGCAAAAGCGTAAAGTTTGTCCATTGGAAATCATCACCCCAGGTTGAAAAAGACGCTTCATGATTCAGGTCAATCAAGAGTGGTTGAAACCGCTTGCCAGCAAGTACATTTGGTGGAAAACGCCGGAAGAAGCCGTGCTCATGCCCGAGCGAGTGATTGCCCAAGTGATGAACATCGGCGACTACGCCGACGTTCAGGTGCTTGCCGCACAAGTCGGCGATGAAGTGCTTCGCGAAGTCTTGACGCACGCAGAGGCGGGCCAGTTCAATGAACGCTCCTGGGCGTACTGGCATTACCGTCTTGAACTGGCGAGCGTGGATCATGTTCCACCCCTACCCGTGCGAAGGTTTGCGTGACTCACTCGTTCAAACCCTGCATGGACATATTACCCCCGGCGCAGCGACATCTCTGGCCGGAACTTCGCAACGCCGCCAATCTGGGGTTTACACTGTACGGCGGCACTGCCGTTGGGCTACGGTTGGGACATCGTGATTCGGTAGATTTCGATTTCTTTTCTGAAAAGCCGCTTAACCGAGTAGCCATCAGGGCGGCTTTTCCGTTCATGGATCAATCCACGACACTTCAAGACCGAGACAACACTTGGGTAGTGCTCGTCCCCTATGGAAACTCGGAAAGGGAGTACGTCAAAGTTTCATTCTTCGGCTTGATTACATTCGGACGCGTTGGAGAACCTGCTTTTACCGATGACGGTATTTTGCAAGTAGCTTCCTTTGACGACCTGATGGCGACCAAGGTCAAAGTCGTCCTCCAGCGTGCCGAGGCCAAAGATTACCGCGATGTCGCTGCGATGATCAATGCCGGGGTGAGTTTGTCACACGGACTCGCATCCGCTCGCCTGCTTTACGGCCCGAACTTCCAACCGAGCGAGAGCCTGAAAGCACTCGTCTATTTCAATGACGGCGATTTGAACACATTGACCGCTGACGAAAAAAAGACGCTGGTCGATGCAGTGAAGACCGTGCGCAATCTTCCTGATGTGGCGTTGCGCTCAATTTCCTTGGCAACCACTAAAACTTGTTAGCAATTAGGTCACCGGCCTTTAGGCCGGTGGATGTTTCGTCAGGGAGGGTGTGCATCCCCTCCCTGACCCGATGCCTTGTTGGCTGTGCGTTACCAGGAACTCTGCAAACAGTGGGTCATCAATTGTTGTGCCGACCATGGTCTTCGACAGCATGCCATTGCGCTTCAACTTCTCGATTGATGACCTGACCTTGGCTATCGTTGGCTTCGATCCCGGAATCAGTTCAAGCACCTTCAACGTAGCTCGACTCAGCGGAGGTTGGCCTTGGGCAATCACGACCAGCACAGCCTGGTCGAAAGCATCAATCGAATTTAGCAGCGCCAGCCAAATTGCGACTTGGTGGCCGCTAGTCCTGTAACTTTCAATTCCGCGCTGAACATCGGTAAGCCCTTCTGCCGACATCGCTCTGACTATGTCTCGCATAAGGGCCGGTTTGAAGCCGATTTTTTGGAACGCATTCCGTAGCTCGGCCAGTTCAAGCTTTTTGTCTGGATGAACTTGCCCGAAATGTTCTGCCAATAACCGTAAAAATTCATCCCCGAGAAAAGGAAAATCAATAATCTGTGCAAACTGATACATGGGCGCGCCGACGGTGTTCATGAGCCGAGCCAGTCCTTCCTGCGAAGAACCTGTAAAAATGGCGTTAACCGACTTGCGTCGCTTATGAAGCACGGCCCGCAAGGTCGCAATCATGGCGGCATCGTCCGGAGAATCGGCCAGAGCTTGAACCTCGTCGAGCATCAACAAAATTTTCCCCCTGTGCTGCCCGGCCAACCGGGTGACCAGCGCATCCAGCCGCAGGGGCGAAGACTCAGGCAAAGATCGGCGTTGAGGCGCATCACCAAGATCAAGACTGGCGCCTAGAACACCAATTTTCGTCACCGGGGTTTTTGCGATTTTCCCAATATTGCCGGACGGAACAAGCAAATCATCCAGCGCCTCTTCCAGGGCGTGGTTTATCGCTTCCAATGGGGCCGACTTATACAACCAAAGGTCGGCATACACTGGCAGCATCCCTGCCGCCTTTGCCTCGGGAGCCATGTCATGGTCAAGGAAGAACGTTTTGCCAACACGCCGAGGCGCAAACAGGGTCAGAGGGCGTCCAGGTTGAGCTTCGAGCAGCGCAAGATAGCTCCGCGCGAGGGCAGGACGCCGGACTTCAAGTTCATCGAATGTTTTCATCGTTCCATTGTCGCTGATTGCTGTATAAATAGCAATTGCTATTTATACAGCAATGAACAACAACTGTTAGAACTGCTAAAACTGGTTATCCTCTTTCCTTGCCGGTTTGATCCGGCATTCAGGCCGATGGCTTCGTTACGGTTGACCAAACGCTGATCTTGCGGTTCCCGTGCCGGCTTTCAAGGCACGATGGCCTGCGCTTGCGGCGCTGCACACTGTTCGGCCGCTGCCCCGCTCAGCCCTTGCTGCACACAAGCGTTATAACGCTGCCGCATCTCTGCCGTACCGTTGTACTCCACGTAGCTGTCCGTCTGCCACGCAGCGCTATGGTACAGTCGGTTGTCTCCCGTAAGCCCCGCCCCTGCCATTTGCGGGGCGACGTGCATTCCTTGCACCGCCTGCTGCGCCTGCTGCATGAGGCTGCCGGGTGGATTGGCCTGCGCCGCTTGCGTCCCGCCTGCTGTCCCGGCAACCGAAGTGAGCGGGTTGACGGCCATGATGCCGCCGGCAAGAACACCACCCGCGCCGCCAACAGTCGTCCCGGTATGCATGCTGGGTCCTAATGCTGGCGTAAACACCAGATCAAGCAATCCGGTAAAAAAGCCCCAGCCGGATTTGCTGCTGCTGGTCTGCGCGACCTGCTGCGCCGGCGACGGCATGTTGCCGCCGTTCATCAATGTCGCCACAATGCCGGAATACGCGACATGCGCCGGATCATCACACCCTGCGCCGGTATTGATCACGCAGTACGAAGTTTGCTCCCCGGCCAGCGACGCTTCCACCGGCGTCGCCAGATACCACACCGGGCTGGCATTGGCAGTTTGCGTGGTCGTACATTTCTTCTTGAACCCCCATGCGCTCCCGCTACATGTCGTGACGGGAGGGTTAGGAATAATGCTATCTACCGAAATATACCCCACCGATGCGCCATAACGCCGCATGGCGTGCCCTACGGCAACCACCAGTGCACTCCAGTTCAGGTTATAAAACACCGGGTCTCCCGGAGGGCCTTCAAACAAGGCGAACGGATTGTTCCCCGCGCTTTGCGAACTGATTTCGCTCGCCGAGCGGTATTTTCCCTGCGCTTTCCACAACCGTCCGCTCCACGGCGTAAAATCCGCCTGATACACCTGCAACACGCCAGTCGGGGTTTTTTCTACTTTCTGCACCGTGATCCGGCCGGTGCTGTTTTCCGAAGAATACTGCGCAAACACATAGCTCGCATTGCGCGGAAAACGCCGGATGGCATTGCTTACCTGTTGGCTGGTCAAACCCAGCATGCCCACATTTTCCTGATCGGCGGTAATCCAGCGATCTCCCTGATACATTTCCCGCTCGATGACAATCCCGCTGTCTGACGCCTGCGCGTTGGGCACGAACACTCCCGCCAAACCGGCAAACTGAAAATCGTCGCGCGGCACGCACACCGGACCCGCCAAAGCGCCAATCGGCGGCATTTCGATTTCATTTGCAGCACACGCTGCCCACCCTGTCGCGGGCAAGGCCAACAAACACGCCAAACCTATCGCATGACGTGCCACATACCGTATGGAATAAGTGTTCATTTTAACCCTCCTTCATTAACTGCGTTTCAGTGAATGCGTTTCATTGAATGGGTGCCACAGAGTAAGCCGATACCGGTAAATCGTTCACCGTGTCGTTGGTATAGTCGTACACCTGATCGGTGCCAAACGGATCGATGATCTGATTCGCGTACCCCGCCGGTGTCGCACCGTTCGGCAAGGTCACCGTGTACGAATACGACTGCGTCGGTGCCTGCGGATACGTCGTCTGTTCCCCCACCAAAACATATGAACCGTCCGGTGTCACATAATACCGATCCGCCACCGACTGCACCTGATAACCGATGCTGCCGGAGTTGGTGTAGGTGGGACCTGAATTGCCCCCCAAAGAGTAAATATTGATATTACCCGGTACCGAATCGCCCCATTGATCCGTCGTGATCGTGCGCTGCACCACGTAGGGCGTAGTCAAGTCGCTGGCCGGGTATAAAAGTGGATTACCATTCCCATCAACCCCCGCAGCAATAGTTCCGCCGGTTTGTTGATACCACAACCAGGGTGACGGGCCGGATACCGTCTGATCCGTCGCGCCAGGGGCATACGGCGTACGCGGCAAATAGGGCTGTCCCGCCGTCGCAGAAAAAGCAAACGGTGAACCGCCATTTCCAGCATACCAAGTATTGGCATTCATCTCATCTTGCTGCGCATTCGGATCGGCGACTAGCGCGGTGAACACCACGGGATTCCCGTTGGCATTCGAGCAGGTGTAACTGCTTGGAACTGCAGCCAGTGTCCAATAAGTATCTCTTGTACAAGACCCACCAGAACCATACATGGTTTCATCCGTTGTTTCAAAAACACCATTACAAGCTTGCCCTGACAAGTCATACCACGGACTTCCGTCATTGTTATATGTGCAATTGGTGAATCCGCTGTTTTGTAAGGTTCGGCTCGTCACATCCACGCTGACCTGCGGCACGCTCACGGTCTGACCATTCTGTTGTATCTGGTTATACACCGGCGTCAGGGTGCGGACGTAGTCGAGATAACCGCTCATGGCGCCTTGGGCGGCGAGCAGGGTCATGAAGTCGGTATAGCCGTTGATGGGGACGTTGGGGCATGCCGGGTCGAGCGCAGTAGCATTCGCGGCGGTCCATTTGTTGTGGTTGATGAGGCATTCCAGCCCCCAGTCCGCATCGACGCTCACACCATTCTGCGACTGCGGCGAATCGAACGATCCCCCGAGCGTGAAACTTTGCATGCTGGCGCCGGCAGTCGGCGTTACCGTGAAATTGGCCGCAGTGTTACCCAACAACGGATCGTTGTTCGGCATCTGCATCGGTTCCCACTGCAGGGTACCGGCATGGGGATAAGCGAACGTGGCCGGCAGGCTGGCATCGACCGCCTGCGAGGTATACAAACCATACAGCACTATGGGGAAATTGGTCACAAACTGCATGTCGCCATAATGCGCGTTGCCGTTGCCGTCCACCAGCATCTGCCAGATCAGATACCCCGGTTTGGGGTTGCCCTGCACCATCACCTGCTGCTGGAAATTGAAAATTCCCGATGACAATCCGGATTGCGCCATGTACGCCGCCATCGCCTGCGCAATGGCGGCGTAATTCTGCTGCGCGATCTGACTTCCGGTCTGTACCAACGCCGTAATCGTCGGCAGCGGATTGTCCGGCACCACCGGCAACTGCGCAATGCCACCCGCATTCGGAATGATGTTGTTCGACAGCGAATACGTCGAACCGATGACCGGATTACCCGCCGTCGAACGCGCGCTGAACTGCGGCGCCGCCACATACGCACTGAAATGAAAAAACGCATTCGGCTGCTGGTTGATCACCTCGTACACCAACAGCATCTTGCTGCCCGAATCCGCCCAGGCCGGCAATGCCATGCCCAACACCGCAACCAACACAAATTTCATGAATATATTCATGTTTTCCTCCTGAGCGTGAACGAGCGCATCACCTGAGACTCAGAATGCAGCGCCCGACAAGAACACCGTAAATACAG
>NZ_DAIESY010000170.1:0-26127 GCF_027346185.1 Halothiobacillus sp.
GTTATGGCGAAACGGGCCGCTACCGTTCCGAAATCGTGCCTCGACTCTATTACCTGAATGTGCCCTATCGAGATCAGACGAACATCCCCTTGTTCGACACCGGCTTGACCAACTTGAGTTACAGCCAGCTGTTCACTGCCAATCGTTTCAGTGGCGGCGACCGCATCAGTGATGCCAATGCCCTCACTTACGGCGTCAGTTGGTCGCTTATCGATACAGTGCAAGGCACCGAGCCCCTGAGTCTGCGAATTGCACAGCGATACAACTTCAGAGAAAGTCGAGTCATCCCGACCATCAACAAAGGCGGCTCCACCGTGGTGGCCGAGGCGTACTCCGATCTCAATAGAAACTGGAATGGCTCCTTTACGGCTGAATATGATAGCGATAGCGGCCACATCGGACGCACGCAAACCCGCCTGGGTTATCGTGCCGACCAGGGCAGCGTGGCCAACGTCAGTTACTTCACAAAGCCGCAGGACACCACGCAGGCCTACCGACAGGGCGATGTTTCGTTTGCCTGGCAAGCCAGCCTACACTGGCAGATTCTTGGACGACTGGGTTACGATTTCAACCAGAACAAGGTGGTACAATCGCTGCTCGGCGTGGGTTACGATTCCTGCTGCTGGGCCGCACGGGTCGCTTTGAAACGTTATGTTGTCAATCCGGATACCTTTGGCACCACGGCTACACCAAAATATTCCAATGCGATCTTGTTTGAGGTCGAACTCAAAGGGCTCGGCAGTTTTGGTCAGAAGAACCGGTTCCAGCAGGAAATTCTCGGTTATGATCAATAAACTTACAAAAGCCAAGCATCATTACTGCTTCCCGATTACCGGCCTTGCCGCCGCATTGCAGGCCGACCATTGATCATCAACACACCATTCTAGATTCAGGAACACCGGAATTTTTATGACCACATCGCCACGTTCGTCTTTTCTGCTCCCTATTTTTGCCCGTCTGACACCCGCCTGGCTGGCACTGGCCGCCGGGCTCTCTTTTGGCGTCGTGTTCAGCACACCCACGATTGCAGCAGACCTCGCGCCTGCCGCCGGTGAACAGATGTTCGATCGAATCGTGGCTGTGGTGAACCAAAGCGTCATCACGCAACGGCAGTTGAATGAACGCCTCCAGCAGGTTTCCAGCCAGATCAATATTCAGGCTCTGAGCCCCTCCGACTTCAAACAACTCGAAGAGCGCGTTCTTGATCGGATGATCACCGAAGAAGTCGAACTGCAACGGGCCAAACAAATCGGCATCACAGTGGACGACCAGCGACTGAACAGCGCACTCAATGGCATTGCACAGCGCAACGGCATGAGCCTCGATCAGCTACAACAGGCGGTCACTCGTCAAGGCGAAGACTGGAACGCATACCGCGATAACATTCGCAAACAGATCATTATCGACGAACTCAAACGGCGCGAAGTCTATGAACGCGTGGACATTACCGACCGGGATATCGACGAGTACCTCAAGCAGTACATGGGCGCTAATTCCGACACAACGGAATACCATCTTGCCCAGATTCTGATCAGCGTGCCTGAAAATGCCACGCCATCACAGGTGGAAAATGCCAAGAAACGAGCGGATGATGTTTTGGCTGCACTCAAGGCAGGTCAGGATTTCGCCAAGGTCTCGGCTGAACGTTCCGACGCCCCCGATGCGACCAAAGGCGGCGACCTTGGCTGGCGTGATATGTCGCGGATTCCCGGCTTGTTTACGGATACGGTCAAAAGTCTTAAGCCAGGTGAAATCAGTGGACTGATTCGCAGCCCCAATGGCTTCCATATTCTCAAGCTGTTGGGCGAACGCAAGCGCACGGCTGGAAACACCCAACTGACGGAATATGAAGCCGAACATGTCCTGATTCAGGTCAATGGCAAGCGTGACCCTGTAGCAGCCAAGGCCGAAGCGGAAAAGCTCCGTCAGGAAATTATCAGTGGCAAAGCGACATTCGCCGAAATTGCCAGCAAATACTCCGACGATAAAGGTTCAGCGCAGCAAGGCGGCATGTTGGGCTGGGTCAATCCTTCCGATATGGTTCCCGAATTTGCCACCATGCTTGAACAGACGCCTGTCGGCAAAATCAGCCCGGTATTCCAGACGCAGTTCGGTTTTCATTTCCTTGAGGTATTGAAAACACGCGAGGTACAGGTGCCCACAGATAAACTCAGAGCACAGGCCCGCCAGGCAATCGGACAGCGTCGTGCTGATGAAGATCTGGTCAATTACATCCGCCGTCTGCGTGCCGAGGCCTACATCGATAATCGTCTTACCGGCACCATCAACGACTCAGCCACGGAATGATACCTAGGTCGATGACCGCTGGGGTTCCTGTGCCGCGTCTGGCAATCACCAGTGGTGAACCGGCAGGCATCGGCCCCGATCTGCTGTTAGCGCTGGGTGCCCGGCAATCCGATGCGGCCGATTTTCTCGCCAAGCTCCCTGCCGAGCTGGTTATCCTGGGTGATCGGGGTGTGTTCGACGAACGAGCCAGATTGCTCGGACTGACCTACGACTGGCCGGACTACGATCCCGAAGTCCCTGCCGGTGCGGGCACCATTCGCTTTGTGAATCTGCCAACCCATCAACCGGTGCATGCCGGGCGTCTTAATCCCAGCAATGCGACCCATGTACTGGCATTGCTTGATCGGGCTGCGGATGGCTGCACTGCCGGCGAGTTCATCGGCATGGTGACCGCTCCGGTGCACAAGGGCGTCATCAACGATGCGGGGATTGCCTTCTCCGGTCATACCGAATACCTCGCTGATCGCGTGGGCGGTCATCCGGTGATGATGCTGACCGCGCTCAACGACACCGCACATCCGCTTCGGGTCGCGCTGGCAACAACGCATCTTCCACTTCTGGACGTACCCGGCGCGATCAACCAACAGCTCATCACCCAGGTACTCGATATTCTTAACCGTGATCTGTGCGCATGGCTGGGCAAACCGAGGCCTCGCATCCTCGTTTGCGGTCTTAACCCCCACGCGGGCGAATCCGGTCATCTTGGGCGTGAGGAGATCGACATCATCGGCCCCGCGCTCGAACAGGCGCGCGCATCCGGCATCAACGCCATCGGGCCACTTCCGGCCGACACCCTGTTTACCCCCCAACACCTCGACCACGCCGATGCCGTTCTTGCCATGTATCACGATCAAGGCCTACCCGTGCTGAAATATGCCGGATTTGGCGAGGCGGTGAACATCACCTTGGGCTTGCCGATCATCCGCACATCGGTTGATCATGGCACGGCGCTCGATATCGCAGGCACCGGCAAGGCCCATGGCGGCTCGCTGCGTGCCGCGATCCTTTGTGCCTTGTCGCGGGCAGGATTATCGGCCTGATGAACGATACCTCCGGCATTTTGGATGGACACCGCGCCCGCAAGCGCTTCGGCCAGAACTTTCTGACCGATGAAGCCGTGATTGCACGCATCGTTTCTGCCATTGCGCCCAAGGCCGAAGATCGCCTGATCGAAATCGGACCGGGGCTCGGTGCCCTGACCTGTCAGTTGATCCAGCCACTGACGCACCTTACCGTGATCGAGCTCGATCGGGACATCATCCCGAAACTTTTGGCCCGCTGTAGCAAGCAGAAAACCGCCCATGATCAAGCATCACAGAGCAAGCTCACCGTTCTGGAACAAGATGCGCTTACCCTCGATCTTGCACCACTGGCTGGCGAAGGCCCGCTGCGGATTGCGGGCAACCTGCCGTACAACATTGCCACGCCATTGATTTTTCATCTGCTTGAACAGTCGAAACACATAGTCGACATGACCTTCATGCTGCAAAAGGAAGTGGTCGATCGCCTTGCCGCCCACCCCGGCAACCGGGACTATGGTCGCCTTTCGCTCATGGTGCAGGCGGTGGCCGAAGTCGAATCCCTTTTCGTCGTCCCGCCCACGGCGTTCAATCCGCCGCCAAAGGTTGACTCCGCGATTGTCCGCCTTGTGCCAAGAGCACATCCCCTCGTTCCGGATGATCTCAAGCCATTGTTCGGGGAATTGGTCAGCCTCGCCTTCGCCCATCGGCGAAAAACGCTGCAAAATAACTTGAAACATCGTCTGCCCACGTCAACAATCGTTGGTGCAGGGATCGATCCCGGCACCCGGGCGGAACAGGTCAGTCTGGATGAGTTCATCTCACTGGCCCGTCTCGTAAAGGAACTGGCAACGGACTCAGCCGCACCGGGAAAACACACCGATCACTTTTAGGCCCTATGCACGGACTGAACTCAAAACCTGGTGGTGCACCGTGAACAACGCCCTAATCATTCCCAGCGTATCGCCAACCATCGACGAACTGGTTGCACAGTGCGGGCACTATGTTCAGCAAAAGCTCAACCTTGCCATCGCGCAACGGGGTATTGCACGCATGGCCCTGGCCGGCGGCAATACACCGAAGGCTCTGTATGCATGGCTCGCAAGTCCGGCGCAAGCGTCACGGGTGAATTGGTCTTCTGTGCAATTTTACTTTGGCGATGAGCGCTCAGTACCCCGGTCTCATCCCGACAGCAATTACGGCATGGCCAAAACCTATCTGTTCGATCCGCTGGGAATCAATCAAGATCAAGTCTTCCCGATGATCAGTGAGCCGATGCTCGATATTGTCGAAGAGGCGGCGCGGTACGAAAAAATTCTTGATAGCTGGCGTGATCAATCAGCCGGTAGAACACCGCCTGTGTTCGACCTCGCGCTCAATGGGATGGGCGCGGATGGTCACTTTGCTTCACTTTTTCCGGACACGCCCGCGTTATTGGAAAACGAACACTGGGTCGTTGCCAATCCGGTAGAGAAACTTGCGACACAACGGATCACCCTCACCTATCCTGTGTTTGAACAGGCACGAGCCGTGTGTTTTCTGGTTGCCGGTGCAGATAAACGGGATGCTTTTTTTGCAGTCCAACAACCGGACTCCGGGCTACCCGTCGCCCGACTGATTCGTAAACGACAGACAGACTGGTTTGTTGACCAAGCCTGTATTGAAGGCAATTGAATGATATTCATGGAGCAATTCTCAGATCATCCGCTGGATAACGATGCCAAAGATGCATCCATCGAAATTCATGTAAAAACGGCATTCGTACCGGAGCATTCCGACCCCAAGTTGAATCGTTTTGCCTTCGGTTATGAAATTCACATCACGAACCGGGGATTGCATACCGTCCAGCTCATGGATCGGCACTGGCAGATCGACATGGGCAATGGCTGTATCCAGGAAGTACGGGGCGAAGGCGTCGTCGGCGAGCAGCCGGTTCTGGCGCCGGGCGAATCATATCAGTATCAATCCGGGGCAATCATCGAGACACCCGCCGGGCGCATGTGGGGCGATTACGGCTTTGTAACCGAAGACGGCGAAAAATTCCGGGCACCGATCCCCTTGTTCCATCTCTTGGCCCCCGGTCAATTCCGCCCGATCCATTAAATTTCATGGGTACCTCGAAAAACCGTCACGAGCATGTTCGAGTGCAAGGAGCCGCGGGCTTGCGCCAGCGGGGCGTCCAGTGAGCAACGAGACATATCAAGAAGATAGGCGAGGCGCGAACGAGCACGCAACGCCGCAATCGGACAGCGCAGTAGGTTTTTCGAGGTGCCCTTTGTGAGCCTGCGCCAAACCTATCGCCTATGGGCTCCAATCTACGATTTGATGCTCAAACAAGCCACCCGTGCCGCGCGGGCGCGCAACCTTGAAGCGCTGGGGGCTATGGAAGGTAAATCACTCGCCATTATCGGCATTGGCAGTGGTCTTGACCTTGACTTATTCAATGAACGAACCCAACCCGAATACTGCGTGGGGCTGGATATCACCCGTGCGATGCTCAAACGGGCACAAGCCCGCGGTGCCGCTTGTTCATTTCCAGTGCAGCTCATCGAAGCCGATGCCATGTACACACCGCTCAAGCCACAACAGTTCGACGTTGTGTTGCTGCACCTGATTCTGGCTGTCGTCCCAAGACCGGAACGGGCGTTGGCTGAAGCCAGTCGGATACTCAAACCCGGCGGACGCATCGTTATTTTCGATAAATTCCTGCATCATTATCAAAAAGCACCACTCCGGCGGCTGATCAGCCCACTGCTTGGTATGCTGGCCACCCGAACGGATGTCGAACTCGAACCCTTGCTGGCCGCTCATCCTGAACTGACACTCACTCGCAACGAACCACTGCTGGCCCGCGGATGGTTTCGAGGCATCACACTCATCAAAAACGATCCGAATTGAAGGAACTGTAATGGCCACCTACGCAATTGGCGACCTCCAAGGTTGCCTCGACCCACTCAAATCCCTGTTGGAAAAAATTGCCTTCGATCCGGCGGCAGACACACTCTGGTTTGTAGGTGATCTGGTCAATCGAGGCCCGCAATCACTCGAAGCACTCCGCTTTGTTCGGGACCTGGGCGATACGGCCATTACGGTACTCGGCAACCACGATCTGTTTCTGCTCGCCTGTGCCTTTACCGACCGATCACCCAAACCGGGCGATACGCTGGACGCCATCCTCAATGCACCGGATCGGGATGAACTCATCGACTGGTTGCGCAACCGTCCACTGATTCATCACGACAGCCAACTTGGCTGGACACTCGTTCATGCAGGCATTCCACCCGATTGGGATCTGGATACGGCCCTGGCGCAGGCCAAAATGGCGCAGAAGGCCTTGAGGCAATCGGATCCCCTGCCCTTTTTTACGGCCATGTTCGGCGAAAACCCAGCGTTCTGGCATGAAAAGTTAAGTAAAACGCTTAAAATTCGTTATACGATCAACGCACTAACCCGGATGCGTTATGTGACTCAGGACGGTCAGCTCGATCTCAAGGAAAAGCGCCCGGTCGAGGAAGTGGGCGACAAGATGCTGCCCTGGTTCGACTACCCACGTCGCGCCAGTCGCAATGAGCGAATCGTATTCGGCCACTGGTCGGCACTGGGTGCCGCACGCGACCGGAAGAAAACCTGGTGCATCGACCAGGGTTGTCTCTGGGGACGGGCGTTGACCGCACTCCATCTTGATACCCGTCCCGCTACCGTCATTCAGGTTTCCTGCCCCTGTTACCGGCAACTGAACGTCAAACCGCCGTCGAAACAGTCATCGACTTGAGTTGTTCGTACCACTTTGCAAAGGCTGGATTGGATGCCTTGGCCAATGAAACCGCTGCCAGACCATCTGTAGAACGGAAAACTCCGAACACGCTGAGATCAGCCAGATCCGGGATTTCACCACCGTGAAATGTCCGCCCCGCCAAACCGTTATTGACCCAATGCGCCACCGCTTCGGTCAAACCCGCGGGCGCGTCTGTAATACCGCGTTCACGCGCCTTTTTCTGCGATGATTTGGACATCGCCAATGAACCGGCGAACCGGATCATCGTGCGTTTCAGCACGCCGAAACCGGATGGTTTCAACACCTGACCGAAGGTTTGCCACGCTGTGCCAAAGTCCTTGTAGATGATGGGCGGAATAAAATGTACCAGGGTGTTGTCCACCCATTCGCGCCATTCGGGCACGGTGTCGTCGTTCGATAAATGCGTGAAATGATCATTGACGTAATCCATGATGACGGACGACTCGGTCACAACCTGATCACCATCGACCAGTACCGGCACCTTCTTCAAACCCAGTGGCTCAAGCTCTTTCGAGTTCATGGGATTGACCTCAACCGTTTTGTACGGAATTTTGGCAAAGTGCAGTAACGATTTGACTTTCCAGCAGAAAGGGCAGGATTCGAATTGATACAACGTAAGCATGAAAAAACTCCGATAAATAATCAGGTGGAATAGTCACAGGGTGGGAGTCTTACGATGGTAAAAAAATCCCTAGCAGACATCGCCGCCAGATTTCCCTCCGTTGCCCCCCTGCTCTGTTGTAAACTGTGTGGCAAAATTTCTATTTGTTAAAGCGCCATCATGACGACCAATAGCCCAACAGACGATCATACCCCACTCACCTACCGCGATGCGGGCGTCGACATCGATGCCGGCGAAGCGCTGGTCGAACAAATCAAACCTGCCGTGAAACGGACCACCCGCCCCGAGGTAATCGGTGGTCTGGGCGGGTTCGGCGGCCTGTTTGCCTTGGGGAATAAATACAAAGACCCTGTTCTGGTTTCCGGCACCGATGGCGTGGGTACCAAACTTCGACTGGCGATTGATCTTGATCGCCACGATCACATCGGCATCGATCTCGTGGCCATGTGCGTGAACGATATTGTCGTCACGGGCGCAGAACCGCTGTTCTTTCTCGATTACTACGCTACCAGCAAACTGGACGTACCGATTGCCACACGCGTCGTCAACGGGATTGCGGCGGGTTGCGAACTATCCGGCTGTGCGCTGATCGGCGGTGAAACGGCCGAAATGCCAAGCATGTATCACACCGGCGATTATGATCTGGCGGGGTTTGCCGTCGGCGTGGTCGAACGGAGCGAGATGATCGACGGCAGCAAGGTCAAAGCGGGAGACATATTGATCGGTCTGGCTTCGTCCGGCCCGCATTCAAATGGCTACTCGCTGATTCGGAAAATTATCGAACGCGCCAAACCGGATTTGCATGCCGCAATGGCTGACGGACGGCCACTGGTGGAGCATCTGCTCGCCCCCACACGCATTTACACCAAGAGCGTCCTCGCCCTCCGTCAAGCGGTACAAATTCATGCGCTGAGCCACATCACCGGGGGCGGTCTCACGGACAACCTGCCGCGTGTGTACGGTGAAGATCTCACAGCCGCCATCGAACTTAACAGCTACAAACGCCCTGAAATTTTCGACTGGCTGGCAGAACACGGTCGGGTCGAACCCGCTGAAATGCGCCGAACATTCAACAACGGTGTCGGCATGGTCGTCGTTGTTGCAGCCGAAGACGTCGAAAAAGCACTGAGCGCCTTGAAGGCCCAAGGTGAAACCCCCTGGATTCTGGGAGAAATGTTGACGCGGGGCAATCAAGCCTCCGTCATCTATCGCTGAGCCCCCGGAGCATGACCGATCACGTTCAGCAAAAAGCACGCCTGTGCGTGTTGATTTCGGGCAGTGGCTCTAATTTACAGGCCATTATGGATGCCTGCCACGGTCACATGCTCCATGCAGAAGTGGTTCAAGTCATCAGCAACCGCGCCGATGCGTATGGCTTGATTCGAGCTCAGCAAGCACAGATTCCAACCGAAGTGCTGAATCACAATACTTTTGCCGACCGTCCCGGCTTCGATGCCGCACTGGCCGATCTTATTGACCGATGCCAGCCAGATTTCATCGTTCTGGCCGGGTTTATGCGCATCCTCACCCCGGGTTTTGTTGCACGTTTTCTGGGTAAGTTGGTCAATATTCACCCTTCCCTGCTGCCCAAATACCCCGGCCTCGATACCCATGCGCGCGCACTGTTGGCAGGTGACCGCGAACATGGCGCAACGGTGCATTTCGTCACCCCCACGGTCGATGCAGGGCCGCCCATCGTTCAGGGTATTCTGAATGTTCTGCCGGATGACTCGGTGGACAGCTTGAAAGCACGAATTCATCAACTGGAACATGTGATTTATCCCTATGCGCTTGATCGGCTGATCAAAGGCAACGTCTGCTACCGCCAGCAACAGGCGCATTGGACTGACGGACGAGCGGGCAACACGCCCGATATTATCTGGCTTTGACCGGGCCGCGCTTTTTCAACCGGCCGGGAAAACCCCTGTGGAAAGATAGCGATCACCTCGGTCGCAGATAATGGAAACGATGACCGCGTTTTCCTGTTCCGTGGCCACCTGCAGGGCCGCAGCCATCGCGCCGCCCGATGATATGCCAGCCAGAATGCCTTCTTCTCGTGCCAGTCGTCGGGTTGTTTCCTCTGCCGTGCCCTGATCAATGTCAATGACACGATCAACCAAACTCGGGTCGAAAATTTTCGGCAAATAAGCCGCAGGCCAGCGACGTATGCCGGGAATCTGGGCACCATCTGCGGGCTGCACACCCACAATCTGAATGGCCGGGTTTTGTTGTTTCAGATAACGCGCCGTGCCCATGATCGTTCCGGTCGTGCCCATTGCGGAAACGAAATGGGTAATCTTTCCTGCCGTATCCCGCCAGATTTCAGGGCCGGTCGTGGCAAAGTGGGCGGCTGGATTATCCGCATTACTGAACTGATCCAGAACAATCCCTTCTCCGCTTGCGGCCATTTCCTGGGCCAGATCACGCGCGCGTTCCATGCCTTGGGCCTTCGGTACCAGAATCAATTCGGCGCCGAAGGCGGCCATGGATTGTCGCCGCTCCAGAGACATATTGTCCGGCATGATCAACGTCATTTTCAGGCCCATCGCCGCCGCAACCATTGCCAGCGCAATACCGGTATTACCTGATGTAGCCTCGATCAGGCGATCACCCGTTTTGAGTTCGCCACGCGCCATTGCCTGCTTCACCATCCAAAAGGCAGGGCGGTCCTTTACGGAACCCCCGGGATTGTTGCCCTCAAGCTTGCCCAGCAATCTGTTTCCACGGGAAGCGAGTTGCATAGATAAACGCTCTATGCGCACCAATGGCGTGTTACCGATCAATTCTTCGAGGTTATACGTTTTCATCTGTTCAATTCTTCATCAAAATAGGCACGAACAAACCGCCGCCGCTCGACGGATTGTCGCATACTCGATAGATCATTAACGCATGGGAAAAAAATGAAGCAGAGCCCAACGCCCCAGCCACAGCGGAACTTCAGCCCCTTTTCGCGCATTTGGCCCCTATTGCTGGGATTGCTGCTCACCCCCTGGCTGCTCTACCTTCCTGTAGAGTCTACGGATACTCATTTAAAGTCTCTGACCGTTCTCGGCATGATCGGCCTCGGCCTGGGTTGGACCGGGCTATGGCTCGGTATAACCATTCTGGTTCAATTATTCTCCAAAAACCGGATCTTCTTGAGCCGGGATCATGCCGCTACAAATGCAGACCGGCCGGAAATTTCCGTGCAGCAAATCGCTCAGATCAACCAGCATTGGGTTACCCCACTCGGGCACATTCGGGCCGCAACGGACACCTTGGCTGAAACCAATGAAAACCCACAAATCAACGAACGACTCACCCCGGAATTGGCTGTCATCCGCGCCGCCAATGCCGAACTGCGTCTGGCAATCGAAAATGTTCTGGATTATTACGAAGCAGCAACCAATCGTCTGAAGGCGACACCGCGTAAAACGGATATTCGTCTGCAGATCGAGGATGCGGTCGCCGAGTGGGAAATTTTTGCCCAACAGCGCGTTGGCTTGATCCAATACATTTGTTTTCAGGATATACCCGGACTGGTCGCGATCGATATCCGTTTGTTGCGCCGACTGATCGACAATTTACTCGTTATCCTGATTCAGCAACTCGACATAAATGATTGCAGCGTCACTTTGCTTGAAGCTGATGCGGCTGAAGAACTCGAACTGGAAACAAACCATTCAAACGGGGCAGAAAGTGAGACAAACTGCACATTCAATCTGGTCATTGATGGCAAATCATCGGGGCCACTGGATCACTATGCCGAGGCACTAAGCCAACCGCACATGCTCAACATACGCAAGGACACAGATCCGTTATTCATGGGCACGGAGCTATCCGTGTGGCTCATCGGCCAATTCTGCAAGCAACTGGATGCGACCCTGAGTGTTGAAGAAACAAGGGAAGGGCGTCAGGGTTTCCGGTTAAAGTTTTCCGCACCTGTTCTTGGAGCACATCAACCATGGCAACCCTGGTTACGCAGCAAATGCTGCGCGGTGATCACGCAGTCAGCGACCCATGCACAGGCTTGGCGCGGGCATCTTTCAGCCTTCGGAGCCGACATCGTCCTCGATCCCGACCACGGGGAAATTGATTGCCTTTTTATTGACAATGAAAACTGGCAGAGACTGGGCGCAGACCCGCCACTTTGGTTCCAGCATGTGAGTAGACACGGTCGGATCATCGCCCTGTGCACGCAATTATCCCTGCGTGGGCGACCGGTCGGCCAATTCGATTGGGCACAAATCAGCCTACCCATGTTTATACGGCAACGCGTGCTGCAAACCCTGCTTCCAAGAATTTTGCAGAATGACAAGATCACTTCTGCGCTGCAGAAAAAACAGCCGATAACGATCCGCACCCCGCAAAATCAGACCGAGCAAAGCCTACCCTCATTTACCGGCAGAACAGCGCTGGTCATTGATGATGACCGGATTTATCAAAGTCATCTGGTCAATCTGCTGCAACAGATCGGTGTCACGACGCTATCCGCTCAAGATGGCAAAAGCGGCCTGTATCAAGCCGAGCACGCCGACCTCGATCTGGTACTGACCGACATGCACCTCCCCGACATCCTGGGCACGGGCATCGTACGCATGCTGCGAAAGCAGGATCGACACAAACACACACCCGTCATAGCCATTACCGCGAATATCCAAACCGAGGTGCACCAGTCTTTACTCCACGCCGGAGCCGATATCGTCCTGACCAAACCGGTGTCTCTGGGTGAACTGATCAACGCGATCAGCCAATTCCTGCAACCGATCAACCCGGCCCCTCCACCGTCTTGCACCGTTCATCCACGTGACCAGGTACTCGATACACTCCTTTGTGATGAACTGCCGATTTATCGTCAAAACCTGATGCAAAGTGGTCACAATCTGGCAAAGCTTCGGCATTTAGCACACAAACTCCGAGGTGCTGCCGCCTGCTGTCAGGCCAAGTCACTCCAAACCCATGCGGGGATACTCGAAGACCACTTGCTGAGCGATCCTGCGAATAATGAGCGCATCGCTTTGCTGACCAAGATTTTGATCAATGCCATCGATGAAACCATCACCGAACGTGGTTGCGTCACCACCCATTAATATAAAAAACCCATTAATAAAAAATATGGTCGGCTGGATGTAGGCTTTGTCGGTATCCTTTGGTACACATCAGACCAAACTGCCGTCAGGAAATTGAAGCAAATGGATTCAGCCGAAATATTAGCTTCGCTGCAACATCCGGTTTTTGTAACCGACGCGAGTAAATCGCTGAGCTATATCAACGAATGCGCGAGGCACACACTCTGCCTCCCCTCATCCGGGCACCTAACGCTCGAAGATGTCCTGCAGAAACTTATGACCAAAGAAGGCGCGCCGCTCACCCGCGAAGCGCTTGGTGGCATTGTCCCCCTCCGTGTCAGCCTGTCATCCGACGATTTCCTCCGTGTTGACGCTGTACTGAATGCCCACACACTGAGTGATCACTCAACCTGTTACGAACTCAATCTGTTCCAAAACGGCACATCCACGGCTATCGACCCACTGACCGGGCTGATGGACCGGGGACATATGCTCAAACTGATCGGCACGAAGCGTCGTGAAGGCAAGGGCGCGCTCATTCTGATCAATATCGATCGGCTCAAAATCATCAATGATTTCCTGGGTTACGATGTAGGTGACCATGTCATTCACGCTCTGGGGCATGCATTCAGGCAACAGACGCATGCGTCTGTCAGCCTCGCGCGCTGGAGTGGACATGAATTCATGGCTCTGGTGCCGGAAAATCTAATTCAAAAAACCGCTCAATTTGCTGAGTTGTTCAATACTATTGCTCGCGAACTGCCACTGGCCAAAGCGATCAACTTACCCGGACGTAAACTGAGCGTAAGTATCGGTTATACGAGGTTTGGCTCCTCAAATGTCAACAATCAGGATCCTCTGACCGAAGTCAATGCTGCCGTTTACGAAGCTAAACGCGCCGGGCGGAATCGAGCCATAGATGCCCGACAGCTGAACAGGCCATCGATTTACATTACCGGTGGCGCCTTGGAAACAGCATTGCTCGAAGAGCGAATTGTTGCTGCGGTTCAACCCATATTCGACCTGAAAACAGGCCAGATCGTTGCGGACGAATCCCTTGCCAGGATGATCACGCAAGGAGGCGATGTGATTGCGGCAGGAGAGTTCATAGCAGCCGCAGCCTCGCTGCAACTGGCACATAGAATCGATCAAAGCATCATCAAACAAACGATCAACTATTGCGTCACCAGCCACTTCAGCGCACCGCGTGCCCATTTCGTCAACATTTCCGGCGATTTTCTTCACCACCCGGAGCTGATCGAAGAAACCATCGTTTCGGCGATGAACGCCTGTGCCTGTACCCATCCGGATCAGGCAAGCGCTCGCCAGTCCAAACCACTGGTGATTGAAATCACGGAACGCGAATTAGTTGATGACACGCAGGAAGCCCTGCGCGCCCTGCAACCGTTGCTTGATTTTGGCCTGCGTCTGGCTTTGGATGATTTTGGTAGTGGTTACTCTTCCTACCGGTATCTGCTTGATCTGCCATTCAGCTTCCTGAAGGTTGAAGGGGAGTTGATTCGGCACATCACCACCAATGACAAGGCACGACGCATCGTCCAGCATATCCAGCACATGGCTCAGGATCTGGGCTTAATTACCGTGGCAGAGTTCATTACCGATCAGGCCACAGCGGATATGCTGGCACAAATGGGCGTTGACTGGGGACAGGGTTTCCACCTGGGCAAACCCGAACTGATACAGAGAAGGGTACCTCGAAAAGCCGTCGCGGGCTGACGCCTGCTCCGCGTTAGTGGCCCGAGTGCAAGGCGGACTGAGCGCAGCGACCGCGACATATCAAATAGATAGGCGGGCTTGCGCCAGCGTTGCGTTAACACCAACCAATGCAGCAATCGGGTCGCGTAGTAGGTTTTCTAGGTACCCTTTATTCTACGAACGTGCACTTAAACGAGATGCCAGTCTGAACAAAGACATAGGCGACGCCATAAACAGCGATAAGGGGCTTACTGTTGGTATCGCTCAGGAAATTATCGATACCCATGTTTTGAACGGTGCCATCAAGGAGATGAGTAAAGCGCAATGCGCACTGCTTCGTGTCATTCGAAACGTCATGGTGCAAATGCTCAACACAGGCAACGAGTTTTCGAACTACGCGTCATCCCTCGGGGATTTTGTTCGTAAAATCGATCGTGGCGACTCAGTACAGGACATTCGCATGCTCACTGCCGAAGTGATTGAAGACTCACGCCAACTTGAGCGGACTTCCAAAGAAACATCGTCACAATTGAACGATGCTGGAGAGCAAATCACCCGCCTGAAAGAAGAACTTGAAGCAGCCAGAAGGGATGCGCGCACCGACCCGCTGACCGGTCTGGCCAATCGCCGAGGTCTCAACGAACTGCTACTGCAACGCATCAATCTGTTTTTGCAGGAAAAGACTCCGTTTTGCGTCATTCTCGCGGACATCGACCATTTCAAACGCATCAATGACGCTTACGGTCACCTCGTTGGCGACAAGATATTGCGTTTCGTGGCGCGCACCCTGATGGCCAACATCAAGGGCCAGGACAGCGTCATCCGATTCGGTGGGGAGGAATTTGCGATTATTCTGCCCTACACACAATTTGAAGGCGGCATTGTTGTCGCCCAGCATCCCAAACAGAAAATAGCCTCGTCGCGACTGCGGCTGGCAGAGAGTGGGCGCGACCTTGGTGGACTGACCGTTTCCCTCGGTGTGACCGCCGTGTACACCGATGACACCCCCGATACTCTCTTGCGCCGAGCGGATGATGCCTTACTCAAAGCCAAGGCAGAGGGCCGTGACCGCGTGGTGGGCTTGCCACCGGGGAAACCCAACGGCGACGTACCTGAAATGCTTTGATGCTTAGGTACGGCTCACATCAAGCTGAATCCTGACCATGCTACTTGGTTGAATGAATTCTATTTAAGGGCATCATTTCCTTTTCCGCTACGAATATCAGTATCGGTATGGAATACCTTTCAAGGCTGAATTGCTTCATCAACAGGTACGCAACACATGTTATCCATGGGATTCAATCCGTCCATCGACGTCAGACAAGTCACCAATAAGGCGATTGAACTTGGTTCACATCGTGCACTGCAATCAAAAACCGACCTTCGGGGCATCATCACGCACGCAAGTCGCTCTCTGGCAGACATTTCCGGTTTTACCGTGGATGAACTGATCGGCCAACCCCATAATATCCTGCGCCACCCGGACATGCCCGACGCTGTTTACTATTTGATGTGGCAAACAATCCAGAAGGGTGAGGAGTTTTTCGGTATCGTGAAAAACCGCTGCAAGAATGGTGACCATTACTGGGTGATGACCCGTGTGGCGCCTGTCATCGAGAATGGTGTTCCCGTGGGCTACACGTCAGCTCGATTCACGCCACGTACTGAACTCATCCCCATGTGGGAAGAATTATTTGCGAAGATGCGTGAAGCCGAAAACGGTAGCGGCTTCAATGACGAACGCCGATTCAAGCCCGCACACGATGTCTTATGCAAACTGGTTCAACGAAAAGGCTATAAAGATCTGAGCCAGCTTGTGTTATCGCAACGCGTGTAATCACTCCGAACACAACATCTTCAAGAAGGCAGTGGCTGGAATCGTCCGGCATCCAGAGTCCGCCCTCGAACCACAACTGTGTTGCACTTTAAAAATCACCGAACAGCTTCAGGCACGGACCAATGAGCCTATAATCCACAGAGCGCAGCTACGCGGTTGCGCCAAACACATTCGCGCCCGACTAAATCACTCCAAGCCTCGGAAATCATCAAACCCATGGCCAATCCTGCTGCGATGCAAGACAAGGAACAGACCCGCCAGTTGGATCGATGGCTGAGAAGTCAGGCAAAAACGGTAAAACGCCCCCTGAATACAGCCGTCATGCTCGGCAGCGTGAATGGTTTTTTACTGATTGCCCAATGCTGGATGCTGGCTCAGGTGCTGAATGCAACAGCGATCGGTCACCAACCGATTACTACCGTCTGGGGTTATCTGGCGGGCATGATCGGGCTTTTCCTGCTGCGCGCCGGCGTAAATTACGGTAGCCAGCGGTTCACCTTCGAAGCCGGAGCCCGCCTTCGCACCGAACTCAGAGCCCGTCTCTTCGATCACATCCATACGCTCGGTCCGGCATGGAGTAGAAACCAGCGTTCTGGCGCACGCGCAACCGAGGTGGTGGACGGCGTCGAAGCACTGGATAAGTATTTCAGTCTCTATCTGCCACAGATGCAGCTCGCCATTATCATCCCCGCCGCCATCCTGATTTTCGTTTTTCCGTTCGATTGGATATCCGGTCTGGTTCTCGCCATCACGGCGCCATTGCTTCCCGTATTCATGATCATCATCGGCAACCAGACGGAGAAACTGAACCGTGCACAGTGGCGTAGCCTGTCCAGAATGGGCGCGCATTTTTTCGATATGATCGAGGGACTGACGACACTCAAGCTATTCAATGCAGCCCAACGAGAAGCCCGCTTCATCGGTCAGATCGCAGAAGACTACCGCCTGCAAACCATGAAGGTGTTGCGGGTAGCCTTTCTCTCTTCGATGGTGCTTGAGTTTCTGGCTGCCATCAGCATCGCCATGGTGGCTGTTTATGTCGGCTTTCGATTGATGTATGGCGACATACATTATCTCAACGGCATTTTTGTACTCTTGCTTGCGCCGGAGTTCTATCTCCCCTTGCGCAGCATGGGGACGCAATTTCACGCACGAATGGATGCACTGGGCGCCGTGGAACCGATCATTGAACTCTTGAATACGGAACCATCCACCCAGCCGACTGGTGCAATTGAACTGCAACTGGAACATGCGCCGCAGATTACCTTTTCCCACCTTGACTTTGCCTACCCGAACCGGGACGCAGTCATACGCGGTCTCAACCTCGATTTGCCAGCGGGCACGCACACGGCTCTGATCGGTGCCAGCGGGGCGGGAAAATCGACCGTGGGTCAATTACTGCTTGGGTTTTTAACACCTACCGATGGCGAAATCCTGATCAATGACACGCCACTCTCTAAGATTTCGCCACACAGCTGGCACAAACGGGTGGCCTGGTTACCGCAGAATCCAACGCTGTTTCACGGCACCATCGAAGACAACATTGCGCTGAATCGTCGTTCGAACGGTCACGCTGATGCGTTGCACCAGGCAGCACAGAATGCACATGCACTCGACTTCATCAACCGCCTGCCAAACGGTTTCCAGACGATTGTCGGAGACCGGGGCCAGGGGCTTTCGGGCGGTGAAATACAGCGCATCGCCTTGGCACGCGCATTTTATAAGGATGCACCCGTTGTGCTGCTGGACGAACCGTCCGCCAGCCTTGACCCGGAAAGTGAGCGCCTGATCACGGACGCCATCGCCAGACTTTCCTCAGGTAGAACCATGCTGACCATCGCGCACCGCTTGACCACGATCGAGCGAAGCGATCAGATCGTGGTACTCGACGGCGGGAAAATCATCGAGCAAGGCACCCACGAGGCATTGCTCCACGCAAATGGTGCCTATGCCGAACGCTACCGGCAATATCGGAGCGCCGGGCTATGAGTCGCAAACAAAATCATTCGCCAAAGCAGAACGAATTGCGCTGGCTTTATGAAATCAGCCGCCCCTACCTCGGCTGGATGCTTGCGGGTGTCTTGCTCGCCTCCACGGTCATTCTCGCCAATGTGGCGTTACTTTCCGTATCCGGCTGGTTCATTACCGCCATGGCCATCAGCGGGCTGACGGGAGCCGTCATCAACTACTTCACGCCGGCCGCGGCCATCCGCGGTTTGGCGATTCTGCGTACCGTAGGCAGATATCTCGAACGATTGATCACCCACGAGGCCACATTCAGGCTCCTCGCCGGATTGCGTCAATGGTTCTTCGAACGTCTGGAACCGTTGGCACCGGCTCGCCTTCAGTATTACCAAGGCGGAGATTTGCTGAGCCGGATTCGTGCCGACATCGATAGTCTCGAAAATGCGTATTTACGCATCGTGACACCAACACTTGCCGCCCTGCTCTCCACCGTGCTGATGATTCTGTTCCTGTTGTGGTGGAGCCCTGCCATTGCACTGACGAACCTTATTGGCCTGATGATCGTCGGCCTGATTCTGCCTTGGCTGGCGCTGCACCTGGGTATGAACAGTGGCAAACAGATTGTCGAGGCCCGTGCGGCCTTGCGCCAACGAACCAGCGAAACCGTGCGCGGCCTGGCCGAAATCACGCTCTACGGCGATCCGCAACAACGCATGGACACCATACACGAGGAGAACAGCGCTCTGATCTTACCCCAGAGACAGCAAAACCGCATCGATGCTGGCAGCACGGCCCTTACAGGTCTGTTCAGCCAACTCACCTGGCTTAGCATGATCGTCATTGCCATTGGTCTGGTTCAAAGCGGGATGCTCAATGGGCCGGAGCTCGTGATGCTGGCGTTTTTCGGCATGGCCAGTTTTGAGGCAGTCGCCGCCTTGCCCATTGCCTTTCGCGCCCTCGGGGAAACACGCAGCGCCGCCCGCCGGATTCTGGATCTGGTCGATGCTGAACCTGCGGTGATCGAACCGATCAACCCTGCTGCCGCGCCACAGCATTTCGACATACGATTCGACGGGGTGTGCCTCACCTATCCAGGAAACAAGCAACCGGCACTGAGCGATGTTACCTTCCACCTGAAACAGGGACAGAAACTCGCCATCCGGGGTGCCAGTGGCTCGGGCAAATCCAGTTTGACCCAACTGCTGCTCAAGTTCTGGGCGCCCGACTCCGGCCAGATCACCATTGGCGACACTAATCTGAATGATTTAAGCGGCGACACCGTTCGCGCGCTTTGCGCCGTTGTTAGCCAGCAAGTCCATCTGTTCAACACGACGCTGGCCGCCAATTTATACCTCGCCAAACCCGATGCCACAGAGGAAGAACTTCTGAATGCCTGCCGGGCGGCCGCTATTCTCGACGATATACTCGCCCTGCCCGATGGCTTTGAAACGGAGGTTGGCGAAGCCGCAGCCCGGCTGTCAGGTGGACAGATTCGGCGCATCGGCATTGCCCGCGCTTTATTGAAGGATGCCCCCATCGTTATTCTTGACGAACCCACAGAAGGGCTGGATGCAGCCACCGAACGAGAAGTCACCCATGCACTTGAGCGACTGTTGTCGGGGCGCACGGCTCTGATCATCACTCATCGCCCTCATCTACTCACCCTGGCCGATCAGATCATTTTGATGGATGCCGGACGTGTCAGCGATACTCGGCGGAACACGGATGTAATAAACATCTGATTTGCAAAATATAACTCATTATCCAATTAAAATCATTTGGTTATATTTTTAGTTTATTTTGCTAATAAATTTTAAAAATAGTGGAAAAGTAATCTACTATTAACTCTACAAATACCGATCTCCTCACCATTTTCAATGCCAGGATCGGATTGATACTCGCTGAGGTCGGCCAACCGCAATTCAGCACACAGATCACCCTATATGGTGCCCACCGCGCCATCTATCATCGGGAGAAAAAAATGACAGATCCGACGCTAATGATCGATCTTGCAAGACTTGATTTTGCGTGGATAACCACCATGCACATTCTCTACCCACCGCTCACCATCGGTCTGGCCTCGTTTTTGTTGTACAGCGAATGGCGCTGGCTTAAAACCGACAACGACGAGTGGTATCGCCTGACACGTTTTTTCGAAAAGCTATTCATCATCAACTTTGGCGCTGGAGTAGCCACCGGCGTCACCATGGAAATGTCGTTTGGCATATTATTCGGCCCCTTCTCACAAGCGGCCGGGCCATTTTTCGGCAACATCCTGGGATATGAAACCATCACGGCCTTCATGTATGAAGCCGGCTTCATTGGTTTGATGATTTTCGGCTGGGGTAAAATCAGCAAGAAGATGCATATCTTCGCCACGTTTAACGTTGCGTTTTCATCCATGCTGTCGGCCATGTGGATTTTGGTGGCTAATTCCTGGATGCAATCGCCTACCGGCGTTCATCTGGAGAAAGGTTTGTTTTTGGTGGACGATTGGACCGCCGCGATTTTCAATCCGAATTTCCTGACCGCCTTCCCTCATATGGCCATTGCCTCAATTGAGATTGGTCTGTTTTTCGTGGCGGGTATTTCGGCCTGGATGATTTACAAAAACCGCCATGCGCAGATGTTTATGCGCACCTTGACCGCTTCTTTAATGGCTTTGGTGATTGTTGCGCCTCTACAGGTTTATATAGGTGACGAATTGGGTCGCACTGTTGCCGAACATGATCCTGCCGCACTCGCCGCCATGGAAGGTCACTGGCATACCTACAATGCCGATGGCACGCCCAATACGAGCTGGAATTTGATTGCATGGCCCGATGAAGAAAAAGGCACCAATACGTTCCAGATTGGCATCCCCCACGTACTGAGCCTGCTGGAAGACCACAAATGGGTCAGCACGGTGAAAGGCCTTGATCAGTTCAAACCCGAAGATCGCCCGCCTGTGCTCGCCCCGTTTTATGCCTTCCGCATTATGGTGGCTGCCGGTGGTATTCTCATGCTGGTTGCATTCTGGGCACTGTATCTTCGCTACAAGGGAAAATTTAGCGCAGAGGAACTCCAACGCCGTCCGTGGTTTTTACGGGCCATCATCTTCAGCGCCATTCTGCCCTATATCGCCATCTGGACAGGTTGGTGGACGCGTGAAATTGCCCGCCAACCCTGGCTTGTCCACGGTTTAATGCGCACCTCGGAAGGCGTAAGCCAAATGAGCATTGCCGCAGAAATCATATGGTTTATCGGCTTTGTGTTCTTTGATCTGGTGGTTTGGATCGGAGCCTGGTATTTCTTCTCAAAAGTAGTTCGCACAGGTCCGGACATGGATGAAGAAATCATGTATGGCGTGCAAGATGATGGTTTCGGTTTGGTGCAAATACCCAGAAAAGATCCACCAGAAGGGAAACCATTGATTGAACGCCCTACCGTTTGAACCCATACGAAGAGAAGAACTATGCAGCATATTATGGACATCACCCACGGCTACCAATGGCTCACCGTTATCTGGTGGCTGATGATCGGCTTATTCGTGGTTTTATACATCATTCTGGATGGCGCGGATCTGGGTTCCGGGATTTACTCACTATTTAATTCAGATAGTGAAGAACGTGGTGCGATCATGGCCTCGATGGCGGGAACCTGGGATGCCAATGAAACGTGGCTGGTGGTGGCCGGTGGCGCTATTTTCGGCACCTTTCCTCTGGCTTATGGCTCCTTGTTTCATTACCTGATGATTCCACTGATGGTTGTGCTCTGGGGCATTATTGTCCGGGCCGTTTCCCTCGAGTTTCACCATTATTCCAAGCGAAGCCGCAAAGTTTGGGATTGGGGCTTTGGGATCGGCAGCCTGGCAACCACTTTCGCTGCCGGTGTTTCCCTGGGGGCGTTCTTGCAGGGCTTTAGTATGTCAACCGGTCAAGTACCCACCTTCAATGGTGGCGCCATGGACTTTCTGACTCCCTTTAGCCTGCTGACCGGTGTGACCGCGGTCATAGCTGCCTCGCTAGCCGGTGGCACCTACTTGCGCGCCCGCTTCAACCGCGATACGGAAATCTACGCCAAGGCCTTAAAATGGACTGACCTCATGTTCTACCTTGCACTGGTCGCTATTTTAGTCACAGTTGCCTGGACCTTTATCCAATTCCCATGGGCAAGGGATAAATGGATTGGTCCTTATTGGTGGGCATACGTCACTGCCGGTGCCATTGTTCTTTATGCAACCTGGTCTATGCGCAAAGCGTCTCGTGAGCAGCGCGACATAACTGCCATGCTCTGGCTTGCCTGTATCGTGTTCATTAATTTTGCCACCATGATGGCTACGCTCTACCCTTGGTTTGTTCCGGGCACAATGACGATTTTCGATGCGGCCAACCCGTCCAACTCCTTGGCTGCATTCAGTTACGCCATGCTCGGTTTTGTGCCTGTCATGTTGTCCTACAATTTTTATCAAGCATGGGTTTTTCGTGCCCGTTTGCACAAACTGGTAGGCTACGCGCACTAATCGTATCAGCGTTTTCGATAACACCATGTTCCAATGGTGGAAAAGACAACCCACCTTGGTCGCCTTATGGCGATTAAGGGCGTTGTCATTATTTATGCTGGGACCTGCTGCCGGTATTGTTCTGGTTGACCTGATTTTTGGCTTACCCACTGTGCTATGGTGGTCTGCAGGCACAATGAGTTTACTGATGCTTGCCTTATTTTTGATTCTGGTGCTCAAAGAGCGGGCGCAAATCGTAGCCGAAGCGATTAAACAGCATAAGGACTGATATGCTTGGCACAAGAGCACCTCGAAAAATTCCACGGAATGGGTTTTTCGAGGTTCCCTATTTTGATCCTTTTCAAATCTGAGATGCTCTTATGCCCAGACTCCAAGCGATGACACGTGTAAAAAATGCCATTCCTGTTGGCCTTCATCTGATCTTGCTTTGGCCTGCGGTACTATGGCTCGCCTGGATGGCGTTGTTCCAGATTAACTTTTTGTATCCGCTGGATTATCGGCTGTTGAACATTCCGGCAACAATCGAAACCTACGCACCGCAAAATCGTCACGGCAAACAAAACTTTATCGAAACCAATGCCAATGAACACGCGCGCTTGTTTTCAGCGATAACAAAAGCCATTAACAACGAAGGAAGCGGTTTAAGCGAGCTGCATTACTTTTCACCCGACGGTCGCGACCTGGGCGTATTTTTAACGGTAGACGAGGTCACTCATTTAACCGATGTTTCCCGCGTAGTCGATATTGGCAAAGATATTGGTGTTTTGGCGCTTTTGGCGTGGTTAATCCTGCTCGGTTTCACACTCTGGCGAAAAAAACCGCTGCCCAGCCTGCGTTCATTTGCAACCGGCACGGCGCTAAGCCTGCTTATCGCGGGGATTAGTGTCTTTGCTATTGGGCCTATGCGTGTGTTCAACAGCTTTCACCGCAGCGTGTTTCCAGCCAATCATCCGTGGTTTTTTTACTACCAGGACTCGCTGATGACCACATTCATGCAGGCGCCAAACTTATTCGGGCTGATTGTCATCTGGTGGCTTATTACCGCTTGCGCTTTTTTACTCATACTCTGGGGTACGGCAAAAGCGCTGACAACGATTCGAGCCGCACAACAACGATAGAGCACAACAAAATTCAAAGAAAAGCCGCTTTCGTTCCTGACTCGACCATGCCAGTCTGACCGTTTAGCCGGACAACACCTCGGAAACCAAAGTCTTCGCTTCTTCCAGAATAAGGGCAAGATGCTCACTTGAGATAAAACTCTCAGCATAAATCTTGTAAATATCTTCCGTACCGGATGGACGCGCGGCAAACCAACCATTCGCAGTTTCAACTTTCAGTCCACCCAATGGAGCCTGGTTGCCGGGCGCATGGGTCAAGACTCGAGCAATTTGCTCTCCTGCAAGGACGGTCGCACGCACGGCGTCAGCAGTCAGCCCTTTGAACCGGGCTTTCTCTTCAGCACTGATCGGCGCATCCACTCGGGTATAAAATGGCTGGCCATATCGATCAACCAGATCGTTGTAGTATTCCCAGGGATCTTTACCCGTCACCGCCAAGATTTCAGCAGCAAGCAGCCCCAGGATCAGTCCATCCTTATCTGTCGTCCATACCTGCCCATCACGACAAAGGAACGTAGCACCTGCGGACTCTTCTCCACCAAAGCCCAACTCGCCCGCAGTCAACCCAGGCTGGAACCACTTGATGCCTACGGGTGTTTCAAAAACGGTACGACCCAGACCCGCCGCCACGCGATCGATCATCGAGCTGGAAACGACCGTTTTGCCAATGGCCAGATGCTCGGCCCATTCTGGCCGATGACGGAACAGATAATCGATTGCCACCGCGAGGTAGTGATTGGGATTGAGCAGACCGCCGTCCGGGGTCACAATCCCGTGACGATCGGCATCGGTATCGTTTCCGAACGCAATATCGAAACGATCCTTGATGGCCAACAATCCGGACATGGCGTAGGCCGAGGAGCAATCCATGCGGATCTTGCCGTCATGATCGAGCGGCATGAACCGAAAATCGGGCTCGATTCGGTCATTCACCACGGTCAGATCAAGCTGGTAACGCTCGGCAATCGGTTTCCAGTACGGCAATCCGGCTCCCCCCATCGGATCAACGCCGATGGAAATGCCCGCCTTGCGAATTGCTTCGAAATCGATCACCTGCTCCAGTTCCGCCACATAAGGCGTGACGAAGTCATCAGCAATCACAAAAGACTGTTTCAGGGCTTCTGCGAAGTCCATCCGAGGGATGTTCTCCCATTGATCAAGCAGCTCATTCGCTCGTTTCTGAATCCAGCCCGTGGCATCTGTATCGGCCGGGCCACCGTGTGTGGGGTTGTACTTGAAACCACCATCAGTCGGCGGATTGTGTGATGGTGTGATCACGATCCCATCGCACAAGGCGCCCGAGGACGTCGCATTATTGACGATGATCAACCGGGAAATAACCGGCGTGGGTGTCGGTTTGAAGCCGGCTTGATAATGCAAAGGAACACTAGCGGCCGCAAGCACCTCAATCGTAGTCACAAATGCCGGCCAGGAAAGCGCGTGCGTATCCGCACCGATCAGAACAGCGCCAGTTATGCCCTGTTCTCGACGATATTCAATCAAAGCCGCTGTAATGGCCGCGATATGCGCTTCATTGAAGCTCGTGTTCATACTCGTGCCCCGATGGCCGGAAGTGCCGAAACTCACCTGCTGACGCACCTGCCCGGCATCAGGCTGCTGTGTGTAGTAGGCACTAATCAGTTCGGGGATATGAACCCACATATCCGGGGTGGGCAACTTACCTGCCAGGGCCAATCGAGACATAAGCGCATCCATCCTGTATTGAAGATATTCGAGCAGAATGCCAAATATCGGCTCAACCTTAAAGGGGGGGTACCTCGAAAAACCTTTCTAGGTGCTCATGTGCCATAAGTATGAAGTACAGCACAATCGCACAAGCGATTGAAATTGCATAAGTTCGTTGTGAGTTTCCCGCAACAGACGTTTTCGAAAAAGCCCAGAGTCAGGGTTTTTCGAGATACCCAAAGATGTCAAGACCCGTCTCATCAACGTCTCGCGAATGATTGACACCCTCCACAAGTCAAAGGGAGGGTGTACAAATAACTGTGTAACTGGTTATCTGCGACTAACGGGGAGGAGGAGAATCAATGACCATTTAAAATGGACCCCTCAGTCAAGACACTAATTCATTGAGTTTAAGAGGGTAGCCTTTGACACGCAGCTGCATGGCGCTGCCCCGGTTTTTGATTCTGTTTTTTCCTGGCGATATTCTTTTCGCGCAGTGAGTTTATCCACAA
>NZ_DAIESY010000015.1:0-17733 GCF_027346185.1 Halothiobacillus sp.
GGTGATCTTGCGCGTGTTCTGCACGCTCTTGATCTTGGTGCGAATCTCTTTGCCTACGGCCATGACATCGCCCCCTGATTAATAAACGCCCTTCGCCTTGAAGGTTTCGATCACTTGCTTCAATTGAGCCGCAATTTCATCACTGAAATTACCGTTGTCCCCAATTTTCTCGGCCAAATCTTTGGCATTGGTGGCCGCGTAGTCGTGCAGGGCAGTTTCGAAGTCGTTGATTTTATCGACCGGGATATCGTCCAGGTAACCTTCGTTCGCTGCAGTCAAAGACAGAGACATTTCAGTAACCGACAAAGGTTTGAACTGCTTCTGCTTCATCAACTCGGTTACGCGCTAGCCGCGTTCGAGCTGCTTGCGGGTAACTTCGTCGAGATCGGATGCAAACTGCGAGAACGCCGCCAACTCACGATACTGCGCCAAGTCGGTACGAATACCACCGGCCAATTTCTTGACAGCCTTGGTTTGCGCTGCACCACCAACCCGCGATACAGAAATACCTGGGTTGATTGCAGGACGAATGCCCGAGTTGAACAGATCGGTTTCCAGGAAGATCTGACCGTCGGTGATTGAGATCACGTTGGTCGGTACGAACGCGGACACGTCACCACCCTGGGTTTCGATGATCGGCAGCGCGGTCAATGAACCGGTTTGTCCAGTCACTTCACCTTTGGTGAACTCGGCAACGTAGTCGGCATTCACGCGGGATGCGCGCTCAAGCAGACGTGAGTGCAGATAGAACACGTCACCCGGATAGGCTTCACGACCTGGTGGACGACGCAGCAGCAGGGAAATCTGACGATAAGCCCATGCTTGCTTGGTCAGATCGTCATATACGATCAGTGAATCCATACCGCGATCGCGGAAGTATTCGCCCATGGTGCAACCGGCATAAGCAGCCAGATACTGCATGGCCGCAGGATCGGATGCTGTTGCCGCAACGACGATGGTGTATTCCAGCGCGCCGTATTCTTCGAGCTTGCGCACAACGTTCGCTATTGAAGAAGCTTTCTGGCCAATCGCCACGTAAACGCAGAATACGCCTTTGCCTTTCTGGTTGATGATGGCGTCGATCGCAACGGCAGTCTTACCGGTCTGGCGGTCGCCGATAATCAACTCGCGCTGGCCGCGACCGATGGGGACCATGGCGTCCAGCGCCTTGATACCGGTCAACAGCGGCTGGTCAACGCTTTGCCGCTCAATAACGCCCGGTGCGATTTTCTCGATGGGCGCGGTCATCTTCGCATTGATATCGCCTTTGCCATCGATGGGTTGGCCCAGGGTGTTCACCACACGGCCCAACAGCTCTTTACCTACCGGCACTTCGAGAATGCGTTGGGTGCATTTGACCTGATCACCTTCGCTCAACTGGTCGTAGCCACCCAGAACAATGGCACCAACTGAATCGCGCTCAAGGTTCATCGCAACGGCAAAGCCGCCGCCCGGCAACTCGATCATTTCACCGAGCATCACGTCGTTGAGGCCGTGAATTCGCAGGATACCGTCGCTGACAGAAACGATGGTGCCTACAGTTTGCGCATCCGCACTTTGATCAAAGTTCTCAATGCGTTGCTTAATCAGACTACTAATTTCAGAGGGATTGATCATATGATCTCCTTAGCGACTCAACTGAGTGGCAAGTTTTTGGATACCGCCGCGCATGGAACCGTCGATTACCAGATCACCCGCACGAATAATTGCACCCGCAATCAGCGAGTCGTCCGTTTCGGTAATCAGGTCAATCGTACGATTCAATCGCTTGTTGAGCGCCGATTTAATGTTGTTGATTTCGCTTTCGGTCAGGGGATAAGCAGATACGACGGTTGCCGTCATCCGCTGCTCGGCCTCGGCACGCAGCAGCTCAAACTGGGCCGCGATCTCCGGGAGGATAGCCAGCCGACCATTTTCGCCCAACAAACGCACGAGGTTGATGGCCTGCGGATCCAGCTCGCTGGAAACCACGGCCAGAAAACCCCGGGTGCGCTCTTCGGAAGGACGGGAAATGTCCGCAAGAAACCGCTCCATGTCCAAGTTTTGAGCGACTTGCGCCAAAAACGCGAGATTTTTGGACCAGGCTTCTGCTACCGCCGGTGTCGAGCAAAGCTCATGAATGGCCTTGGCATAGGATTGTGCTACTTGGATATTTTCGGACATACGATTACCTCTATATCCTTAAATGTGCGCAATCAGATCAGCCAGTGCCACTTCGTGATCCTTCTTCGTTACTTCACGCTTCAGAATGCGTTCTGCACCGGTAACTGCAATAGCAGATACCTGCGTGCGCAAGGTTTCTTTGGCGCGATTCACTTCGCGGTCGATTTCGGCCGAAGCCTGCGCCACGATGCGCTCAGCTTCTGCCTTCGCATTGACACGGGCATCTTCAAGAATCTGATTGGCGCGCGCGTTGGCCTGAGCCACGATATCGTTCGCTTTTTCTTTCGTTTCGCGCAGCATTTCCGCTGAACGTTCTTGCGCGAGCTTGAGCTCATGCTTGCCACGCTCGGAGGCGGAAAGACCGTCGGCAATTTTCTGGCGTCGCGCTTCCATCAATGCGGCAAGCGGCGTCCAGAGGTATTTGCTGACCAGCCAAACCAGCACCACGAAGGCGATAATTTGAGCAACCAGTGTGATATTAATGTTCACAGCATAACCTCGATTGTTGCAGTTTCATGGTTTGGACCATCAGCAGAACGGCCAGGGCAGGCCCCGGCCATATGGATCCGGCCCGGACGAATTACATTGCACCAATCGCGGATTTCAGCGCACCAACGAACGGGTTGGCGAACAGGAACCACATAGCGAAGGCCAAAATGATGAACGGGAAGGATTCCATCAGGCCCGCGAAGATGAACATGTTGGTCATCAATTGAGGACGCATTTCAGGCTGGCGTGCGATACCTTCCAGTGTTTTGGAGCAGATCAAGCCCCAGCCAATTGCAGAACCCAAACCGGCCGCAGCCAGAATCACACCAACGCCTACAGCTGTGTAGGCATAAATTGTCGCGAGCATTTCAGGGGTCATTTACATTCTCCTCAGTCGAACAGTTAAAAAACGAAACAAAAACAGAAACTAATTAATGCGAATCGGCGTCGATGTGCGCCATGCCCAGATACACGATGGTCAGCACCATGAAGATAAAGGCCTGCAACGTTATCACGAGGATGTGGAAGATCAACCACGCCAGATCAAGCACCACTTGGAGCGGGAACCAGATCAGCAGGCTGGCACTGATCGTGGCACCCATTGTCAGCAGGGCTATCAGCATGAACACCAACTCACCAGCAAACATGTTGCCGAACAGTCGCAGGCCCAGACTGATTGGCTTAGCCAGTTCTTCAATCAGCGTCATGACGATGTTGACCGGAATGAAAAACTTACCGAAAGGATGAAACAGGAACATTTTGATGTAGCCACCAAAACCTTTCACTTTCAGGTTGTAATAAACCGTAAGCATGAACACAACGAGCGCCATGGCCAGTGGTGTATTCAAGTCGGTAGTCGGCACGATCTTCAAATAAGGCACACCCAAACCATGAGCAATGGCGGGAATAAGATCGATCGGGATCAAATCCATAAAGTTCATCAGCCAGACCCAGATCAGGATGGTCAGTGCCAGTGGCGCGATCAATGCCGGCGCTTTGCCACCAAATGAATCTTTGACCTGATTATCCACGAATTCCAGAATGCCTTCGACAGCATTCTGGAAGCGCCCAGGCGTTTCGGTACGCAGATTCTGGCCAATTTTCATGGCAACGAACAGAATCAGACCACCTAACAGGGTACTGAAGATCAGGGTATCGATATTTAGTTGCCAGAACCCTTGACCCACCGATAAGTTGGTTAAGTGATGCTGGATATACTCAACCGAGCCGCCGCCGGTATTTTCTGTAGCCACACGAGTCTCCTCAATCCAAGTTTAAATCTTTTTTATATCAATCCGTTTTGCTCTTGGGTCTGCCCGAATCGCGCCCGCGCGAGGCCAATACACCCACGATCATCACAATGATAAAGCCCGCAACGGTATAGAGGGCCGACAACTTCAACCCGCCCAGCGCGATGCCAAATAATACGAGAACCAGAACAAACCGAACCACCGCACCGACATACATCACATTCATGCTGGTCTGCGGAGATTCAACCGCCAGCTCACTTGCCTTGCGCATGGTATACCCCAGCACAAGCATCAGGGTTACTGCTATCAACGAGCCACCGACCGCCCCATAAAACGAATCAAGCCCCGTATACAAAAAAGCTAGGCCCGCTGAAACTGCGCCCACAATAAGCTGGGCTATCAGCACCGTTCTACCCCGCCGGGCGATGCCGTCAGACATTACGGTCACGGGAACCTGCCTGCATGAGCCGATGCGCATTGCGCATACCGCCAATAAAACCCAGAAGGCCACCCAACAACATGGCAATAGGCGCCACGTCGAGCCAGCGATCCACCAGAAAGCCGAGCAGCAAGCCCGCGATAACGGTGGAAGCAAATACATTGCCGGCACCCACGTTCATCAGGCCACGCAGCCGAATGGCAAGGTAGCCTTCCTGCTTTGTGCTTTCGGGCTTAGCCCCTTGCTTTTGCTCGGCCATGACGTTTCCCTAGTTTCTGACGGCCAAAATTTGGTGGCTAGTGTACCGGCATATTCGAGCGCCAACAACAGTTGGCTTGGCTACCGGAATCGAGCCGGACAAAACTTCGCGTCGCCTTCCCCCTACTCCTGTATCAGTCGATTCAGAATCAGGTCCAATTGTCCGGGTTCGTCGAAGCGAAGTCTGAGTAGACCGCCACCACGTGAGTTCTGCACCAAATCAACCTGCACACCCAGTGAATCGGCTATCTGGCGCAGCAATAACGCCGTATCAGGATCGTCAGGCTTTGGTGCGGGTGGATTGAGGGTCGCCTCGTTCAATTTCCGCACCATGCCTTCAACCTGCCGGACCGTCAGCGCCTTGGCCACGATCTTTTCCGCCAGCAGGGGCTGTTGCGCCATCGGCAACCCGGCCAATGCCCTAGCGTGCCCGGCATCCAGTTGCTTGTTATGCAGAAGTTGCCTGACCGGATCGGCCAGATCGAGCAGGCGCAAGGCATTGGACACGACCGGACGCGAAATACCGAGAATATCGGCGACCTGCTGGTGCGTCATCTCAAATTCCTTGATCAGTCGCCGCATGGCTTCGGCCTGTTCGATGGGATCGAGATCTTCGCGTTGAAGGTTTTCTATCAGGGCGAGTGCGGCCGCCTGATGGTCGTCGATATCCCGAACAATAGCGGGGATTTGCTGCAATCCGGCCAATTGCGCGGCGCGCCAACGACGTTCGCCGGCGATCAGTTCATATTCACCGGAACGACGACGCAGTACCACGGGCGCAATGAGCCCTTGCGCCCGGATCGAATCGGCGAGACTGCGCAACGCATCCTCATCGAAATGCGTGCGCGGCTGAAACGGACTGGGGTGTATCAACTCAAGCGAAACGTCGCGCAGTTGCGCGCCGGGATCGTCCTTTGCTTCACTGGAACGCAGCAAAGCGTCCAGCCCTCTGCCCAATCCTTTCTTTTTGACTGTCATCTGATGCTATCCATTCTCGAATCCGTTGATATTGAGACTAGTGCCCGGCGCGCTGTTCGGCCCGTTCGGCCAATTCATGCGCTAAATCGGTGTACGCCTGGGCGCCCGCTGAGCCGCGGTCATAATACAAGGCGGGCAGGCCATGGCTGGGCGCCTCGGCCAATCGCACATTGCGCGGAATGAGCGTGCGAAACAGTTGATCACCAAAATGGGTTTGTAGCTGTTCGGAAACCTGTTGTGCCAATAGATTGCGGGCATCATACAACGTGCGCAGTACCCCAGCTATGCCCAAGGCTGGCTGCAATGCCACACGCACCTGCTCGATCGTCTCCAGCAATGAGCTCAAACCCTCCAGCGCAAAATATTCGCACTGGACCGGAATGAGCACGTCATCGGACGCCACAAGGGCATTGATCGTCAGGGTGTTGAGCGCAGGCGGGCAGTCGATCAGCACGAAATCGTAGTTTGTCAGCAGAGGAGCCAGTGCACGGCGAAGCTTCATTTCTCGACCGATCCGGCTGACGAGCTGGAATTCCGCACCGGCCAGTTCGATATTGGCCGGTAAAAGATCGAATCCCGCCGGTTCACTCCTGATAATGACATCACCAATGGAAGCTTCATCGAGCAACACATCCGTCATGGTTCGCGCAAGCGCAGACTTATCCTGCCCCACGCTGACGGTGGCATTGCCCTGCGGGTCCAAGTCGATCAGGAGCACGCGCTGCCCCATGGATTGCAGGGCGGCAGCCAGGTTAACCGCTGTGGTGGTCTTGCCCACGCCGCCTTTCTGATTGGTGATGGCGAGCGTCCAGCTCATAATTGCGCCTCTCGTTGATAGATCAGTAAATGACGCGCCGCATCCAGCGTGGGAACAGACAACGGAATGGTTTCCCGACAGATGAAACCATCCGGAACGGCTTGCTGCTCGCGCTCATCAAGACGCCCTTTCATCGCAAGCCACTCTCCTCCGGGGCGCACGAGATGGCCGGTCAGGCGCAGAAAATCTGCCGTGGATGCAAACGCACGCGATATGGCCTGATCGAATGATGAAGCGGGCACTTCTTCGACCCGTGAACGCAGCACGGTTACATTTTCGATCGCCAGTTCGCGCACGGCCGCTTCAGCGAATCGGGTCATTTTCAGGTTGGAATCGATAAGCGTCACGCCTAGCGTTTCATCGGCCAGCGCCAACAGGATACCCGGAATGCCGGGGCCGCTGCCGACATCGACCAAACGCCCCGCCGACTTCACCCAAGGGCGCACGGCCAACGCATCCAGTACATGACGCACGCGCATGTCCTCGAGATTGCGCACGGCTGTCAGGTTGTAGGTTCGATTCCACTTGGCCAGCAAATGGATATAGGCCGAAATACGCTGCGCACTGCGAGGGGCTATCTCCTGCCCCATCGTTTGCACGCCCTGCTCAATTTGCCCGGCATAGCGCACAACCATCTCGTTATCAGGCGACAATGTAATCAAGCCGATGCTGCCAGCAGACTTCGACGCTTGAGATGAACCTGCAACAAAGAGATGGCCGCCGGCGTGACGCCGGGAATGCGTCCCGCCTGACCCAAAGTACTCGGCCGCTGCGCTTCAAGCTTGCTGCGCACTTCGTTGGAAAGACCGTAAATCTGGTTATAGTCGAGATCGTCCGGCAAAACCTGCGTTTCCTGCTTCACGGAACGGCTGACCTCGTCTTTCTGACGATCAACGTAACCTGCATATTTTGCTTCGATTTCGATCTGCTCGGTCACCGCAGCGGGCAAGGGTGATTCTGGAGCCAGGCTGGGCACCTGGGCCAACTGCTGGTAATCCATTTCCGGACGACGCAACAGATCCAGCGCATTGACGCCTCGACTGATGACACCGGGCAAACGGGACACATCGGGGTGATCCGGATGCACCCAGAGCGCACCAAGACGCGCCTGCTCGCGCGCGATGGCTTCCATTTTTTCGTTGAACGCCCGCCAGCGCGCTTCATCCACCAGACCCAGCGCATGGCCGATCGGCGTCAGACGTTGATCGGCATTGTCTTCGCGCAGCATCAGGCGATATTCGGCCCGACTGGTGAACATGCGATAGGGCTCGAGCGTACCTTGCGTGATCAGATCATCGATCATCACACCGGCATACGCCTCGTCACGGCGAAGCGTCAACGGATCACGCCCCAACACCTGTGCCGCTGCATTGGCACCAGCCATCAAACCCTGAGCGCCGGCTTCTTCGTAACCGGTCGTGCCATTGATCTGCCCGGCAAAGAACAGCCCCTCGATGGCGCGAGTTTCCAGCGTGGGCTTCAGGCCGCGCGGGTCAAAAAAATCGTACTCGATGGCATAACCGGGGCGGGTGATGACCGCACGCTCGAAACCTCGGATCGAGCGCACATAGGCCAGCTGAATATCAAACGGCAGACTGGTTGAAATCCCGTTTGGATAGATTTCGTTCGTGGTCAGGCCTTCCGGCTCGACGAACACCTGATGGGAGTCCTTATCGGCAAAACGGTGGATTTTATCCTCGATAGATGGGCAGTAACGCGGCCCCACCCCTTCGATCACACCCGTGAACATGGGGGAGCGATCCAGGCCGCCGCGGATAATTTCGTGCGTCCGCTCGTTGGTATGGGTGATGTAACAATTGACCTGCTGTGGATGATCCTTGACCGACCCCATGAATGAGAATACCGGCTCCGGCGTATCGCCTGGCTGGATCTGCATGACAGACAAATCAATCGAACGGATGTCGATACGTGGCGGTGTACCGGTCTTGAGCCGACCGACACCCAGAGACAGCTCACGCAGGCGATCGGCCAGCCGCTGCGCTGGAGGATCACCGGCGCGACCACCCTGATAATTGCTCATGCCGATATGAATCTGTCCGGCCAGGAAGGTGCCCGCCGTCAGCACGACCGTCTTGCCGATAAATTCGATACCGGCCTGAGTTCGAATACCCGTTACCCGCTCGCCTTCGAGCAGCAGGTCATCGACTGCCTGCTGAAACAGCATGAGATTCGGTTGGTTTTCAAGCATCTGCCGGATGGCGGCCTTGTAGAGGATGCGGTCTGCCTGCGCACGGGTGGCGCGCACGGCGGGGCCTTTGCGGGCATTGAGGGTACGGAACTGAATCCCACCCCGGTCAGCCGCCAACGCCATCGCGCCGCCCAAGGCGTCGATTTCCCGCACCAGATGGCCCTTGCCGATACCCCCGATGGCCGGATTGCAGCTCATTTGCCCGAGCGTTTCGATATTGTGGCTGACGAGCAGCGTATTCGCGCCCATGCGGGCAGCCGCCAGCGCGGCCTCGGTCCCGGCATGGCCACCACCAACAACAATCACATCAAAAACGTCGGGATATCGCACGATGCTCTCCGGAAAAACGAGCAGGAATCAAACATTGCTTGCCGATCAGTCAAATCGGGCTGGCAGAATTTTACGCGCAAGCGGGGCCAAAATCGAGCAAAACCCTATAATTCAAAAAAATAATTGTGAAAAAACAGCCTGATAGAGGCCGCAGACACAGATCCACCATCACCCCGAATCATACGACCAACCTTCGGGCAGACCTTTTCGGCAAGCCCCATAGCTACCACTTCGGCCGGGCACTTTAATGACCACTCACTTTCGTGCAGAATGATCGACCCGTCGGCAAACCGTCAGCCGACGTCCTCGCTAGTAGCAACAGCCCGAATGATCTACCCCGCCGAACCAGCGGATTTACGCCAGATTCGTACGAATAGCAAAACACCATCAATCACTTCAAACATACAGGTAAGAATGAACACACTGACCGAATCTCGAATTTTTTCTACGCTTGTCGCCTTCGGCGCGGCTTTAATCACGGCCCTGGCCATAACCCAAATCCAATCCGCCCAACTTATTGAATCCAATCTGCTGCGCTTTGTCGCAACCGCCGCCATTATCTTCATCGTTATTCTTCTGACTGGCCTGCTGCCACGCAAATCCGTTTCCGGCGCAGAAAGACTCGCCGAAGCGGAACCCGTGCGCGAAGTCGGGCACGTCAAATGGTTCAACACCGACAAGGGCTTCGGCTTTATCGTGCGTGAAAACGGTGAAGATCTGTTCGTCCACTTCCGCGCGGTCGGTGATGGCTCGACCCTGCGACTCGTCGAAGGCCAGAAAGTCGAATACCACATCGGTCAAGGTCGCAAAGGGCCCCAAGCCGAACAGGTCGTGGTTCTGGATTGAGACACGTCAAATAGCGGCGCAACAGGCGGGAATATGCGCCCGGATCATTTCGCAGAGCAAATCTACCGCCGCGCCGCGTGCAAAACGGTTACGGCTGGCCACTGCCACGTCCCGATAAGGCACGGGCTCGGTGAACTCGAGATAGCGGATCAAATCGCCCGCATTTCCGCCTTGCGAGATATTGGATGAACACGGCAGGACGGTAATTCCTGCACCGGAAGCGACCATCATGCGCATGGTTTCCAAGGAGCCGCCCTCCAGTGTTTTCTGCAAACGCCCAGTATTGGCTGGCTGCGAGCATTCCGGGCACATACTTAACACCTGCTCCCGGAAACAGTGCCCCTGCCCCAGCAGCAACAGATCCTGCTCTGCCAGAGTTTCTGCCGAAACTTTGAGGGCCGAGGACAAAGGATGATCGCTTGGCACAGCCACGGTGAACGGTTCACGGTACACCGGACGCACATCCAGCTTCGATGCCAGGAAAGGCAACGACAACACCACGGCATCCAGCGTCCCCTGTTGCAACTGATAGACAAGATCATGGGTAAACCCTTCGACGATCTCGATCGGCATGCGGGGTGCACGTTTATGCAATGCCGGAATCAATGAAGGCAACAGATACGGCCCGATCGTGTAAATCAGTCCGATTCTAAAGGTGCCGACCAGTGGATCCTTGGCGGCATCGGCAATCGCCTGAAGCTGCTCAACCTCCTGGAGTATTCGCGTGGCCTGCTCGATGATGGCTTCGCCGCGCGAAGTAATGCGTAATTCCGTGCGACTTGCGCGCTCGAAAATCTGTACAGCCAACGCTTCCTCAATGCGCTTTACGCCGACGCTTAGGGTGGGCTGACTCACAAAACACGCAGCAGCAGCCCGGCCGAAATGGCGTTCTCGCGCCACAGCCACCACGTATCTCAGTTCGGTTAAAGTCATGCGCGTTATCTCAGGTGCGGGAAAATGATGAAAAACATCGGAAGAAATCGCAGTTAAAACTTGCAAAGCAACTTCGCCCCATGAACAATTATCGTTCATGGCGCATCCATGATCTATATTCGTGGGCAATCATTGACACCAAGGAGTATCACCGTGAGCGACAAAATCGCCTATGTTAACGACAGTAATTTTGACCAAGAAGTCCTGAAAAGTGACCTGCCCGTACTGGTAGATTACTGGGCGGAATGGTGCGGCCCCTGCCGGATGATCGCCCCTATCCTCGATGAAGTAGCTGAGCAATACAAAGGCAAGATCAAGGTTGCCAAGCTCAACATCGATGAGAATCCGGAAACACCCCGCCAGCACGCTATCCGCGGCATCCCGACGCTCATGCTGTTCAAAAACGGCAAGGTGGAAGGCACCAAAGTCGGCGCTGTTTCCAAATCCCAGCTCACTGCGTTCATCGACGGTGCCCTTTAAAATCCAGGTGATTTGAACCGGTTTCTGCCCCGCCTGTTGGCAGGGAACAGAAACTGTGCCAGAATTAGGTCCACCTTTTCCCAGGTTGCGATTCGATTCGCGTTCCGTCGGCGGCTCCGCCAAATAAAACTCTTTCCCCCCACTCAAGCTATCCCAAGCTTCCATTCATAGCTGAATCAATCCAAACCGATGAATCTCACCGAACTCAAAGCAAAACCCGTTGCCGATCTTCTGGCCATGGCAGAATCCATGGGCATTGAAAACATTGCCCGCACCCGTAAACACGACGTAATCTTTGCATTGCTCAAAGCCCACGCCAAAACGGGCGAATCTATCTTCGGCGATGGGGTACTTGAAATTCTGCCCGATGGCTTCGGATTCCTGCGTGGGGCCGACAGTTCCTATCTGGCCGGGCCTGCGGACGTGTATGTCTCGCCCTCGCAAATTCGGCGATTCAACCTGCAAACCGGCGACACCATTGCCGGTACCGTACGGTCACCGAAAGACGGCGAGCGGTATTTCGCGCTGTTGAAGATCGACACCATCAATTTCGAAGCACCCAATATGGCCAAGGGCAAGGTGCTGTTCGAAAACCTGACGCCACTGCACGCCAACCAGCGTATGCGGATGGAGCGCGGTAACGGTTCGACCGAAGACTTGACAGCGCGGATCATTGATATCGTCTCCCCAGTGGGTAAAGGTCAGCGCGGTCTGATCGTCGCACCACCAAAAGCGGGTAAAACGATGCTGCTGCAGAACATTGCCCAGAGCATCAGCGCCAATCATCCCGAGTGCGATCTGATCGTACTGCTGATCGACGAGCGACCGGAAGAAGTCACCGAAATGCAGCGCACCGTGCGCGGCGAAGTCGTGGCGTCCACCTTCGACGAGCCCGCCACCCGCCATGTCCAGGTTGCGGAAATGGTCATCGAAAAGGCCAAGCGACTGGTCGAGCACAAGCGCGATGTGATCATTCTGCTCGACTCCATCACCCGTCTGGCGCGCGCCTACAACACCGTTGTCCCTTCATCGGGCAAAGTGCTCACCGGCGGTGTGGATGCCAACGCCCTGCATCGCCCCAAACGCTTTTTCGGTGCGGCACGAAATATCGAAGAAGGCGGCTCGCTGACCATTCTGGCCACGGCGCTGATCGATACCGGCTCGAAGATGGATGAAGTCATCTATGAAGAATTCAAAGGCACCGGCAACATGGAGCTGCACCTCGATCGCCGGATAGCCGAGAAGCGCGTGTACCCTGCAATCAATATCAACCGTTCGGGCACACGCCGCGAAGAGTTGCTGACGGATGCGGAAGAACTCCAGAAAATGTGGATTCTGCGCAAATTCCTGCATCCGATGAGCGAACTCGAATCCATGGAGTTCCTGCTGGACAAACTCCTGAAAACGAAGACCAACAACGAGTTCTACGATTCCATGCGCCGCGGCTAACTCCCGCCAACGGCAAAAAACCCCGCCATGCGCTGGGTTTTTTATGGCCTGTATCCGCTGCGTTATTGCGCCGGAATCAAGGTGATCCCTTTGGGCAGCGCGGTTTGGTTTGCTTCGATATACGCGTTCAAACCGTCACGCTCGGCATCACAGGCAGGCAAGGCGATTATCTGATCGGCCAAGTTACTGAAACTCACCTGGATATCGCCGTGGAAAAACCATCCACCCACACCTTGGGCATGGGTTTTTATCAGCTCATAAGCGCAGGCGGATTTTGCGATTTTATCAATCACGACCGTGGTGCCATTGACCGAAATCGTTGTGGTGTAGGTATGCCCTTGATCCATATACGCATCCATCAGGAACAGTCTGTCCCAGGCGCGCGGGTTTTGTCCGCTCAAAATCGCATTTTCCATAAATTCGATATGGCTTTTGAGATTATTGGCTTGTTCGGTGGTTTGCGTGGAAATTGCCCAACGAACGCTCATGTTCGCATCATCAAAGCTGGCCGCCGGTGAGTGCGAGGTACCCGTTTCGCTATACGCTGCGTAATTGGTCGCAAGATAGGAAATGTACGATTCAGTCGGTGCTTTTGCCGCCGTTACGCCCGCAGTAGTTTGACCCGGCTGGGCTGCAGCGGTCGTCGGTGTTGACCCGCCGCCGCAGGCGGTCAAAGTGGCTGCGGAAAAAATAAGGGCAATGAGCGGAGCACGATACGATTTGTTCACGGTTAATTTCTCTGGTTGATGACTAGGATTGATGCTTGATCAACCCAGCTAATATCAACCGAAGGTGTGTCGCGCTGCTTTCTTACTTGTTACGGTTTGTAACCTGCGTTTCACGCCGAACGGCCCGCCAGCCAATATCGTCGCGATAGAATCCACCATCAAAGTCAATCGCCTTGACGCCCGCATAGGCAGCCGCTTGGGCTGCGCGCACCGTGTCGCCCAGAGCCGTGACACACAGCACGCGCCCTCCGGCGGTCACCACGTCTTGGCCCTCGGCACGCGTACCGGCCTGGAATACCTTCACGTTGCCCGGTACGGCATTCAACCCTCGGATTACATCGCCGGTTCGCACGTCAGAGGGATAGCCGTGAGCCGCCATGACCACGCCAATCGCCGTTTGCTGATTCCACTTACACTGCACTTTATCCAGGGAACCTTCGATACCCGCTTCCAGCAGATCAAAGAGATCGCTATCGAGACGCAGCATGATGGGCTGGGTTTCGGGATCACCAAAGCGACAATTGAACTCCAGCACACTGAGCCGAGCCTCGTCATCGATCATGAGGCCGGCGTAAAGGAACCCGGTATAGGGAATGCCATCGAGCGCCATGCCCTTGACCGTCGGCTCAATGATCGTTTCCATCACCACTTCGGCGATTTGCGGGGTGACGACCGGCGCGGGTGAGTATGCCCCCATGCCACCGGTATTCGGGCCGGTGTCGCCCCGGTCGCGCGCCTTGTGATCCTGACTGGTTGCCATCGGCAGGATATTGCCACCATCGACCATCACAATGAAACTTGCTTCCTCGCCGCTCAGAAAAGCCTCGACCACCACACGGGAGCCGGCCGAACCGAATTGACCGCCCAGCATATCTTTGATGGCCGCTTCAGCTTGGGCCACCGTCTGGGCGACAATCACACCCTTGCCCGCCGCCAAACCATCGGCCTTGACCACAATAGGTGCGCCATGTTCGCGCACATAGTCAATGGCCGGTGCTGCCTCGGTAAACACGCGATAGGCGGCTGTAGGGATACGATGGCGAGCCAGAAAATCCTTGCTGAATGCCTTTGATCCTTCGAGCTGAGCCGCTTGTTTGGATGGCCCGAAAATCGGCAGACCGGCATCACGGAAGCTGTCGACAATGCCCAGAACCAAGGGCGCTTCCGGTCCAACCACGGTCAGAGCAATCTTCTCGCGCCCTGCAAAAGCGAGCAGTTCGGCAATGTCAGTAGCCGCAATCGAGACGTTTTCACACTTGTCCTCGGCCGCTGTTCCGGGATTACCCGGTGCAACAAATACCTTGGACACCCGCGGCGACTGCGCCAGCTTCCACGCCAGTGCATGTTCCCGACCGCCACCGCCAATAACTAAAACTTTCATATGTGCCTCAATTCGAATCCTAAGGAAGCTCTGAATAATTCCATCCTGGAATTTTCAGAGGGTGAAAATCAAAAAATGTGATTTTTTATTATCTTTACAAACAATAACTTATCCGATCATTCATGGCGACACATCCCTGTACGGCATGGTATCTCCGTTTAAATCAGCGGTGCATAAAATAAAATTCATAGGAGAGATCAACGGTTCGTTTTTATGCCTATGCTGTAATGCGATCAAACCCCATGAGGCGAGGTAGGAACCCAAGCCTGCTCATAATCGGCGATCAAATTGAATCCAACCGGCAGGCTACCGGATTCGATCCATTCGTACAGATCATTTGCGACAGGGGTTTGGCAGGAGGATTCGGCGCCCGGCGATGTACTGCAACTGCTGCACCCGGTGCCACAACTGGTCGTCGGGGGGGCGGCAATCTTGCGGATGTGATGCCGTTGTTGCCAAAAATCCAGTATGGCCAACACGGCTTCGGGCGGCGCGTCGAAGCGGTTGATGATGTCGCTCAAGGGTGCCGTGCCCCGTTGCTTCATATAGCGCTTAACATTGCTCGGTGTAAGGACTCTGTCTACAGTGTCGGCGGCTTCATCGATTGTGTTCATGACGGGATCACCTCGTGATTACCTTCAGGCGCTGGCCGATCTTCGCGCCTGTTGCTGCCCATTGCGCTTGAGGGCGACGATCACGGCGATCAGCGCCGCCAGTATCGCGACCAACCACACCAGCGATTGCTTGGGGTGCGCGCTGAAATTGGCGAACTGATAGAACAGTACCGCTAAACCATAGGCCAAACCAATACCCCAGGCAATCGCAAACAGTGTCCATGCGCGGCTCTGGGTCTCGCGGTAGATGGCTGCCATCGTGTTCACACAGGGAATATAGAGCAGAATAAAAATCAGGTAGGCAATCGCCGCCGAGGTGGTAAACAAGCTGCCCATGCGCGATAGCGTGGTGGCGTCCAGATCTTGCTGTGCGGCTGCTTGCTGCAAGTTGCTTTGCTGGGCCTGTTCGACCTGGCCAAATCCCAGCGGGTCAAAAAAGCCTTTGGCAAACGCCTTGGCGTTATCGGGGATCGTTTGCACCGCAGCGGCCAAACTACCCCAGAAATCGAAGGTTTGGGGCTTGGGTGTACTGGCCGCGGCCTTGGCGGCATCACCGGCATCCATCCGGGTATACACGCCGTTGAGCGTACCCATCACGATTTCCTTGACGACCACACCGGAGAGCAGGCCCACCGCGGCCGGCCAGTTTTCATCGGTAATGCCCATCGGATGAAACACGGGGGTGATCGTTTTGCCGATGCTGCCCAGAATAGAATCGCCCACCTCGTCCTCGCCAAGCGGTTTCCCGCTCGGGCTGAAGCTCGACAGCAAGGTCACGATGACGGACGCCACGATGATCACCTTGCCGACGCGCAAAATGAAGACCGACAAACGCTCCCAGGTAGTCAGCAACAGGCCGCGCAATGTCGGCACGTGATAGGTAGGCAACTCCATGATAAACGGGGTCGCTTCGCCGCGCAGGGCGGTTTTTTTCAGCAGCAGCGCGGTGAGAATTGCCAGCACGATACCAAGCACATATAACCCGAACACGACTTGCCCGCCGTTTTCGCGGAAGAACACGGCTACGAAGGCCATGTAGATCACCAGGCGCGCACTGCACGACATGAACGGCTGCATGAGCGCGGAGATCAGGCGTTCACGCGGGTCTTCCAGCGTGCGCGTCGCCATCACGGCAGGCACGTTGCAGCCAAAGCCGACGATCATCGGCACGAAGGCTTTGCCCGGCAGGCCGATCTTGCGCATGAAGCGGTCCATCACGAAGGCCGCGCGCGCCATATAACCGGAATCTTCCAGCAAGGAGAGAAACAGGAACGTCATACCGATCGGCGCGATGAACGTGGATACCAACTGAATTGCGCCCCCGACCGATGTCGCGAGGAACGTGATGAGCCAATCGGGCGCATGCACCAGATGCAGCACATGGGCAAAACCGCTGACGAAAATCGTGTGCGTGGCCTGATCGAAGAAATCGAGAAAGATGCTGCCGCCGTTGAAGCTCATCACGAACAGCAGATACATCATCAACAGAAATATCGGGATACCGAGGAATCGGTTCAGCACGATGGCATCAATGCGATCGGTGAGCGAGCGGCGCAACTGCCCGCGCTGCGTCACACAGGCGTGCGTCACCTGGTGAATGAAGGTGTACCGTGCATCGGCGATGAACACGTCGGCTTCTTCATCCAGATGGGCACGAATCATTTCCTGAGCCGCCTCGACCTCGGTACGCAGGCTTTCGTCGATGGTCGCGAGGGTGAGCCGGTCGCTTTCCAGTAATTTGACACCCATCCAGCGCGGATCAATGTTCTGCGCGGCAGCCACCGGTTCGATCTTGGGTTTAAGGTCGTGCAGCGCGGTTTCGATCAGCGGCGGATATTCGATCTTGATGCCCGGCTCATCGGAACGGGCCGCACGCTCGATCAGGCGACGCTTGAGTTCATCCAAACCTTGTTTTTTGGCTGCCGTAATTGGCACTACCGGGCAACCAATGCGCTTTTCCAGCGCTGCAAAATCAATATGAATACCGGCTTCCTCGGCCAGATCGAGCATATTCACCGCCAGGATCAGCGGTACGCGCATTTCCAGCAATTGCGTAGTGAGGTAGAGGTTTCGCTCCAGGTTGCTGGCATCGAGAATATTGATGATGACATCGGCCTCGCCGGAGAGGGCATATTCGCGGGCAATGGCTTCATCCAGAGAAGTGCTGGAAGCGGCGTCCAGCGAATAGGTGCCCGGCAAATCGACCAACTCGACCCGATCGGCCCCGACATCGAACGTACCGATCTTGCGATCGACCGTCACGCCCGGCCAGTTCCCGACCTTCTGCCGCAAACCCGTCAGGGCGTTGAACAGTGTCGTTTTACCGCAGTTGGGATTGCCGATCAGACCGACGGTGAAAGTCGCCATAT
>NZ_DAIESY010000102.1:0-4390 GCF_027346185.1 Halothiobacillus sp.
CACAGGGAAAATCTGCCCAAAAACCGTCGAAATGCTGAAATTTGGGGAGATTTTCAGCCAAAACCGGCTCCTCAAGCGAAAAAAATCGCATTGAACGTCAGCCGCCCAGTATTTTCGATTCAATCAGAGGCTCCTTAGGCAAGGAAAAGTCAATACGACCTTCAGGCCCGGATGATTATCTTGCAGCTCGACGGTGCCGCCATGTTCGTGCATGGCCGCGCGCACCAAAGCAAGCCCCAAACCACTGCCGGGCGAGCTTCGCGCCGTATCCAGCCGAACAAACCGTTCCAGCACGCGCAAACGGTCGGCGGGATTGGGGATGCCCGGCCCGTTATCGGCAATGATGAGCGAGATGTTTTTGTCCTGCTGACTGAGGGTGATGGCTACTTTTGATCCAGCGGGGATGTGATTGAGTGCGTTTTCCAGCAAATTGACCACGATTTGGGTCAGAAGCCCTTGACTGGCCAGGCGGGTTATACCCGGTTGAATCTGTGCGCTGAGATGAATGCCTCGATCCTCTGCCGCCAACTGGTAAAAATCAACCAAATCGAGCAGAAGACTGCTGAAATCTACCGTCGTAAATACTTCCCGTCGCACACCGGCTTCCGCTTGAGCAATGGCGATCAGGGTATTGAACAGTGCAAGGAGTTGATCGGCATCGTCCAGGGTTTGCTGCATGACTACACGGTATTGTGCTGCGGGACGTTCATGCGTCAGGGAAATATCCAATCGGTTGCGCAACCGGGTGAGCGGACTGCGTAAATCATGAGCGATGTTGTCGGTGACACTCCGCATCCCGGCCATGAGTTCGTCGATGCGATCGAGCATTTGATTGAGCCGGGCGGAGAGATCGGAGAACTCATCGCCTTTGCCTTCATCGGGAATGCGACGGGAAAACTCCCCGGCCATGATCTGCGTTGCGGTATGGGTGATGGTATCGATGCGGCGCAACACGGCAAGCCCCATCCAGCCGCCGCCAGCCAAGGAAAACAAGGTGATGATGCCCAAGGCCCAGGTCAGCAGATAACCGGTGTGGTCGGTGAATCCTTCCTCTTCAATCATCGCTTGCCCAACCAAGAGACAGCGCCCATTCGGGAGCTGCGTGCTCAGGGCGCGCACGCGGATATCCGAATCTTCCGCCTGTCGGTTTTTCGGCACGATGTCGCTTTGGTCGCTGAATTCAGCCGGCTCACCACAGGTCAAATCCTTGGGCCAGCCCAAGAGATTGCCCGCCAGAATATGCCGATTGGCATCAACCAAGAGATAAAGGCGGCTGCTTTTATCGTTTTGCGAGACGCGTTCCCGAATTTGCCCGATCAGGCCCTCACTTTGGCCCTCACCGATATCGCCGCGTAACTGAGTTAGTTCATCCTGCAAATTCACATCGATTTGCCCGACGATATATTGAGTGGAAAGCCAGTACACCCCGGCCAGAGATACGCCAACCACCACGCTGAACGCAATGGCGAATAACAAAGCCAGCCGGAAGACGCTGGTGCGCAACAGACGCCGAAACCGCCGCCAGATCATGCCGGGCTGGCGGATAAGTTCAGACAGGCGCATCGCTGAGCACATACCCGGCACCGCGCACGGTGTGCAACAGCGGCGTATCGAAATCCCGATCGATTTTGCTGCGCAGCCTTGAAATATGCACATCGATCACATTGGTTTGCGGGTCGAAATGGTAGCCCCAGACCTGTTCGAGCAGCATGGTACGCGTCACGACCTGTCCGGCGTGGCGCATCAAGTAATCAAGCAGTCGGAATTCCCGCGGCTGCAACAGGATCGGTTGATCGCGACGTGTGACCTTATGCCGTACCCGATCAAGGACGAGATCGGCCACCGCCAGCGTATCGCTCGAATCGCGCGTTTGCATCCGTCGGGTGAGTGCCTCGATCCGGGCCAGCAATTCTGAAAACGCGTAGGGTTTGGTGAGGTAATCATCGCCACCGGCTTTGAGCCCGGTCACGCGGTCATCGACTTCCCCGCGTGCCGATAAAATCAACACGGGCGTTGCCCTGCCCGCCGCGCGGTAGGCGGCGATCAGTGATAAGCCATCCAAGCCCGGCAACATGCGATCGACGATCAAGGCATCGTATTCGCCCGTCATGGCCAGATGCAGGCCATCGGTGCCGTTTTCCGCCCGATCCACCGAGTGTCCGCTTTCCTCAAGCCCCTTGGCGAGGTAGGCCGCCGCCTGCACATCATCTTCAACCAGTAGTAGTTTCATCCGCTCATTCTAAAACAGCCATGTGACCTGAAAGATGAAATTTTGGTCATGTGGCGTTCATTCGCCCAAAAGGCGTAAGCCATTATGATGTAGTCATTAAGGCTCATCCCCGTGCCCAAAAGTGAGAAGGGATTTATGTTTTTAGAATCACAATTGCCAGTTCAGACAACGCATCGTTGGCTTGCCGCCGCACGAGCGGGCACCTTGCTGATTTTGCTTGCCGCATTGGTTGGCTGCGCCCAGTATCAGCCGCTGCCAGATACGGCAGGAATGCCCATCTCACCCACGCCGCCCAAGCAGGCCTGGACACTCGATAGCGCCACGCTTTTTGCGTTAAGTCACAATCCACAGCTGATCGAAAGTAACACCCAACTGGCACTGGCGCGCCAACAGGCCGGTTTGGCGAATGTGCCGCCGCCGATGAGCCTGGGGTTATCGCTGGATCATCCCTGGCAACAAGGGCTGTTTAACGCCTTCAGCTTATCGGTGAGTCAGGATTTGAGTTTCTGGTTGAAACAGGCTCCGCGCAAACAAGCCATTCAGGCCCGTTTGCGCCAGGCGATTCTGAATCATCGCTGGCAGGCGTGGCAACTGGCCGCCGCCGTGCAGCAGCAATATCTGAATGTTTGGTATTTACAAAAACAGACGCGCTTGCTGCAGACCCAAATTCAGTGGGTCGATCAGCGAATAACGGCGAATGCGGCGGCAGAAAAGGCGGGGCTAATCACTGCCGACACGCAAGCCTTGCTGTTGGCCAATGTGTCGCAGTGGCAGCAAATGGCGCACGCGGCCAATCTGCAACGGATTAAAGACAGCGCCCAATTGCTGCAACTTTTGGGGTTGCCCGCCGATGCCGCACTGCGGCTGACCGAGCCACCACAACCAGCGCTTTCTCCTCAGATAATCACTACATCATCGATTGACCAACGCCCCGATGTGCTGGCACTCAAAGCGGCTATTGATGAGAAGGATGCGCAGTATCGCCAAGCCCTGATCGATCAATTCCCATCGATCAGCCTGGGGCTGACCCGCGCGCAAGACACCTCCAAGGTGCAGACCATTGGCGTCGGCGTCAATCTCGTGTTGCCGTCTTTCGATGGTAATCGCCATGCGATTTCGGTCGCGAAAACCAGCCGGAAACTGGCGGCAGAGCAATATCAAAATCGCTTGGTGCAAATCCGCAGTGACTTCGCGACGCTACGGCAAAAACAAGCAGAACTGCAACGCGCACGGGAGGAGATTGAAGCGAACCTACCGGCGCTGCGCCGACGGATGACGCAAGCCGAGCAAGCAATGGCACAGGGTTTGGTGAATGCCAATACCGTCGATACCTTGCGTCAAACCGTCGTCAATCAACGTCTGGCCTTGTTGCAGAACGCCGCAGAACGCCAACGCGCCGAGTATGCCCTGCCCGCCCTGGTGGGCATCGATCCTGCCGTTCTACCCGCATCAAACGCGGGCGCGAACCCTTCACCGACACCCACGGAACACTGAACTATGTTTTCTTTATCAAATTACACCGCTTGGCGCTGGACACTCATTGGCTTGCTGGGTTTGGTGGCACTGAATACCGCGCACGCGGCCGACTCTTCCCCCTCCGACCCCGTGCAAATGCAGGTTCAGCTCGTCTCACTGATCGAAGGTCGGCTTCAAGCCACACCTCGGTTCAACGGGCTGATTGCGCCCATCCCTTCGGCAGTTCGGGTCGAAAGCTGCGCTTTCGAGGGGCAAGTTTCGCGCGTGTTCGTCCAGCCCGGTGCGACGGTCGGCAAAAACGCGCCCTTGCTTACGGTGCGCACCAGCGCCCAGACACGCCAGCAGGTGGCGCAAGCAAAAGCTAATCTGGCGTTTGCTCGCAAACATCTGGCACAAATCAAAGTCATGCTCAAATCCCAACTGGCGACACAAGCGGACTGGGCACAGGCAGAACAGGGCCTTGCCTTGGCCGAAGCGAATTGGCAGTCGCTGGTGGCCAGCGGCGCCACGCAGCCTGAACACACCTTGACCGCGTCGCGAGGAGGTGTGGTGCAGACCATTTCCGTGCAATTGGGCGGCGTATTTACGGCCAATCAACCCCTGTTGACCACGGTGGATGCCGGGCAATGGGAAATCAAAGTCCCGGTGCCCGCTGCCGTGGCCCGGCAATTGACCATCGGTGAT
>NZ_DAIESY010000085.1:0-3544 GCF_027346185.1 Halothiobacillus sp.
GGCGAAGCTGGCGGTACCAATACTCCAGTCGCAAGGATTTACGGCCCTTTGCCCAGTCTGAAAACTGGTTCTCGGTGGCGATAAAATGTCGGTCCGGATAGATTTTCCAAGGCACTTTATGACTATCACAAGTGGCTTTCATTGCATGATTCAGGCGTTCGGCACCGGCCGATACCCAGATAACCTGCTGCGGTAGATGCGCCACGATGGCCGCGGCAAGGGCATCGGCCAACTGCCCATAAGGATGTGCGCCGAACAGGGCGTAGTGAACCGTTATACCTTCGCTTCTCAGGGCCGCGGCAAAATGTCGCATGGCACTGAAGAACAGGGCAATACGCAGCTTGTGCGACCAGACATGGGCGGCCTCACCGGTTGCCTCGGCCATGAATACTGCATCCTGGTCAGGATCGAAGACATCGAAAACCGCGCTGTTGCGGTTGAGTTGATCTCCCAGAACGACAATGAGTTGGCGCACGATTTTTACCTTAGCGTTGTTCGGGCTGCGCCGACTTTGCCAGCGCTCGGCACTTATCGGAACAATATTTCAGGTTCGGCCAATCCCGTGCCCATTTCTTGCGCCAGGTGAAGGGGCGCTGGCAATAACAACAGGTTTTCCGGGGTAGTAAGTGCTTGTCATTCGACCTACGTTTGATTGAACTCTCGTGCATCGAACCATTAGCCATTGTTCGATTTGATTAGCGGGACGTTGTCAATGAAGGCCAGCATCAAGGCCGCTGCGGAGTCGCCGCTCAGGGTGTACGGATCAAAGGTGTCGGTGCCGCTGTATTCATAAAAAGTGGCTTTGTTGATTGATCCCTCGCCGAGATAGCCCATGTTCCAGTCCGCAAACTGGCGTTTGACGATTTCCCGATAGTCCAGCAACACGGGGGCGGTGTGCCGCGGATCCTGGCTGATCCGCGCAAAGCGCTCGTTGACGGCCAAGCGCTCACCTTCAAGCCATTGCAGGAAAAAACCGGAATTGAACATCAACAAACCGGATACGCCTCGGGGTTTGTTGTTGCGTTGCGAGGCGGCCAGAATATCCTTGATGGCACGATAATCTAAATCAGGCGCGAGCCTGGAAACGTAGATGAGACGAACAAGCATGGATTACTCCTATCAATTTTAAGTTGTACTAGACTTATACAATATTTATTCAACCAGTGCTTGAATTGTTTGGTCGGGAACAGGTGCGCAAGCGACCAGAAAAACCTGAGAAAGAAATCACGGCGAATGGGTGTGAGTAGTTCAGGCTCAACAAGCTACAATACGGTCTTGTTAAGTGTTATTGAGTCAATGTGAATGAAAGCGCCTGAATTGTTATCTCCTGCCGGTACGCTCAAATCGATGCGTTACGCCTTTGCCTACGGTGCCGACGCCGTTTATGCGGGGCTGCCTCGGTATAGCCTGCGGGTGCGTAACAATGATTTTCTTGAAGATAATCTGCGCATCGGCATTGATGAAGCGCATGCGGCGGGCAAGAAATTTTTCATGACGGTGAATCTGTCGCCGCATAACACCAAGCTCAGAACATTCATCAAGGACATGACCCCACTGGTCGAGATGCAGCCGGATGCGTTCATCATGGCCGACCCCGGCCTGATCATGATGGTGCGTCAGCAGTGGCCGGATCTGCCGATTCATCTTTCCGTACAGGCCAATACCGTCAACTGGGCGACGGTGCAGTTCTGGAAGAATGCGGGTATTTCGCGTGTGATTCTCTCGCGTGAACTCTCTTTGGATGAGATCAGCGAAATCCGTGATCGTTGCCCGGATATGGAGCTGGAAGTATTCGTTCACGGCGCTCTGTGTATTGCCTACTCTGGGCGCTGCCTGCTTTCCGGCTACTTCAACCATCGTGATCCGAATCAGGGCACCTGCACCAATGCCTGCCGCTGGGAATACAAAACCGAGGCCGCGACAGAAGATTTGTCCGGTGTCTATCGCCCGGCAGAATCTTCGATTATCCCGCTCGATGCCGTGGGTGGTGCTACGGCCATGGAAGGCTTCGATTTCTCGGGTGCCGAGCAATCATTCGGCCCGACGGGAAGCGATAACCGCCATCCCAAGGCCAACGATGTGTATTTTATTGAAGAGCCGAATCGACCGGGCGAATTGATGCCGATCGAAGAAGATGAGCACGGCACGTATATCCTCAACTCCCGTGATTTGCGTGCGGTGGAACATGTCCAGGCGCTGACACGCATTGGTGTGGATTGCCTCAAGATCGAGGGCCGGACCAAATCACACTATTACGTAGCCCGAACCGCGCAAGTTTATCGCCAGGCGATCGATGATGCTGTGGCCGGTCGCCCCTTCGACCCGAATCTGATTGCCGAACTCGATAACCTCGCACATCGGGGCTATACCGACGGATTCTTTGAACGGCATCACACCAAGGAATACCAGAACTATATCGAGGGCGTTTCCAAACACCGCGAGCAGCAGTTCGTAGGCGAGATCACCTCGGTGCAGGGCGATTGGGCCGAGGTGGATATCAAGAACAAGTTGGCCGTTGGTGATTCAGTCACCTTCATGCTGCCCGACGGCAACCGCATCGAGCAACTGGCCGATATGCAAACCTTGGAGGGTGCCGCCATGACCGAAGCGCCTGGTGGTGGCTACAAGGTTCGCCTCAAATTGCCGGAAGGCGCAGGGGCATTTGGCGACCGCTTGAAATATGGTCTGATTGCCAAACATCTGAACGGCTGATTTCATGCCGATTCTGAATCGTTATCTGTTGCGCGAGGCGAGTGTGGCCACCCTTGGGGTGACCTTGATCGTCATGCTCATCATGCTGGCGAATCTGCTTGCTCGTTCGCTTTCTGCGGCAGCGGACGGTACGTTGCCCTCAAGCCTGATCCCCGCGATGATGGGTTTCAACGCCGTCAAGCTGTTGATCTATGTGTTGCCGGTGGGGTTGTTCATCGGTTTGATGTTCGCCCTGGGGCGGATGAGTCGGGATTCGGAGCTGACCGTCCTTCGCGCCTGCGGCTATGGGCCCCGGCATCTAAGCCAGGCCATCCTTTGGCTGGCTATACCAGTCAGCCTGTTGACGGCCAGTATTTCGCTGATCGGTTATCCGGCTCTGCAGCAGGTTCAGTCGCGGATGATCGACGTCGCACGCGGTCAACAAGTGGTTAATCAACTGCCGGTTGGCCGTTTTATCGAAGATCCGTCCGGTAGAGCGGTGCTTTATATCGGGAGTAAGTCCGGTAATGGTTATTCGGATATCTTCGCGTTCAATGAACCTACGAATGGAAAAAATGCTCGCCAAAAGCCGGGGGTTGAAATGGCACCCTTCGGTAAATTGATGACGGACTCTGCCGGGCATCGATATGTGGTGCTGGAACAGGGTCGAAGAATTCAGGGGGTAGCGGGTGAACAGGACTGGTCTGTAATTGACTATCAAACCCATGAAATTCTTGTGCCGGGGCAGGCGGACACGGAAAACACTCAGGAAAACAGGAAATCATCCCTGCAGCTGCTGCATTCGAATTTGCCCGGCGATCAGGCCGAATTCTATTACCGCCTCTCGCAAGCG
>NZ_DAIESY010000097.1:0-2061 GCF_027346185.1 Halothiobacillus sp.
AGGTGCTGGAAAACCCAGTGGCCCGGTGTTGTCTGGTCAATCGCGAATTTGAAGTCAAAACCGTGCAGTTCCTCGATGAACCGATCGAACAGGTTCAGGTCGGCCAGCGATTCGCGCTCGTTCAACTCGAACACGAGCCGATCGCGCGCCATACCGGTGGCGTCCATCAGTCTTGCGATGTCTGGAAGGAAAGATTTCGCGTGTACGGTCCGGGGTGAAATATTTACGAAGATCAGGCCGTTGCAATGTGTGGCGACTTGCGGGCAAATGAGTTCTGTCATCAGTTGGCGGTCGAAGGTTTCGGCTTGCCCGCGTCGCCTGACCATACCGAGAAAATCTCGAGCCATGACCCAGCAATCGCCGATATTCAGTTGTGCCAGCACTTCCATACCAACCCGTTCGAGCAGCAGGTTTTCCAGAGGTTCGACCACGGCATCCCCAATGGCGAAAATGGGTTGGAACAAAATCCGTGGCGGCTGTTCTTCGGTGAGCGCTTCGAGAATATCCTGATCCTCAAAGGGCTTATCGTGCAGATCGGCCAATGGCTCTTCGGGATTGGGGAGTGCGAACTGATTCTTGCCCGCGAGTTTGGCCCGATACATCTGTGCGTCCGCGATGGAGAACAGGCCGCGAGCCGAGTCGGTGGGGCCGATGGCGATACCGATGGACAATGAAACCCCGACCGTATGTCCATCCAGTGTTTTCATCGACAAATTTCGTATTCGGGCCAGCAGCCGGTCGGCCACCATGATGCATTCCTTCTCTTCTGCCTCGGGCAGAATGGCTGTGAACTCGTCGCCGCCATAGCGGGCAAGTGTATCGCCCGTACGCAGGCCTTCGTTCAGGCATTCGGATACCTTACACAAAAAGGTGTCACCAAAGGTGTGGCCGAAGCTGTCGTTGATGCCCTTGAAGTCATCGATATCAATGACAAACAAGCCGAACGAGTAGCCATGCCGCTGCGCGCGATCCATTTCATAATCCAGTAGCGACCAGAACATGCGCTGGTTATACATCTGTGTCAGCGGGTCGCGCGTGGCGTAAAACTCCAGATCCTCGGTGTGCTTTTCAATGGCGCGTACCGAACCCACCACGTTTAGCATGGTGGAGAGGATTGACTCGATCAAGAGGCGTTCAACCTGTGACTGGTTTTGGGTGTTAGGCAGAATGAGACCAACCAGACCGTGGATGGACGGGTTGTCCATGGTGATTTCTTTGGTGCGCAGATCTAGCTGTCGGGCGTTGTCGAGGGGGGGTCTGCCGGATGGGTCGAGGCTGTGTTGCCGGGGAACAAAATCGGTGGCAACCTGCCCCAGCGTTTCCCCTACGATTCGCTGGACGCGCTGGCTCATGGTTGCGGCGACCGTTTCATTAATGGCATCGAACCAGAACAACTCCACATTGGCGGGCCGATCGCCGACCGCAAAGGCGGTGAATACGCCATGCACGGTTTGTACGGTGTTGATTTCCTTGAGCAGGTCGCGCACGTAGCGTCGCCAGTCGCGCACGACATCCGAGGTAATGACAAACCGCTCGAGCAGGCGGATTTCGAACTCAAGCAAATCCCGATCTACTGCCAGATGACGTACCTTATCAGTCAGGCCATCAACTTCGATCAGCACGTCATCCAGTTCGGAAAAGCCGGTCTTTGCGTCGCTGAAGCGCATTTGAGCCAAGTCTTCTACCCGCTCCAGACGGCTGATGGTGTTCTTGAGTCTGGCGATTGAGCGGCCCATGCGTCGCCCGAGCAATAGAGCGATCATCAGGGCGGCCAGCAGGGGGATTGGCATGATAATCAGCAGCTTGTTGACGAGCTCGTCATGTGCCTTAGATGTAACTTGAGCGACTGATTGCGTGATCGAAAGTACACCCAGCACATTGCCCACCTTGGCGTTGGTATGGCATCTCAGGCACTGCGCTTCGACGATCAGGGGGCGGTCATACCGAATCATCCCATTGTGCATTTGTGTCTGGGTTTTGCCTGTGGCAAAAGCAGATAGCACCAGGGCGTCTGGATCAGGCTGTTCAATCTGTCCAAAGAGCGCAATCACCTTGCTGCCG
>NZ_DAIESY010000099.1:0-26296 GCF_027346185.1 Halothiobacillus sp.
TAATTCTCCCACTGCCTTGGCATTGATGCGCTGAGCCAGTTCCGATTCCTGCTCGGCTTTATCGACGGCAGTGTAGGCGGCGGCATTAATAATGCAGTCTGGTTTGGTTTGTTTGAGCAGCGATGCAAAATCGGTCTGTTCAGCCAGATCAATGGCCAAGGGCTGAGTATTTCTACTCAGTGTGATGACGCTCCCCAATGTGGCTAACTCGCGTTTGAGTTCATAAGCGACTTGACCGTGATCGCCTAGGATGAGGCTGGTAAATGGCGAAGTTTTCATGGTGGCTATTATATGGATTTAAAAATGTACGGAATGTGACAATGGTTTATTCAAACTCGGGCAGTTTGTCGATCGGGTAGTCGGCCAAATTAATGCCCTTGGCATCTTTAGTTGAAAGCTCGGGCTGCTCTATCGGCCAGGGGATGTTTAAATCGGGGTCGTTCCAGGCAACGCAGCCCTCACTTGCGGGGTGATATAACTCGGTACACTTGTAGGCAAACAACGCGGTTTCGCTGGTGACACAAAACCCATGGGCGAACCCTGCTGGAATATAAAATTGCAGTTTATTATCTGCGGAAAGGGTGTGTTCTTCCCATTGACCGAAGGTGGGCGAACCGCGCCGAATATCGACGGCTACATCAAACACTTCGCCTTCGAGCACATAGACTAACTTGCCCTGCGGGTCGGGTTTTTGAAAGTGCAATCCTCGCAGCACGCCTCGACGAGAACGTGAAAGATTATCCTGCACAAAGGCCTGATCGAGACCAAATTCCCGGTAGCGTTGGGCGTTCCAGGTTTCCATAAAAAACCCTCGCTCATCACCAAAAACTTTAGGTTGGAATAGGAGGGTGCCATTGAGCTTGGTTGGGTGCAATATCATGATTCACTGAATATGTGGAATAAGATGTTGGTAGAATATGCACATTATTGTCCTTCCTTGCAACCAGTTTTATTCACGACCGCAAGCCGAGAATCTCGGGCATCATCAAGGCGCTGTTTGTCGTGGGTGCTGCAGTATCCCAACGATCTTTTGTATGAGTTTGTTCTTACTTGGCCTCACTATTCGCTTGCTTCACTGTTATCTCTTGCATGCAGCAGGCTTTCATGGAAAGTGTTGTGCTGCTCATCGCGCCGACATGGCTTAACAACCGGTCCTCTTGTTTTTTCGTGCGCATTACGATAAAAGCGTCTAATTATCGAAGTTTGTGTTGATAACGCGAAAAACCCCCCAGAGATTGAAGGATTTCGGTATGCTTGGAAAAATTTTCTTGTCACCAGCGTGTGAAAATCAGGTTGCTTAACTTACCTTCTGAAGACATAACAAAATGTTTCTAATTAATTTTCCTCGTTCCGTGTTTCTCTTGGGTATCGTAGGATCACTCTCCGGCTGTGCATCGACTCCCGGTTGGATGATGCGTGATGGCCCCTCTTCAGCTGATGTCACCAGCTTGAATCAGCAACCAAATGCTCCAATTTTATTGCTGCCTATCGATGCACAAATCAATCAGATGCTGGCGGTAGCGCAAAAACACGATAACTTTGCCTTGGGGTTGACGCCCGCCCCGCGGCCGAACTATGTGATTGGGCCCGGTGATGAATTGAATGTGGCCGTTTGGGAGGCGCCGCCACCTGTGCTTTTTACCTCTGGCTTGGCGAGTGTGACCGGTGGAATGAGTTCCAGTGCGGGTAATGTGACCTTCCCATCTCAACGGGTCAGTGCGGATGGAACTATTTCGATACCTTTTGCTGGCACCATAAAAGTTGCGGGCTACTCGCCACAACAGGTGTCCGCGCGTATACGCAAGGCGTTAAAAGGATTGGCAAATGATCCGCAAGTGCTTGTGCAGGTGCCCAGTAACGCGAGCGCTATGGTGACAGTGGTTGGCGATGTGCAACAAAGTATTCGTATGCCTTTGACCGCGGCGGGATTGCACTTGCTGGATGCTTTGGCTGCGGCGGGTGGCGCACGGGATCCTGTTGATAAAGAAACAGTTCAGATTACGCGGGGCAAAGAGGTTTTGTCGGTGCCTTTGCGCCAAGTAATTGATAACCCGACTCAAAACATTGCCTTGGCGCCAAATGATGTGATCACCGTGCTCAATAAGCCGATGAGCCTGACTGTACTGGGTGCGGTTGCTAAAAATGACGAATTGAATTTTGAAGCACAGGGTATTTCGCTAGCACAGGCATTGGGGCGTGCCGGTGGGCTCTTGGATAACCGCGCTGACGCTCGTGCGGTGTTTGTGTTCCGCTTCGAGCAACCCAGTGTGCTGGGCAAATACGCGAAACATGCGCCACATTTGGAAAATGGCGAGGTGCCAGTTGTTTATCAGCTTAACCTGATCGATCCTGCAGCGTTATTGATGGCACAAAACTTCCCGATGAAAAACAAGGATGTGCTTTATGTTGCCAATGCGCCAGCGGCTGAGTTCCAGAAGTTTTTGACGATTATTACCTCATCTATTTACTCGATTGATCGTGTGGTGGCTGTTTCTGCAGGCAAGTAAAAGGTTTGACTTTCCCAAGCCTCTAGCCTAGATCGCCAAGCCTTAATCGGATGTTGAAAAACGCATCCGTGAGTTTTTATCGCCACCGAGTCCAGTGCATGCTTGGGCTCTGTGGCGATAAACCAATCGCTTGCGTGATCGTTCATGGCTGTATATCCCTGTGCCGCACGGAATCTCTGATTTAATCAGAGATTCCGTGGGTGTTATTGCAAGAATCATTGGAACCTTCATTAATGGTTAAAACGAGGGTGTATAAGTCGATTACAGAGGTTGATTCTCTTCAGTGGGATGGGCTTGTTGCCAATCGATCCTTGAGCTTTTCGCATGCATTTTGGCGCATTATTGAACAGTCGGCGCTCAATGACTTTGATTATCGCTATATTGTCTTTTTCAATGCCAATGATCAACCGATCGGGTTGACGACTTTTTATTTTGTCACCACCGATATCGCGATTTTCGCTCCCCTGTGGTTACGTAACATTTTGACCAAAGCCCGCCGGTTTTACGGGAATTTTCTCAAGCTGAAAATGATCGAATGCGGTACGCCTATTATTCTGAATAGCCCGCCTTTTGTCGTCCATCCTGATTATGAATTGGATGGGTTGATTGAGCCATTACACAGGACACTCAAACAACAGGCTCGCAAGGAAGGCGTGCTGTTACTGGTGTTGCGTGATTTTGAAAGCCAGGAGCATTGGCTGTTCGAACCGCTTAAAGCATTTGGTTATCATGAGGTTATGGGTCTTCCCAACACGTATCTGGATATTCGCTGGCCCACTATCGAGGCGTATCGCGCGGATCTGAAAAGCTATTACCGCAGCAAGATCAATAACCATCTGAGAAAAAATGCTCAATGGGACGTGCATCACGACTTGCTGGATGATTTTGCCCATCTGGCCGATGCCTTGTGCGCGCAATGGATGAATGTGCACGAGCGGGCGAACGAGTTTCAGCGTGAGGTTTTAACGCCGACGTTTTATCGCGAGTTGTCACTGCAACTGCGCCCGCACGCCAAAATTTTGCGTTTTTTCAAAGGTGAGCGCTGGGTGGGGCATGCTTTGTTGCTGCATGACCGTGATGAGGTGCGCTGGCTGTATTTTGGTCGTGCCGAGCCGGTGAATGACAGCCTGTATTTGTATGTGGTGCAAGCAGTCATTCAAACCACGATTGAGCTCGGCGCCAAGCGGCTGGAGATGGGGTTGACGACGTACCCGATCAAACAAGATGCAGGGGCGCGGCTGGAGCCGATCCGCTTTGCGATTCGGTGCCCAAACGACTTGATTAATCCGATTGTCGGCCGCATTTATGCCTTGCTTAATAAGCCCTCACCGCTGCGCGACAGGTACGTTTTTAAGGCAGATCCCGCGGATGAAGCCGCAAACGGCGAGGTAGAAAAATCGTGATTGGACGAGCAACAGGCCATGGGCGCGCGCGCTGATCTTGAACCCTTCTATCATGATGCACAGGTATGTGTAACCGGTGCGACTGGGTTTTTGGGCGGACATCTGGTTCGCCGGATGTTGTCTATAGGTGCCCGCGTAACGGTTTTTGTCAGGTCGCCCGCGAAACTTCCGCCGGATATTGCCCAGGCTGTGGATATCGTTCAAGGCGATCTAATGAATACTCAGGCTATTGAGCACGCCCTTGGCCGTGCCGAGTATATTTTCCATTGTGCGGCAAATGTAGCAACCTGGGATCGGCCTGAGGCCTATGATTTGGCGAATGTCGTCGGTGTAAAAAATCTCCTCGCAGCTATTCCCAAGCCTGCACAAGGCCGTTTGAAGCGCTTGATTCATGTCTCCACAATGGATGTGTACGGTTTTCCTGATGCACCTGCTGTTGAAACTGCACCAACGCCGATCAATGATTTTGCTTACAGCGAAAGTAAACGGGTCGGTGAGTCGCTGTTGTGCGCATATTGCGTGGATTGGGCGATTCCTTTCACCGTGATTCGACCCGGCAATATCATTGGACCCGGCAGTCCGTTCATTTCACGCATCGGTAAGGAACTTGTCTCCGGGCTGATGTTGAAAATCAATGGAGGCGGGGTTCACGCTGGTCTGATTGACGTGGACAATCTCATCGATATTCTTCTCTGGTCGGGTGTTTCTTCTGCGGCGCACAACAAAATTTTCAATGCGCGAGACTCGAATAATGTGACCTGGAGTGAGTTTCTTGGTGATTTTCGTGATCGACTGGCGGGTAAAGGAATTATTCTGAATTTGAGCTATCGCCCCGCGATGATGGTGGCTCGGTTGATCGGTGGGGTGCATTCTACGTTTCGTTTGCCGGGAGAACCCTTGTTGCACCCATTGATTGTGAATATTTTTGGTAAAACCTGCGGTCACACCATCGACCGCCTGCAAGCCTGTGGTGCGCCCTTGGGAGGGGTCGAGTACCACGATAGCCTGGATCGCTCGGTAGCCTGGTTCGTTGCAGGTAAAGGGGAGAAACCGGGTTATGTGTAGCGTACCTATCAACCCTCGCCACTTTCTGTTCCTGCAAGGCATGCCCTGTGATTTTTTCAGAAGGGTCGGTGACACCTTGGTAGCCGATGGTCATCGCGTGTCACGCATCAATCTTTGTTTCGCCGACTGGTTGTTCTGGCATGACGCGCGTGTGACCAATTATCGCGGGCGACCAAGGCATTGGGTGCCCTTTCTGCGCCGATTCATTCAGGCAAACCAGATTACAGATTTAGTCTTGCTGGGTGAGCAGAGAAAGTATCACCAGCCGGCTGTCTTATTGGCCCGGTCTCTGGGCGTTCGTGTAATGGTGACCGATTTTGGCTATCTTCGCCCGGACTGGATCACCCTGGAACCCAATGGCATGAACGGCAACTCATCCTTGCCGCGCTCCGCTGGCGAAATTCGGCGTTTAGCGCAAGAGTCAGGGGCTGTTGATTTAACACCCCGATATAAAGACAGTGCACTGCGGATGTCTATCGGGGATCTTTTTGGCAGCCTCGGTACTGTTTTTTTTCGTTTTCTGTATCCTTTTTATCGTCAATCCGATGAGCGTCCGCATCCTTTGATTTATTTTCCTGCCATGGGGCTTAGTTTATGGCTCAAGTCAATCAGAAAACGAAAGGCAACAGATGTTTTCCAGATGATGCTGGCTTCGGGAGACCCTTTTTTTGTCTTTCCCCTGCAACTGGATCATGATTTTCAAATCCGCGCTTATTCCCCTTTTTCCGGAATGGTTGAGGCGATTGAATTAGTGATGCAGTCTTTCGCGCAGCATGCTCCGTTGCGTTCTAACCTGTTGATCAAATCCCATCCTTGGGATCCTGGGTTGATTAATTGGCAAAAATGCATCCAACGGCGGGCACAAGCCTTGGGAATCGGGCAGCGCGTGATTTATCTGGATGGTGGCAACCTGGAAGAGATGATGCGATATGGGCAAGGCGTGGTGACTGTCAATAGCACCTCAGGCCTGCAGGCATTGCAACTGGGGCGGCCTGTCAAGGTGTTGGGTGACTGTGTTTACGATGTATCCGGTCTTGTCGATCAGCAGTCGCTGGATGATTTTTGGCTTAATCCAACTCCGCCTGAAGTCACACTTCTGGAAGATTTTCTTCGTATACTGATCAAGTACACTCAGGTTCGTGGGGTATTTTTTGGGCGCAAAGATGCCTCAACGGTCATTCATCATTTTGCTCGACGCCTCATTGATTTTCCTTTTTTACAGCAAGACTGAATGATATGTCTGAATCAACATTTCACCGACTGCCGGAAGAATATCGCGATCTCAACGATTCCCCGCCGATCACAGTTGAGCCGCCGGAAACCTGGTTGAAAGATTGGTCCGCCATTTTTCAATTGCGCAAAAACCTGTTGGTGCTCTGGCCCAAGCGGGCGTATGAAGGCAAAACATTTGCGGCTCAGTTATTCAATCAGCATTATTTTATCTGTAACAGCCCTGATAGTGTGCGGCGGGTTTTTCTGGACGAGCACGATAATTATGATCGGAAAAGCCCGCAAATGCGCCATTCCCTTGAGCCTTTGCTGGGTGATGGTTTGTTTGTGAGCGATGGTGAGGTCTGGAAAGAACGCCGAGCTTATTGCGCTCCGGCGTTCGAGGCAGAACTTTTGCCGGACTTTGCCACAGTAATGGTGCAATCCGCCCGTGAGCTGGCCGATCAGTGGGCTAATCTGCCGACTGGCAGTACGGTAGACATGCTCAATGAAATGGCAAGGCTGACTTCCCGCATAATTGGCCGGACGATTTTTGGAGATGATACTTCCGAAAAAGAAGCCGCCATCGTCGTCGATAATTTCTCCCAGTACCAAAAGGCCATTGAGCAGTTAAATTTCTCTGACTCTTTTGGTTTTCCGCAATTGAAGTGGTTGGGAAATCCCTTGTCGAAATGGCAAAGTCTGCGCGCGGCGCAAAAAATTCATGAGGTAATTGACCGGATTATCGAGCGACATCCTGAACGTGCCAAGCCGGAATCGCCGACATTGCTTTCTTACCTTTTGGGTGAACACACCAGCAAAAAAACGGGTGCGAAACGCTGCCCGTTGAGTAGCATCAATGCGCGCAATGAAGCGATTGTGATGTTTATGGCGGGGCACGAAACCACGGCGAATACCTTGGCTTGGGTTTGGTATTTGCTTGATCATAATCCGCGTGTGTCAGCCAAATTGCGAGAAGAGCTGGATCGGGTTTTGGGTGACCGGCCACCGAGTTTCGAGGATGTTCAACATTTGCATTATACGCGGGCTATTCTTGAAGAAACGCTTCGGCTTTATCCTCCCGTGCCCGTCTTGAGTCGGCAAGCGCGCACCGTTGATGAAATTCGCGGTAAAGAAGTGCCGGCGGATTCGATTATTTTGGTTATTCCCTGGCTATTGCATCGTCACCGATTGTATTGGGAAAAACCGAATCACTTTATTCCAGAACGATTTATGCCCGGTCAGCCGCGCCCGGATAAATTCGTGTACATTCCGTTCAGTGTGGGGCCAAGGGTTTGCCTGGGGCTTCGCTTTGGTCTCACCGAAGGGATTTTGTGTCTGGCCACGTTGGCGCAACGTTTTCGCGCAACCCTGGCACCTGGGCATCAAGTGGAGATCGAGTGCCGTCTAACATTGCGACCACAGGATGGCTTGCCCATGCAGCTTGAACCAACTACGCCCTATGTGAAAGTGCCACAATGAGGCGGCCATGAATTTAAACGATGCAAAAGATCTGTTGCTCGCGCATTTGTTTACGGTGCTGCCACTCGATTGGGTGGCTAAAACCGGTAAACATTTGGGTGAACGACATGCCCGCCGAGGTATTCACGCCAATCGCAAGTGGGTTCAGCGCCTGCATCATCATTTCGAGCAGCTTTGGGGCGTGCAGGATGCGGCGGAACGCGAGCGCTTTATTATTGAGCACCAGGGTCGCATGGGGTGTGTGCTGGCACAAATCCCGGTGCTGCATCGACTGGTGCGGGCCAATCGGGTTCAGATCACCGGGACGGAACACCTTGAGCATCTCGAAGGCCCGATCCTGATTGTGACCGCGCATTTATCCAATTGGGAGCTGATTGGTCGGGTTTGCGAGCTGATTGGCGGACAATTTTGCGATATTTATCTGCCGCAAAGCGGGGTGCGAGAAAAAATCACGCAAAAAGTGCGCTTGGGGTGGCGCCTTGCTGATGGTCTGCCGGGAAAGTTGATTCCCGTGGGTGCGGGTTCGCTGCGCGAAGTGACGCGTGCGATCGATGCAGGCAGCCATGTGATTCTGTTTATAGATGAAGAAGTGGCCGGGGAGGTGCGTGCTCCGCGCTTGGGGCGACCGCCCCTGTATGCAGGCAATCGTTGGTTTGCCGCGCGACTGGCGATAAAACATCACATGACCGTGTTGCCGGTTCACTTCGAGTCCACCGAAGCAGATGGTTACCGGGGTGTTATCGAGGCACCACTGACTCTTCCAATGACTGGGAGCGAGCTTGACAGGGCAAGGCTACTTGCTGATGTTTTGGATCAAAAGCTCGAACAGTGGATTCTGCAAGCGCCCTATGATTGGTACTGGTTGCCTTTGCTTGAGCGCACTTGAAAAGAGAATGATGCTCCGGACGCGATAGGAAAAGTGTGGGTAGCGACCGGCTCATGCTGTCATAAAAAGTTCATTTGATTGTCATCAAGTGTCATTTTTGGGTGGCCATAATCCGAACCGCTCGTGTTTTGAGCGCGACTGAATGCATTTAACCAACCTGTTCGGGGGATATTCCTGATGAAATTCAACAAAAGACTGATCGCTGGTGCGATTTTCGCTGCGACTGCTTCGTTTGCTCTGTCAGCCCATGCTGAAGGCGTAGACAAGATTACCGGTGCCGGTTCCTCATTTGCTTATCCAATCATCTCTAAATGGGCCGCTGCTTACAAGGCAGAAAAAGGCGTTGAAGTGAACTACCAATCAGTAGGTTCAGGCGCGGGCATCAAGCAGATCATCGCTAATACTGTGGATTTCGGTGCTTCCGACGCACCGATGACCGTGGAAGATCTGGAAAAAAATGATTTGACCCAGTGGCCTCTGATCATGGGTGGTATCGTTGTTGTTGCGAACATCCCAGGCAACAAGCAAGGTGAACTGACCATCTCTGGTTCGGTTCTGGCTGATATCCTGATGGGCAAAATCACCAAGTGGAACGATCCTGCACTTGAAAAACTGAACCCAGGCAAGAAACTGCCAGATCTGGCTATCACAGTTGTTCACCGTTCTGATGCCTCTGGCACCACTGCAATTTTCACCAACTACCTGTCAAAAGTTAGCCCAGAGTGGAAAGAGAAAGTAGGCGAAGGCACGACAGTCAACTGGTTGTCCAAAGGCAATCTGGGCGGCAAGGGTAACGAAGGTGTTGCCTCTTACACTGGGCGCATCAAAGGTGCAATCGGTTATGTTGAGTACGCCTACGCGCTGCAAAACAAGCTGCCCTACATGGATATGATCAACAGTGCCGGCAAGCGTGTAGCACCTACCATGAAGAACTTCGGCGCTGCTGCCGCCCATGCTGACTGGAAAGGCACCCCGGGCTTCCGCGTTGTTCTGACAGACCAGCCAGGTGACGATAGCTGGCCAATCACTGGCTCTACTTTTGCGATTGTACACACCAATCCTCAAAACCCGGCTCAAGTTCAAGCAGTACTGGACTTTTTCAAGTGGAGCATGGCTAATGGCCAGAAAGCGGCTGAAGAGCTGCACTACATCCCGATCCCAGGCTCTGTAGCTGAAATGATCGAAGCCTCATGGGCAGAGAAGATCAAACTCAAATAATCATTGATTAAATGAGTGGGGCGGGCTTAGGCTCGCCCCTTAATTATCTAAGGAATCTCTGCACGAATCCATCCATGGCTTCGTGCAGATACGCTCGGACCGGTACACGCCCGGCACGAGCTCCGCATTTCAATGACTTACGTCATTGAGCGGCAGGGCATCCATACCCTGCACGGGAATGTCTGCATTTGTGCAGACCTTCCCTAAACAACATTGTTTACGTTTGTTGTCGGAACAATCCGGTTGCGAAGACAAACCTAAGCAAACAAAACAAAATAGGTCGAACTGCATGTCAATGTCTGAAGAACAGATCAAGCATCATCTGCATTCACAAAGTGCTGGCGTCTTTTGGGACAAGGTCTTCAAGGGTACCGCTTTCTCGTTTGCAGCGATTGTGTTGTTTGTGCTGCTCGCCATCATGCTGATGCTGTTCAGGGAAGCCTGGCCTACTTTCGCACACTTTGGTTTCAGCTTTTTCTTCACATCCGAATGGGATGTCGTTAACAACCAATTCGGTGCCCTGGTTCCGATCGTCGGCACCCTGATCACTTCGTTTATTGCTGTCATAATCGGCGTGCCGGTGAGTTTTGGTATCGCGATTTTCATCAGTCTGATGGCGCCCAACTGGCTTAAGCGGCCGGTAGGTATCGCCATCGAGCTTTTGGCGGCTGTGCCCTCGATCATCTATGGTATGTGGGGCCTTTTTTACTTTGCACCCTGGTTTTCCAATTCCATCCAGCCGTTCATGACCAGCACGTTTGGCGATGTGCCTGTGCTCGGTCAGTTCTTCCAAGGACCACCGATCGGCGTCAGCATCTTTACAGCAGGCTTTGTCCTCGCCATCATGATCATCCCGTTCATAGCCTCCATCATGCGTGACATGTTCGATGTGGTACCCACTGCACTGAAAGAATCGGCCTACGCCATGGGTTCGACCACCTGGGAAGTGGTCTGGAAAGTCATATTGCCTTACACGAAAGCCGGGGTGATCGGTGGCATCATGCTAGGACTCGGACGAGCGATGGGAGAAACCATGGCGGTTGCTTTTGTGGTCGGTAATTCTATGGAGCTTAATACGGGATTGTTCTACCCAGGAGCCACCATTGCGTCAACGATGGCGAACGAGTTCAACGAAGCCAGCGGTTTGCACATGTCCTCGCTGATCGCGCTGGGCTTTATGCTGTTCATCATTACTTTCCTTGTGCTTTCGCTGGCGAAGTGGTTCCTGCTCCGCCTCGAAAAATCACAGGAAGGCGATAAGACTTAAGGACGCACTGTTATGATCTCAAAATTCCAAAAAAGAAAAATAATCAATTATTTCAATCTCGGGGCCTCTATGCTGGTGACGGCGTTCGGGCTTGTGATGCTGGCCTGGATTCTGACTGTCCTTTTCGGCAAGGGTTTTCAGTACATCAACTGGGCGGTTTTCACCCAGATGACACCGCCGCCCGGCGCGTCGGGAGGCTTGATCAATGCCATCGTAGGTACGTTGTTGCTCACACTGTTCGCCGTGTTGATCGGTACACCCATCGGCGTGATGGCTGGAACCTATCTCGCCGAGTTCGGCGGGAAAGGCCGTTTCTCAAGTGTTGTTCGCTTTATCAATGACGTGCTGCTCTCCGCGCCCTCGATAGTTGTCGGTGTGTTCGTTTACACCATTCTTGTCAAGCCCGTTGGCCATTTCTCAGCTTGGGCGGGGGCGATTGCCCTATCTATTCTCGTGATCCCCGTCGTCTTGCGTACCACCGAAGACATGCTTTTGCTTGTGCCTCCCCAGCTGCGGGAAGCCGCTGCCGCATTGGGTGCACCAAGATATAAGGTCACGATCGACATCGTGTACAAGGCGGCCCTGAGTGGCATGTTCACCGGTTTATTGCTGGCGACTGCCCGAATCATGGGCGAAACAGCCCCTCTGCTCTTCACGGCATTGAATAACCAGTTCTGGTCACTGGATATGAACCAGCCCATGGCGAATATGCCGGTTGTGATTTACCAGTACGCATTGAGCCCATACGAAGACTGGCAGAACCTGGCCTGGGCCGCGGCCCTGTTGATTACAATCGCGGTTCTGGTGATGAATATCATTGCCCGCTACACACTCAAGCAATCCAGTTCGCATTAACTTTTACCCGTTGATAGAAGAGATCATTTCATGACATCACAGACCATGGCCGATCAACAGCCCGATAGCCGTAGTATCGGCTTTAAGATGTCCAATGCCTTGAAAGAGTCCGAGGTGCGTACGCACCTGCTGGAGAAAAAGGACAGTGTGCGGTTGGTAGATAGCCCCAGACTCGACATCCGTGATCTTTCGTTCTTTTATGGCAAATATCAGGCATTGCACAACATCAACATGCAGATTCCGGATAAACAGGTAACGGCTTTCATTGGTCCGTCTGGCTGTGGTAAATCGACTCTGCTGCGCATCTTCAACCGTATTTTCGATTTGTATCCCGGTCAGCGTACATCGGGTGAAATCCTGCTCGATGGCAACGATATCCTCAACCCCAAGGTTGATGTCAATATGCTGCGTGCCAAAATCGGTATGGTGTTCCAGAAACCGACCCCATTCCCTATGTCGATTTACGATAACGTAGCCTTCGGTGTTCGGCTTTACGAAAACCTGTCAAAGTCCGAACTCGATGAACGGGTCGAGTGGGCGCTTCAGCGTGCCGCCTTGTGGATTGAAGTCAAAGACAAGCTCAATCAGTCCGGTGCGGCGCTTTCAGGCGGCCAACAGCAGCGTTTGTGCATTGCCCGTGGTATTGCTGTCAAACCGCAAGTTCTGCTGCTGGATGAGCCAACATCCGCACTGGACCCTATCTCTACAACAAAAATTGAAGAGCTGGTGCATGAGCTCAAATCGGAATTCACCATCGCCATCGTGACCCACAACATGCAGCAGGCCGCGCGCGTTTCCGATTACACTGCCTTTATGTATCTCGGCAAGCTGGTCGAATACGATCACACAGACATCATCTTCACCAACCCAGGCCGAAAGGAAACTGAGGATTACATCACCGGTCGATTCGGTTGATTCCCTCCATGAATTCTAGGCCCGCTCGAATCGCGGGCTTTTTATTTAAGGATGCTCTGATTAATTCCATCCTGAAATTTCCAGAGAGTGATGATCAAAAATGCGATTTTTGACTTTCTTCATGAACAATTACGTACGTAATCGTTCTTGGCGGCACATCCCTGTACCACTCGGAACCTCAGATTAAATCGGAGGCTCCTTAAATCTTTCGGAAAATGGCGAGATCACTGGAAATTGCAAGAGTAACAACCAGTTAGCCAGTATTTTTCAATCCAGACACGGGCTTGAGTGAAAGTGATTTATGAAGTGTTGCTCGGGCGACGCGTCGTTGGGTTTTGACAGGTATGCCAAGTCACGATCATGCCACCATGATCCCAACATTTGCTACATCAGGTTCATCTCACATTCAAAAGGCTTACTCTTGACAAAAAATACGTGAACGGTATTATGCGCGCCACCCGTAAACAAAGGGGCTATAGCTCAGCTGGGAGAGCGCCTGCATGGCATGCAGGAGGTCAGCGGTTCGATCCCGCTTAGCTCCACCAATCGATAGTTTTTTGGCGTCCAACGGAGTCCAAAAAATCCCTAAAAACCCGCATTGCATCAAGCTTTGCGGGTTTTTTTACTTTTGGTCATTGAAACCGCCCAGTATTTTTTCGGGCACCGGGTACGATTCGGCAATCCCCATTTTTCAAAGTGAGGTTGAACCAGCTTTTTTGAACGGGTGCCTACCCTTCGTAAAAGGGGTGACGAGGGGATTTCAAAAAGCTTTGATCTGAGGTGTGCTCAAATCCAGGCATTCTTGCGATCTCGCCACGGTATTGCCGTAAGAGGGGGAAGACAGCATCCGCATTTGTGCCGGCGGCCTTCCCGAGCAGGGTACGATGCCCTGCCGCACAACGGCTTAAGCCTGTGATGCGAGGGGTAGATGCTGCAGACATTCCTTGGCTGCCATTTGGCATGGAATGGCTTTTGGCTAGTTTAGAGCAGCGGGCTGGTCAGACGGGCCAGATTCTGGACCATGACCTCGCGCCGACTGCGTAGCGCCCAGGCTTCGATGCTCAGAATGCGGGCAGAGTCGCGATAACGTGTCAGCAGCCGGTTGAGTGTCTGGGCGGTTTGCGGCGCATAGAACAAAAGACCGAGTTCCGCGTTGATGAGCGATGAGCGCACATCCAGATTGGCACTGCCGATCAATGAAATCCGGTCGTCAAACAGGGCAAATTTAGTGTGCAGGAAATAACGGGGATAACGCCGGATGATGATACCTTGACCCAGTAGCTCGGCATAATAGGATTCCTGTGCCCACTGAACCAGACGCTGGTCGAGTCGCTCCGACAGAATTAGTTCCACCTCTACGCCGCGCTGTGCCGCCGTTTTGAGAGCCAGTAACATCGCGTCATCAGGTACGAAATAAGGTGTGACGAGCCGGATCGATTCGGTGCTGACATGTATCAGTGAAAGCAGAAGTTGTTGCTGAACCGGGTCGGGGTATTCCGGGCCGCTCGGCAGCCCGAGGCAGATTTCATCACCTGCCGGTTCGGGGGTCGGAAAGTACTGCATTCCGGTGAGCATGGCATTGCGTTCGATATACCAGTCACCGGCAAAGACGGTCTGCAACTCCAGCACAATGGGGCCTTGCAGGCGAAGCATGATGTCTTCATAGATGATTTTTGGCTTGAAATCCGGACGGATCAGATTCATGGAGCCGGCATAACCGATCAGCCCGTCGATCACCACGAGCTTGCGGTGATTGCGCAAATCGAAACGCGCCGCCTGGCGGGGGAGTTTGCTACGTGGAAATGCGCGTGCCACCCGGATGCCCTCGGCCTCCAATGCCAGCAACGGAGCCATGAATGCCTTGCTACCGTAGTCATCTACCAACAGGCGGACTTCAACGCCCCGCTTCACCGCGTGGAGCATGGCCGCGAACACGGGTTCGGTTAACTGATCTCGTGCGGCGATATAAAACAGCAGATGCACCGAATGATTGGCGTTGTCGATGTCGGCAGCCAGTTGCCGGACCAGTTCGGGGAGCTGCTCGATCACGGCGACTGCATTGCCGCCAAATTCGGGAAATATGCGCCAATGTTGCGCCAGTTGTGCGATTGGACGCCATTGATCTGGCAGGATCGTGCGATGGTGGAGGCTCTGCTGCTGCTGCAGGTGGTTCAGGTTCGGAGCCAGGGCTCTTTCCAGGTCGTCGATCTTCCGTTGCCGGGCGAGTGCAACACGTGGACGACCCACGAAAAGATAAAAAATCCCGCCGATGACCGGTTGGAAAAATATCAGCAACAGCCAGGCCGTTGCGGTCACCGGTGGGCGCCTCATGGGGACGACGATCAGGGCAAATACACGGACCAGCCACTCAAGAAGTACATAAAGAGCAGCCCAGTGTGGATTGTGCAGATCGAACAGTTCGAGCATCAGTGTCGCCCTCCGCCCGAAGCCGCGAGTAATACGCGGTCCATCCACCTAGAGGGTAGAAGCCGACGCAGTATGGAAAACAGGTAAGTGGGTACGGTAACCGGATAACGCGCCTTAGGACGGCGCGATTCGAGCGCGTGAATGACACGACCGAGAACGGCCTCGGGGGGGAGCGTAAAAGGAGCGGCCGGCCCAGGTTTATTGAGTCGTACAAGCTGCTTGCGATAGGCATCGGCATGAAAAGAAGACTCGATCGGGATGAAACGGAGGAATGCAGACGCGGCATTGGCGCGGAAGCGGGAGGTGATCGGCCCCGGCTCGATCAGGGAAACATCGATACCCGTGCCATGGAGTTCCAGCCGGAGCGTATCGCTTAAGCCTTCCAAAGCAAATTTGCTGGCAACGTAGGCGCCGCGAAACGGTAGCGCAGCAATGCCAAGTACTGAGCTGTTCTGGATGATCCGACCGAATCCTTGAGTGCGCATCAGTGGAATGACCCGGTTTGTGAGCACCTGCCAGCCGAACAGATTGGTCTCGAATTGAGCGCGCAATGCCTCACGCGATAAATCTTCAACTGCGCCGGGCAGGCCAAACGCGCCGTTGTTGAACAGCGCATCGAGCATACCGTCCGTGTGCGCCAGGGCTGCATTCAGGCCGGATTCGATGGATTGATCATCCGTGAGATCCAGACACACCACCGGAATATCGGCATGGGGCCAAGTCTTAATATCTTTTTCCTGCCGAACCGAAGCGATGACCCGGTGCCCCCGATCGGCCAAGCCGCGGGCCACGCACAGGCCAATGCCGGATGAGCAGCCGGTGATCAGGATCGAGCGAGGGATTCGGGCGGTGTTCTGCACGTCGGTGAGCCCCTGTTTGAAACTGCGACTATCTTAGCTCAATCCCGGCGCTCAATCCGCTACGACGTTGAACTTGGCGCTATGGTATGGTGTCTACTACACAGTGTTTGAACATGATAGGAGTGTGCCATGAGCCTGCAAAATTCAACCGTAAGCCCCCGTAGTGAGTCGTTGCTGGCTACCAACCAGCTGATTCGCAACACTTACCTCATGCTGTCGCTGACCTTGATTTTCAGTGCAGCGATGGCGGGCGTATCCATGTGGATGAACCTGCCACCGATGATTTCGCTTATCTCGATGTTTGGTTCCATGGCATTGATCTGGTTTGTGTTGCCGCGCACCGCGCGTTCCGGCGCGGGTCTGGTGACCGTCTTTGCCATTACTGGCTTGATGGGGCTGGGTCTTGGGCCAACAATCAATTACTACCTGCATCTCGCCGGTGGTGATCAGATCGTGATGACCGCATTGGGTGGCACGGGCGCCATTTTCCTTGCGCTCTCGGCCTATGCGCTGATCTCCCGTCGTGATTTTTCGTTCATGGGCGGCTTCTTGATGGTCGGCATGATTGTCGTGCTGCTCGCCATGCTGGGGAACTTGTTCTTCCATCTGCCGGCATTGTCCATGGCGCTTTCCGGCGCGGTCATCCTGTTGATGAGCGGGTTTATCCTGTTCGATACCAGTCGTATGGTGAACTCCGGTGAGGATAACTACCTGATGATGACGGTGAGTCTTTATCTGAGTATCTTCAACATCTTCGTCAGCTTGCTGAATATTCTGGGTGCCAGCCGGGACTGAGTCTGCTTCGGGCTGACCATGCAAAAGCTCCGCTGGTCGGGGCTTTTTTGTTATTCAATCAAGTATGAGCTGAGCGGGAGGTTCTGGAATGGATTGGCTCAAGATCTTTTCTGCCCTTTTTATCGTGGCGATGTTGGTTTTTCTGTGGCCGAGAGCGGGGCAGATGATCAGGGAGAGTCGCAAGGGTACGATCGATGAATGGCTTTGGGTTGGCCTGTTGCTGCTGGGCGTGGCGGCCTTTGTCGCCTTTTTGATGCACAGCATGCACTCGACAGTGGTTTGATCGCTTAGGCAGGCTATGATTCGCTTTTCTTGACGAATCAGGTTTTCTCATGACCGAAGCCGCCCCGAACCGATTGCCGGATGAGGATGTCCGCGCTGCCATGCGCGCCATGTCCGGTTACATCGATATCACCCCCGAAGATTTTCGTGAAATCTATGAACTGGCGCATGAACATGCCATCAAGCGCCTATTCGCAAAGATGGACGTGCCGCACCTCATGCGGCGGGATTTGTCTGCGCTTCGCCCGGATCAGTCATTGACGGAGGCGGCCGAGCAGATGGCCTTGATGCACGCGCATACCTTGCCGGTGGTGGATGAGTCCGGACTGGTGTTGGGTGATGTCAGCGAATGGAATTTCCTGCGCGGCTATGGCGCCGATACTTTCTTCTCACTGGTATTTCGTTTGATGGCGCACGACGAGCGATTCATCGCGTACTGCGAGCGAACCACCGTGGCGGAAGTGATGACCCGGCCGGCGGTCACGTTGCCGGAACATGGCACGTTTGCCGATATCGTGAGTGCCTTCCATCGGGTGGAAGAAAAGCGCCTGCCGGTAGTCGACGCGAATAACCGCATCATAGGCGTGGTGATGCGCCGCGATTTTCTCGAGAGCTTCCACTGGGATCAGTGGTTGTGAGCCGCCCGTCGAGCGATCCTGCCCGGCCGACCGGTTGGTCGGGCTACTGGCGCAAGTGGCGCGGGCGTGGTCATGGCTCGCCGCCACGGGTGAGTTGGGCCGAGGTTTTATGGTCGGGTCTGGGTGGCGTGTTGGGGCTGATGGCTGTCGGGTTGTGCGCACTGGCATTTAGCGGGCTGGATCGCATCCTGATTATCGGTTCGATCGGTGCCTCGGCCGTGTTGCTGTTCGGTGCCATTCGTAGTCCGTTGGCGCAGCCGCGCAACCTGATTGGTGGTCATGCGTTGTCGGCGCTGATCGGCGTGACCCTTCATCTGCTTCTTGTCCGTGAAGCGGGTGATCCGGGTATCCTGTCCGGCATTCAGCCTTTTATCGCTTCGGTCTTCGCTCCGGCCTTGGCCGTGGGGCTGTCCATTGCCGTGATGCACGCCACTAGAACCCTCCACCCGCCCGGCGGCGCCACAGCTTTGGTCGCGGTTATCGGTAGCCAGCAGATACATGACATGGGCTACTGGTTCGTGCTTTTCCCTGGCATCCTTGCGCCGTTGATCCTGTTGTTGATCGCGCTGATTTTTAACAATCTGGTGCCCAAGCGGATGTACCCGGAGTTCTGGTGGTAGCAGGCGCGAACACTGGCCGAACTGGTCCGACAGTTCAAGATATAACCCGCTGTCGAGCGATTGGATTGTGAGCGTGAAGCCATCATTGATTGATGAGGTTCGCGCCTGCCATATCTGCCAGGATCACCTGCCGTTTGCTCCCCGTCCCATCCTGCAGTTCTCGCCATCGGCACGTCTGTTGGTCGCGGGGCAGGCGCCGGGTAAAAAGGCCCATCAGTCCGGCGTGCCCTTTGATGATGTCAGTGGCGATCGATTGCGCGACTGGCTCGGCTTGAGCCGGGCGCAATTTTATGACGAGCAAACGGTCGCGATTTTGCCGATGGGATTCTGTTTTCCGGGCACGGGTGCATCGGGTGATCTGCCGCCTCGCCCCGAGTGTGCACTGGCCTGGCGTTCTGCCTTGCTCGATGCCCTGATCCATCTGGAATTCACGATTGTGATTGGCCGATACGCACAGGCCTATCATTTCGGCACGGGGCGCCAAAGCCTGACCGAACAGGTGCTGGCTTGGCGCGAACACTGGCCGGAAAAAGTCCTGCTGCCTCATCCAAGCCCCAGAAATCAGTTGTGGCTCAAGCGCAATCCCTGGTTTGAGCGCGAACTCGTGCCCGAACTCCAGTCGCGGGTGGCCGCGGTGATCGGGTACTGAATCGTGTTCGGCCGGTACGCACGGGCAGAATAAAACTAATTTTTATTGAAATTCCTCCGCGATCCTCGTGGTTCCTTGTGTTTTTTTGAGGAAAATGCCGGGTCTCCTTCGTGAACGGTTAAACTGCATTCAGGGTTTGGCTGCAGGGTGTTGGCGTTCATGTGTTGAGCCGGTCCGAGTCCAGGGTTTGGTTTCGGGCCAGGTGATGCAGGCCAATGATGTGTTTTGCCGTGAGGATGATTGTGGAGTTTTCATGCGATTATTAGCGTGGGTTTTGGGGTTGGCGGGAGTCATTCCTTTTGCGGGTTTGGCCTTGGCAGCGTGGTGGGCCCCCCTGGATTGGCATTCGACCGTGATCCGGGTCTTGTCTGTCTACGCGGCGGTTATCGTATCGTTCCTCGGTGGGGTGCATTGGGGCGTCGCGTTGAATCAGTCCGTTGATGCGCGCCGCCATCTGTTATGGGGCATCAGCCTGCCGCTGCTGGCCTGGGTGGTGGCGTTGCTGCCCTGGGGCATCATGCGTCTGTCCGTCTTTATCCTGTTGTTGTTGACCGCCTTGCGTGTCGATCGTGCCTGGTTCGGCGGTATCGGCTCCTCGCTCAAGTTCGGGGTGCTGCGTACGGTACTGACCGCGCTGGCGTCATTGAGTCTGTTGTTGGCCGTTGGTTCTTATTCCCGGGCGGGTTTGATATGAGTGAAGTTGGAAGTAAAGTGTCCACCCTGCGCAAGTGGCTGGTGGCCGGTATTCTGGTCTGGGCACCGCTGGTGATTACCTACTGGGTGATCAATGCCGTGATCGGCTTTATGGATCAAACCATACTGCTGCTGCCCCCCGGTTATCGACCGGAGGCGGTATTGGGCTTCAATATTCCCGGTCTGGGTGCAGTTTTGGCGGTTACAGTGGTGCTGTTGACCGGAGCGTTGGTCGCCAATTTCATCGGTCGCAAACTGATTTCCATGGGTGAGTCGGTTCTACACCGGATTCCGTTGGTTCGCAGCGTGTATTCTGCGGTGAAACAGGTGATCGAAACCTTCGTTTCCCAGGATTCCCGCTCATTCCGCAAAGTAGTCATGGTGGAATATCCGCGCAAAAACTGCTGGTCGCTGGCTTTTTTGGCCGGTGATCCGGTCGGTGAAGTTCAGGATAAGACCGCACAGAAGGTCATCACGGTTTTTGTGCCGACGGCCCCGAACCCGACCTCCGGCTTTGTGATCATGGTGCCGGAAGAAGAAGTGATTTCGCTGGACATGTCCGTCGAGGAAGGCTTCCGTATGGTGATCTCATTGGGTGTTGTCACGCCAAAATCACAGGTGGCAAAACCGGTGCCCGCGACACCCGAACTCGAAAAACCGCCCATATCCGGCTAATATGCCCGCCTTTACAGAACATGAACGGATCCACCTTATGAGTATGCGTAGCCACACGGCCGGCCAAGTTGACCTGGCTGTTTTAGATCAAGAAGTCACCCTCGTCGGCTGGGTCAATCGTCGCCGCGACCACGGCGGGGTGATTTTTGTGGATCTGCGCGACCGCGACGGCATGGTGCAGATCGTGTTCGATCCGGATGATCTGGACGTGTTTGCCAAGGCCGAAAGTCTGCGCAGCGAGTTCGTGATTCGCGTGCGTGGCAAGGTGCGCCGCCGTCCTGCTGGCACCGAAAACCCCAATATCGTCAGTGGTCAGATCGAGGTACTGGGTTTGGGGCTGGAGATACTCAATCGCTCCGAGCCGTTGCCCTTCCAGTTGGATGACGAGCGCGTCAGCGAAGAACATCGTCTGCGTTATCGTTACCTCGATCTGCGCCGCCCCGAGATGCTGGCCCGTCTTAAATTGCGCCATCAGGTCACGCGTGCCCTGCGCGAGTATCTGGATAAGGCCGGCTTCATGGATGTGGAAACACCGGTGCTCACCCGCGCCACACCGGAAGGCGCACGCGATTATCTCGTGCCTTCACGCACGCATCCGGGCGAGTTTTTCGCCCTGCCGCAGTCGCCGCAGATCTTCAAGCAGTTGCTCATGGTAGCGGGCATCGAGCGGTATTATCAGATCGTCAAATGCTTCCGCGACGAGGACTTACGCGCCGATCGCCAGCCGGAATTCACCCAGCTCGATATCGAAACCAGCTTCCTCGATGAAGAGGAGGTAATGGCGCTGATCGAAGACATGATGCGTCATTTGTTCGCGCAAACCATCGAGCTGGCCTTGCCCAATCCCTTGCCCCGCCTGACCTGGGCCGAGGCGATGCGTCGATTCGGTTCCGACAAGCCCGATCTGCGCATCCCGCTGGAACTCGTGGATGTGGGTGATCTGCTGGTCGCGGTGGATTTCAAGGTGTTCTCCGGACCGGCCAACGATCCGCGCGGTCGCATCGCCGCCTTGCGTGTGCCGAACGGCAATTCCCTGCCACGGAGCGCGATCGACGACTACACCAAGTTTGTTTCGATTTACGGTGCCAAAGGCCTGGCCTATATCAAGGTCAATGATGCGGCTGCGGGTCGCGAAGGGCTGCAGTCGCCGATTCTCAAGTTTCTGACCGACGAAGCCATCGACGGCATCATGACGCGCACCGGTGCGCAAACCGGGGATGTGGTGTTCTTCGGCGCCGACAAGGCTAAGATCGTCAACGAATCGCTGGGTGCGCTGCGGGTCAAGATCGGGCAGGACATGGGGCTGGTCGAGCAAGGCTTCCGCGCCCTGTGGGTCACCGAATTCCCGATGTTCGAGTACGATGAAAAAGAAGGTCGATATTACGCCCTGCATCACCCGTTCACGGCACCGAATCAGGACGATCTTCACCTGTTGGAAACGGACCCTGAAGCGGTTCGTTCACGGGCCTACGATTTCGTATTGAACGGGTTCGAGCTCGGCGGTGGATCGGTACGTATTCACGATCAAACGATGCAGAAACGGGTGTTTGAACTGCTGGGTATCTCGGCGGAGCAGGCGAGCGAGAAGTTCGGCTTCCTGCTCGATGCGCTCAAATTCGGCGCGCCGCCGATGGCGGGTCTGGCGTTTGGTGTGGATCGAATCGTCATGCTCATGAGCGGCGCGACCTCGATTCGTGAAGTTATCGCCTTCCCGAAAACCCAGTCGGCTGCTTGTCTGCTCACCAACGCGCCGAGCGAAGTGGATGAAGCGCAACTGCGTGAATTGTCGATTCGAGTGCGCAAGCCGGTGGTCGAAAAAGCCGAATAAGTACAGGCGGTTGGCGGTTTCTCGATAACCAACCGCCCGTTTCTGTTCCGACGGGCTTCACATACAGGAGGCGATTATGTCTACCACACGCGATGCCGCAACCCAGATTCCAGCCGCCTTGACCGCCCGTATTCAGGCCCTGGCCAGCCACAGCGCGCCTGCGCCCAAATTATCCGAAGCACAGGAAAGTGATCTGATTGAGCGCATCAAGGCCGAACTCGTCCGCCAGAATGCCGTGATGATCGTGCATTTTTATGTTGATGCCGCCCTGCAAAAGCTCGCGGACGAAACCGGTGGTCGCGTATCCGATTCACTCGACATGGCCGCCTTTGGCGCCGCGCATCCCGCCGAAACACTCGTGGTCTGCGGCGTGCGGTTCATGGGCGAAACAGCCAAGATCTTAAGCCCCCAAAAGCGCGTGCTGATGCCGACACTCAATGCCGAATGCTCGCTTGATCTGGGTTGCCCTGCCGATGAGTTCACTGCCTTCTGCGATGCGTACCCGGATCGCACCGTGGTGGTTTATGCCAACACCTCGGCAGCCGTCAAAGCGCGTGCGGACTGGGTTGTCACCAGTTCGAACGCCTTGCAGATCGTCGGACATCTCAAAGAGCAGGGCGAGAAAATCATCTGGGCACCGGATCGCCACCTGGGTCGTTATATCCAAGAACAAACCGGTGCAGACATGCTGCTCTGGCAGGCCGATTGCGTGGTGCACAATGAATTTGCGGGCGAGGCGCTCATCGACCTCAAGCGCCAACACCCCGACGCAGCGGTACTGGTGCATCCCGAGTCACCCAAGGCGGTGGTCGAGCTGGCCGATGTGGTCGGCTCGACGAGCCAGCTCATTCGTGCGGCACATGATTTGCCAAATGAAGAACTGATCGTTGCCACGGATAACGGCATTTTCTACAAAATGCAGCAAGCCGTGCCGCATAAAACCCTCATCGAAGCACCGACCGGTGATGGCAGCCACTGCGTTTCCTGCGCGCATTGCCCCTGGATGGCAATGAATGGCCTGCAAGCGGTTTACGATGCGCTTGTTTCACCCGAAGGCCATGAAATCCTTGTGCACGAGTCCGTGCGGGTCAAAGCCGTGCAATCACTCGATCGCATGCTGGCTTTCTCCCGTGCGCAGGGGCTGGTGGCGGCGCGCCAGTAACCAGTGGCGGCTCGATCCGCCTCGGTTCGAGCCTGTTGTGGCAGGGTGACAATCCGCTCATGAACCGTCACCATGCTGCAATCGGGCAAAATTAATCTCCCCTTTTATTTCTGGAAGCGCCGCATATGGATCAAACCATCCTGATTACCCTGACGGGCATCATCGTGACCGGTATCGGCGCGCAATGGCTTGCCTGGCGGCTGAAAGTGCCCGCGATCTTGTTCCTGCTTGGCATCGGACTGTTTCTCGGCCCGGTCACCGGCCTGCTCGATCCCAACGCGCTGCTGGGCGATCTGCTGTTTCCGTTTGTTTCACTTGCGGTGTCGGTCATCCTGTTTGAAGGCGCCCTGACACTTCAGTTCAAGGAACTCAAAGGCGTCGGCAGCGCAGTGTGGTTGCTCGTAACACTTGGCGCCTTTGTGACCTGGGTCATTGCCAGCTATGCCGCGTACTACTTTGTCGGGCTTGAGCCCCTGATGGCGGCTTTATTTGGTGCGATCGTGATCGTAACGGGGCCGACAGTCATCGTGCCGTTGTTGCGGATCGTGCGTCCCAGTGCCAAAGTGTCCACCCTCCTGCGCTGGGAGGGCATTATCATCGACCCGATCGGGGCGGTGGTCGCCGTTCTGGTGTTCGAGTACATCCTCATGCGTGCCACACCACAGCACGCCGATGCTGGCTTGACGGCCATTATCCTGCCCTTCCTGCAACTGATAGGCGCGGGCCTGCTGCTAGGGCTGGCTGGAGGCTATCTGCTGGGGCTGATCCTACGGCGACACTGGTTGCCCGAGTACCTGATCAATGTCTTCGTGCTGGCCACGGTACTGGCCGTTTTCACCCTTTCGAGCGTGCTTGCCCATGATTCGGGGCTGATAGCCGTCACTGCGATGGGTATCCTGCTCGCCAACATGCGGGGCGTTCCGTTGACCGACATCCTGCATTTCAAGGAATCACTCACGATCCTGTTCATTTCCGGGCTGTTCATCCTGCTGGCCGCGCGCATTGAACCGGCTATGTTCAGCAGCATCGGTTTTGGGGCTCTGCTGGTGTTGTTGGCGGTACAGTTCGTCGCCCAGCCCGCCAAGGTGTGGATAAGCACCATCGGCTCCGGGCTGAACTGGCGTGAAAAACTGTTGACGGCCTGGATCGGTCCCAGAGGTATCGTGGCGGCAGCCATCTCGGGTCTCTTCGCCATCCAGCTCGATCAACACGGTGTGTCCGGTGCCGAAGTGCTGGTGCCGCTGACCTTCATCATTATTTTCGGTACGGTGGTCACCGCCTCCCTGACAGCGCGGCCTCTGGCCAACTATCTGGGCGTGGCGCAACCGGAGGATAAGGGCGTGCTGATGGTCGGCATCAACGTGTTTTCCCGCATGCTCGCTCATGCGCTCAGAAAACACGGCTATCGCGTTATCCTCACGGATAGTAATTACGCCGACTTCCGCATCGCCCGGATGGAGGGCCTCGAAACCTTCTACGGCAACGCCGTTTCACAGGCGGCCGAACGCCGTCTCGACTTAGTGGGCATCGGTCGACTGTTCGCCGTATCCGGTGTGCCCGAGATGAATAACCTGGCTGCTATACGCTATCGGCATGAATTTGGGGCGGCTAACATCTATGTGCTGAAAACACCGCAGGAAAAATCCGGCTCCGATCATCAGCGGTTATCCGATGTGTTCACCGGTCGCAGTCTGTTTGGGTCCGATGTCACGTTGGGCGATCTGATGCTGCTAATCGAGCAAAAGGCCGAAATTAAATCAACCCGCCTGACTGAAGAATTTAACTGGGAAAAGTATCAGCAAACCTATGATAATCGAGGCATCCTTCTGCTCATGATCTCACCTAAAGGGATCTTGCACGTACAAAGCGATGGTCCCATGCCAACGCCGGGCGAAGGCTGGATCATCATCGGCTTATACTGCCCGCAAGCGGAAGTGGAGACAAAACCAGATGCAGAAGAGGCCAGTGCATCGTGAAAAAAGACTTGCACGCCCGGTTTTGGTTTGTATAATGCGCGCTCTGTGACAAACAGCAGCCCTCAAAAGCAGCTGGATGATGTGCGGGAATAGCTCAGCTGGTAGAGCGCAACCTTGCCAAGGTTGAGGTCGCGAGTTCGAATCTCGTTTCCCGCTCCACGGGTGATTAGCTCAGTTGGTAGAGCGGCGCCCTTACAAGGCGTAGGTCGGGAGTTCGAGCCTCTCATCACCCACCACATCAAAATTAGCAGCGGTAGTTCAGTTGGTTAGAATACCGGCCTGTCACGCCGGGGGTCGCGGGTTCGAGTCCCGTCCGCTGCGCCAATCGATGGTTTTACAACATCCAATAAAGTTTTAAAACCTTAATCAAACCCGCATTCCTTCTAGGTTTGCGGGTTTTTTTATGCCTACAGCGTCCCAATGCATCCCTTTGTAGCCAGATAGTTTTGACGGTATGCCGATATTTGCACCGTCACCATGTAAAGAAATAAGGTCAAAGGATACCGCCATAGCACTTACAGATACCGGTTGTAGCTCCCTCTCTCACCCCGGATGGCTACAATAACGCGTCCGACTGAACCCACTTTTTTATCGTTGTAGCTCCCTCTCTCACCCCGGATGGCTACAATCCGAAAAAACAGGATAATTCTCTGGCAAGGTTGTAGCTCCCTCTCTCACCCCGGATGGCTACAATCGTCATACTCGCACTGACTTTCGTCGTACAGTTGTAGCTCCCTCTCTCACCCCGGATGGCTACAATCTGGACTTAAGCAATGCGGGTGTGCTGACTGTTGTAGCTCCCTCTCTCACCCCGGATGGCTACAATTTTGTTACGCGGCGGCATTATGGACGCGGCGTTGTAGCTCCCTCTCTCACCCCGGATG
>NZ_DAIESY010000110.1:0-9371 GCF_027346185.1 Halothiobacillus sp.
ATGGGCAAACCATTACGCAATCAGTGATGGCGCGACCAAGGGTGTCATGATGCTGGAACCGGAACAGGTACCCGACATGGTGCGCAAACTCAAACTCGACGGTGTGCTGTTCATGGAAGAAACCGGCCAACTCTGGATGAATCAACGTATGCAGGACAAGTTGCACCTCGTCGAACCTGTCGACGGTCTGACCTCTACCCACCTCGTCCCGGACTAGCCTGGATCAGCAGGGAAAGAGCCAAAGCGAACGACTCTAGCAATAAGACTCAGGCAATGCGCCTCCGGCATACGCGCAACCGCAAGGAAGAATGATGGATCATTGGGCACTCGATCAAAACTTCATCGATAGCGACAAACGCTTCGGCGCCGCACTGCTCATCGCATTGGTTGTTCACGCCGTGTTTCTCACCATTTTTTTCACCGGCGACAAGCCCAGTCCGCCACCACCCCGCCCGATCGAACTGTCGCTGGATGCCCCGCTGGCTGCTAAGACCAACGATGCCAGCCCCACGCCATCCGAAAAGATCAAAGACAAAGTAACAATTCAGGCTCAAGCCAGCACAGCCGGAGAACAGACCAACACCCTGCAAAAAACAAAACCCGGCAAAGGCATTTCCACTGAAGGCAATAACGGCAACACCGACACACCGATCACGAATGCCGCGCCGGATGCCTTCAACCGCCTGAACGAGGCCGTGAGTCGCTCCCTGAAAACCGGTTTTTTGACCAGCAGAACAATCAAAGGCCCAGCCGGTGATTACCTGTCGCACTGGAAGCGACAGGTCGAAGCCTATGGCAACGCGCACTACCCCGAAGACCTGATTTCCCAAAAAATATCCGGGCAGTTGATTCTTGCCGTGAAGATCGACAAAGAGGGTCACGTTCTGGATATCGCCATCCAGCACTCATCGGGCAATTCGAAAATCGATACAGCGGCCCGGCGATTGGTTCAGCAGGCCTCTCCTTACCCGCCTTTTCAGCCCGCACTGGCCGCCCGCTTCGATCAAATCGTCATTACGCGCACCTGGCAATTTTCCAGCGGACATGAGTTGTCCACGCGCTGAGCCCCGCCATCAAAGCCGCTTGGCGACGGACATCATTCTAGGATTGCGCAGGTTGGACGGTATACCTATACTCACGAGTTGTTTGCGCGTCGGCAGTATTTTCCATTGGCTGCGCGTTTGGTTTTTTAGACAACGGCACGCTTAACGCGCGTCGGAATGAGGTTTTGTTACATGGCAGTCACGCTCCCACCCGGTTACAAGCCTTCGGAATCCGAAGAATACATGAACCCCATGCAGCTCGAATATTTCAAGCAGAAGCTGTTGACTTGGCGCGACGAATTACTTGAAGAATCCGAAACAACAGTCAATCACCTACGTGAAGAAAACTGGCAAGAACCGGATATCAACGACCGGGCATCGCTCGAGTCGGATGCCGCACTGGAGCTGCGTACCCGCGATCGCTATCGCAAATTGATCAATAAAATCGACAAAGCCTTAAGGCAAATTGCCGATGGCAACTACGGCTTTTGCGAAGAAACCGGCGATGAGATCGGCATACGCCGCCTTGAGGCTCGCCCGATTGCCACATTGACCATTGAGGCACAGGAGCGGCACGAGCGACTGGAGCGCGTACAACGCGATGAATAAAACCCGACGCCTTCTCACCGCCTTAGCCCTAGCCAATTTATTCGGCACATCTGCTTTTGCGGCTGAATCAACACTCACTTCAACGAAGGAAAAACCCGTTTCCGTGCAAATCGTCACGAACATGGGTAGCTTTGCCGTTTTACTGGAACCTGCCAAAGCACCCAAGACGGTCGCGAACTTCCTCGATTACGTTAAATCCGGGTTTTACAACGGCACGATCTTCCATCGCGTCATACCCGGTTTCATGATTCAGGGGGGTGGTTTCAAACCTGATTTCCGCCAGAAACCCACCCAAGCGCCGATCGTCAACGAAGCCGACAACGGCCTGAGCAACCGGCGCGGCACCATCGCCATGGCGCGCACCAGCGATCCTGATTCGGCCACGGCCCAGTTTTTTATCAATGTGGCCGACAACGAATTTCTGGATTACAGCGCCCCCACCCGGCAGGGTGCAGGCTATGCCGTGTTCGGTCATGTAACCTCCGGCATGGATGTTGTCGATCAAATTGTCAGCACGCCGACCGGTGCAGCAGGCCCCTTCCCTCAGGATGTGCCGAAAAAAACCGTCCTGATCGAATCCATCAAGGCTCTGCCCTGAGCTCGTGACTATCACGGACAGGTTCGGGCTTGCGCAACAGCCTCGGTTAATTCAATCCTCATCGGCACTGCAAGACGTTTGTGGCCAGTTTTTCGAATCAACCTGGGCCACAATCGACACGGAGTTCATGCGGGAATCCACCTATTTCCCGCAACTATGCCTGGTACAGATCGCCGTCCCCGACGCCATCTGGCTGATCGATCCGCTGTCCGTACCGTTGGCACCTTTGTGGCATGAACTGAACCGAACATCTTCCCCACTGGTCTTCCATGCCGCAGAGCAGGATCTGGAACTGATCTATCTTCACTCCGGCGCCCTGCCGCAAACCCTGCGGGACAGCCAGATCGCTGCGGCCTTTTTAGGGCTTGGCGAACAAATCGGCTACGCCAACCTTGTTCATCGCCTGCTGAATGTTGAACTCGACAAATCACAAAGCCGAACGAATTGGGCTCAGCGTCCACTCACGACAGAACAGCAACACTACGCGGCCGACGACGTCCGCTTTTTACGCAGCTTATACCCCCTGCTTCGCGAGCAGTTGGCCACCAGAAACCGGCTGGAGTGGTTCGACGAGGAGTGTGCTGCACTGAGCGACCCCCAACGTTTCCAACCCCAGATGACCGGTCTCTGGCGCAAGGTACGCGGTCAACAGACCTTGCGCGCTGCGCAGCGCGCCGTACTTGATGCAATCACGACCTGGCGGGAAGCATGGGCACGCGAACTCAACCTGCCCCGGCGCTGGGTCTTAAGTGACGAGCAGGCGCTGGAACTGGCCGGCTCACGTCAGTTCCGGCCCAACCTGTTGAACCCCAAAATTGCACGACATCACCTGAGCGACCAACAAGTCGATGAATTACGCGCCACCATCGAGCGAGCCAAACAGTTGCCGCCAGAAGCTTTCCCCCAGTGGCAGGCATTCCAACGAACCGATCCCGAAACGAATGCCATTCTTGGCCGTATGCAGGTTTTGGTGCAGGAACTCAGCAAGCAAATGGAAATAAGCCCCTCCTTGCTCGCGACTACAGACGATATGCTCCGCTTGATACGCGCACCCGATGCCCCGAACAAACTCACAACCGGTTGGCGCAGCGACGTGATCGGTTTGCCGCTAAAATCACTTCTCGATTAATACAGAAAAAGTAAGCACACCATTTGTGCAACAGACTGGCTGTTTTTAACCACGCACATAGACTGAGGTTATGCCATGAATCCCGCCGAAATCGTTTCCATAATTCAAAATGAAATCCCCGATGCCGAGGTTCACCCCGAAGGCGAAGGCTGCAATTTCAAGATCACGGTGGTGAGTTCCGAATTTGCAGGTAAAACCATGCTGCAACAGCACCAGCGCGTGAACAAGATACTGGCGCCCTCTTTGGCCTCGGGCGCGCTGCACGCCGTGACGCTGGTCACCCGGACACCTGCCTGAACAATTCTGGGTACCTCGAAAAACCGTCACGAGCGGCCCGAGTGCAAGGCGGCCGGAGCGCAGCGACCGAGACATATCAAATAGATAGGCGAGGGAGCGAGCACCGCCCAACGCAGCAATCGGGTCGCGCAGTAGGTTTTTCGAGGTGCCCTTCTGTCGAACTTCAATCAACGCTGGAAAAACACCGATGAACGAACACAACACCCCAACCGCTGATGCAAAAGACAAAACCGAGTGGGAAGCCGCCGCCTTCCGCCGTCTGGTCGCGCATCTGCAAGAACGAACCGACGTACAGAATATCGACATGATGAACCTGACCGGGTTTTGCCGTAACTGCCTGTCACGCTGGTATCGCGAAGCCGCCGAGGAAAGGGGTACCAAGCTGAGCGACCACGATGCGCGCGTGGCGATTTACGGTATGCCCTACGACGAGTGGAAAAAGCGCTACCAAAGTGAAGCCAGCCCGGCGCAACAAGAACAATTCAAAACCGCGATCAAACAGCATGAGTGAGCTCGATAGGCACAGCCCATTGCGACGAGCCGTTCTGTGGGTGGCTTTGCTGAACTTCAGTTACTTCTGGGTGGAATTCGGTGTCGCCCAGTCGATCGGCTCGGTTTCCCTGTTCGCGGATTCCATCGATTTTCTGGAAGACACTGCAATCAACCTGTTAATTCTCATCGGCATCGGGCTCAGCCTCGCTTACCGTGCCCGACTGGGCATGTTCCTCGCAGGCCTCCTGCTCGTTCCGGGAATTGCTACTCTATGGATGGCCTGGAACAAGGTCGTCAGTCAGGCGCCACCCGATGCCTTTGATTTGAGCCTGACAGGGTTGGGAGCATTGTTCGTCAATCTGACCTGTGCCTTCCTGCTCGTCCGGTTCAGGCATCACCAGGGCAGTCTGACGCGCGCGGCCTTTCTTTCCGCCCGAAACGATGCATTGGCCAACGTCGCCATCATCGCGGCGGGCTTGCTCACCCTCGTGTGGCATTCGGCTTTACCCGATCTGGTCGTAGGCTTGGGAATTTTCCTGATGAATCTGGACGCAGCCCGCGAGGTCTATCAGGCAGCCCGACGGGAACATGCTGAAACACGGCAACTACAACCGTAAATAGCCCGGCCTATAATTCCGGCCAATGCCCACCCAGGATAGCCTGCGCCACCTTGTCGCTGAAGTAAGCGACCTTGGCGTTCTCATAGGGCTGGGTATCGTTTGCCGTCATCATCCGGTAATAGCCTGCGTAGATGGCAATCAGTTGGGCGGGCGTGTACCCCTCGACCTTCATTGGGTCGGGGTTATCACTGGCTAACTGCGCCAACTGCTTTTGCGTTAATTCCGCGATGTGCACGATGGCTTCGACAAGCAGATCCTTGCTGTGCGGTGGGGCTGTTTTTGCCAGGATGGCGGCCGCATCCGACACCGCATTCGGGTGCGATTGAACCAGTGCGGCAACGTCATCGAGCATTTTTGCCGCCCCATGCAAGGCACGGCTGGCCGGTACCGGAAAGCCATTCCCGCCGGTGGATTCCACCTGCAGTTTGGCAATGGCGATAACGACACGCAGTCGGGGCAAATCCAGCTCACGCGCCCGACGATCGGCTATATCCAGCGAATTGGGCGTGATGGCCATGCCACTACCCAACCAGCGTTGCAGCGTGGTTGAGAGATTTTCCCGCTCGACGTACTGAAATTGCCCGATCGTCCAAGGTAAAATCTTGTCGGTGGGCACGTCGTTGACGACCTCCTTCGCGCGAGCCGTCGGTGCCGTCATGATTTGCTCGGAAGCACCCGACGGGCTGCAGGTACCATACATGGTCTTGTCTTCGCCGTTAACGACATCAGACAGGTTGATATTCACGGTGCCATCGGCATTGATGCGCTGGATAATGCCATCAGCGTAGCCGTCATCCAGCAGGTTCTCGGAATAAAGTGGAATGAATACCCGGTCGCCCACCTTGAAGCTGGCCGCAAAAGTAGTGCCGGCGGCCATCAGCGATAAACAGATGCCGGCAACAAAAGGAATGAATCGTGAATTTCTCATATGACGCTCTTAATCTCACCGTGAATTGGTTCCAGTGTACTGTTTCGCTCTTGGAGGTGCTTTCAGAGCCCTCCGAATGCGCCAGGACAAGGCGCCGTACGCAGGCAATGGCCATGCCCTTGGCAAGCACGGCAACGCCGTCATGGCACATTCGGAGGACTCCCTTCGGGCGAGCCGCTGGCCGATCATCTGCGGCGTTGCGCTCGCTTGCATTGGGATGGCCATTGCGGCGCGAGCGCGCCTTGCATCTAATCGGCCAGCGACTCGCTGAATGTGCCTCCAAGAGCGAAACAGTACACTATTTTTTTAACGGCGACCGGTGAGGGTGCGCCACAGAATTCGCACCATCGCCGTGAGCCGGTCCATAATTTTCTGGCTTCTACCGCCGGTATAGGCGGTGGCCGGATCAACTTGAACCTCGCGGAGTACCTGCTCGGTACGTGCAATACAAAAACGGTAGGTTATGCCAGACAGCCAGGGCTTGCCCAACAGGGCAGATGCCTGGAGTAAATCCCGGCTGCGACGGATATGGCGTTCGCACAGGCGGCGCCAGGCGAAATCCACTGTTTGTTGCTCGAAGTGATCCGCATTCACTCGGTATTCGGCCAGTTCATTCACAGGCAGGCGCAGCGGTTTGTTTGCCTGATGATCCGTCCGGGCGCAAAGCAAGCCATCCACCAGTAGGAGCGCCATGATCAGGCCATCGATTTGAGCGGCTTTTGCCGGGTCACTAGCTCCGATCTGATTGTGGTGACCGGGCCGCAGTCGGGGTAGCTGTTCTCTGTAGAAACTCATGAGATCCGCGAATCCCTCCAATGGCTCTGAAGGATGTATGTCATGAATTGAAATCGGCCATGGTAGAAATTCGAGTACGGATCGTGACATGGATTGCAGCCTTGAATTTTGAGTGTGGATTTTTAGTGTGGGTTTGATGTTGGCGAAAGTAAGGCGAGCAGATCGGTGGGAGTTGTCAGTATGACATCGGCCAGCCAGTCCTCGATAGGGCGTTCTCCATCCAGATAACCCCAACGGACGGCGGCCGAGGGCATATGTGCGGCGCGGCTGGCTTGTATGTCGCGCTCATGGTCGCCCACATACATGATGCGTTGTGGTGGTAGCCGTAGATGTCCCGCGGCATAAATGAGTTGGTCGGGGAAGGGTTTGCGCCGGAGCAGGTCATCGCCCGCGATCACTACCAAGGGCTGGATATCAAGTGCCTTTAACAGTTGCCGGGTTAAAAAACCTGGCTTGTTGGTCACGATGCCCCAGTTCATTTCTTGTTGATTCAACCAGTCAATCACTTCATCGAACCCTGAGAAGAGTCGGGTTTCACCCGCAATATCCTGCTGGTAGAGCTGCAGGAAACGGTCACGAAGAATAACGAAGCCTTGATCATCCGGACCGAGCTGAAAGCCGATTTCCAGCAGCCCCCGCGCGCCATTGGAGACCTGTGGGCGAATCTGATCGAAAGGCAAGGGGGGCAGGTTGCACTCCAATCTCAGGCGATTGAGGGCAAGCGCCATATCGGGTGCCGTATCAATTAGGGTTCCGTCGAGGTCGAACAGCACGCCTTGAATGGGCTGAGTCTGATTGGAGGGCAGCTTTGCATCAAATCTCATGGCGACGGCAGGCCATGAGATAGTTTACGTCCAGATCCTGCGCATTCAGTGCATACGAACGGGTAAGGGGGTTGTAGGTAATGCCGCTGAACGCCACGGGGGTGAGCCCGACCTGACGGGCCATGTGTGCCAGTTCGGACGGCTTGATGAACCGCTTGTGATCATGCGTGCCACGAGGTACCAATTTGAGCAGATATTCTGCTGCAACAATGCCGAATAACCATGATTTCGGATTTCGATTCAAAGTGGATAAAAACACCCATCCGCCCGGTTTAACTACTTTGGCCAATGCTTGAACAATGGACTCGGGTTGGTCGACGTGTTCCAGCATTTCCATGCAAGTGACCTGATCAAAGGTGCCTGCCTGCGTTTCGGCAAACGAAAGAATGTCTTCCAGACGATAGTCGATATTCAAACCATGTTCATTCGCGTGCTTTTTTGCCGCTTGCAACGCATCGGCAGCCAGATCCAATGCAGTGACCTTCGCGCCTTCCTGCGCGAGTCCTTCGCTTAGAATCCCTCCGCCACAACCGACGTCAAGCACGCGAGCACCAGATAGTTCGGCATATTGGCTTATGAACCGGATGCGTAAGGGGTTGATGGCGTGAAGCGCGGCAAATGCACCGTCCTGATCCCACCATTGGTCGGATAATTGGTTGAACTTAAGCAGCTCATCGGCGCGGGCACTTGATTGGGCTGTCATACGATTTTTCTCGACAAGGAAGGGGGAATGAACAGCTCGATTCCGGTAAGGGTCTGGCCGCATTGGCGTGTTTATTCTAGCAGGGCACATCGTGTTTTGAGTCGCGTATACACGAGGAAGGTTTCTGCTTTTATGATAAGCTCAAACAAAGGGGGCTCGAATCCCCTTTATTTGTTGTATCTTTATTTACATTACGTCACTAGATGCATTGGTCAGGAGCATCACACCATGAATATTCAGATGAGAGCAGCCAAATGAGCAGCCATTTGATGTCTACCTATAACCGGCAGCCGGTTACGTTTGTTCGTGGCGAGGGTGCGCGCTTGTGGGATGAGGCAGGGCGCGAGTATCTGGACGCATTGAGCGGTATCGCAGTGACGGGCTTGGGGCACGCCCATCCTGATATCAGTGAAGCCATTTGTGATCAGGCACAGACCCTCATTCATACATCCAATGTCTACGGGGTGCTCTGGCAATCCCGACTGGCCGACAAGTTGGCCGAGATTTCCGGCATGGAATCGGTGTTTTTCGCCAATTCAGGGGCGGAAGCGAACGAGGCTGCAATCAAGCTGGTGCGGCTGTTTGCGCATCAACGGCAGATCGAAAATCCGCAGATTCTGGTAATGGAGAATAGTTTCCATGGCCGGACGCTGGCCACGCTGGCCGCGACCGGGAATCCGGCCATCCAAAAGGGGTTCGAGCCCTTGGTTGCCGGCTTCCTGCGCGTGCCCTATGGTGACCTGGAAGCGATCGAGCGGATGGCAGCGTTACACGACAACGTCGTGGCAGTTCTGGTCGAGCCCGTTCAAGGCGAGGGTGGTGTCCGTGCGGCGCCCGAGGGATATTTACGTGGTATTCGTGCATTATGTAACCAGCATGACTGGTTGATGATGGTCGATGAAGTGCAAACCGGCATCGGTCGTACCGGGAAGTGGTTCGGCTTCCAGCATGAAGAAGGCTTGTTGCCTGATGTTATGAGTTTGGCCAAAGGTCTCGGGAACGGTGTGCCGATTGGCGCTTGTCTTGGCGCAGGGAAGGCCGCGACCCTGTTCGCGCCGGGCAATCATGGTTCGACTTTTGGTGGCAACCCCCTGGTTTGTCGAGTTGCGCATACGGTTCTGAGCGTGATTGAGCGGGACCAGCTCGTTTCACGTGCGGCACAGTTGAGTGAGCGGATTCACAGTGGTTTGCGGGCGGTGTTTGCCGGTCAGTCCGCTGTGCTTGAACTGCGTGGTCGGGGCTTGATGATTGGCGTCGTGCTGGATCGACCCTGTGGCGAATTGGTGCGTCTTGCCTTGGATGAAGGTTTGTTGATCAATGTCACCGCTGGTTC
>NZ_DAIESY010000118.1:0-15540 GCF_027346185.1 Halothiobacillus sp.
TTCATGTCTGTTTACAATAAATTCCGCGGTATTCGTCATTCTGCTCTGGCCCTTGGCGTCGTTCTGGGGTTGATGACAGTCGGCGCCTACGCAGCAGATACGCCGCCTGCGGGTCAAGCTGCACAGCCTGCGATGCCAACATTGTCTCCAGAACAAATGGCGCTGATGAAAGACTTCCAGCAAACCCGTCAGGAGATAGGCGCGCTCGAGCAGAAGCTTCAGGGTATCGAGGCGGAGGCTTACAAGAAGAATCCCAAGCTCGGCAAGCAGCGCGATGGTCTTCGAGACTCAATCAAGGCGGCGATGTCTGATAAGGACTTTGATGCTCAAGCCAAATACGATGAACTGAAGGCCTTGGTTACTAAAATCCAGGGCATGCAGGAAAATGATCCGGAGCGTGCGAAAGCTATCCAGAAATTCCGTGAAGGTCAGCAGGAATTTGAACAGCGTCAGGCCAAGGCATTCCAGGATCCTAAAATCCAGAAGCAGTCCGAAAAACTTCGTAACGATGTTCGTGCAGCCATGATTAAGGTTGATCCGAAGGCCAAGGGTATGTTTACAGAGCTGGATACCAAAGAGAAGCATATGCAAGACCTGCAAGAGAGGGCCATGAAGATGCAAGGCTCTGAGCAAGTGGTGCCTGAACCGTCTAAATAATTACTGAGTCAGGGTTCACGGATTCAGTTGATCACTGAGCCAATTTGAATGATTACCCGGCTGAGGCCGGGTTTTTTGTGTTCGTGGCTCTTCCTATTTTGCGTCGGCGGCAATCAGTTGTTCTTGTAGCCGATGAATTTCATCCCGGACACGCGCGGCCGCCTCGAATTCAAGATCCTTGGCTAGCCGATACATTTTGGCTTCGCGCTCCTTGATCTGCTTCAGGACTTGTTCAGAACTCATGGTGATGCTGAAATCGCTCGCTGTTTCTGCCACTTGTGCCATTCTCCTGCTCTTCTGGCCTGCGCCGCGGGAGCCGGGAATCTTGTAGTCACCTGACTGCAGAATATCATCTACCCGTTTGTCGATTCCTTTGGGCGTGATGCCTTGTTCCAGATTGTGCTGGATCTGCTTGGCTCGCCGTCGGTCTGTCTCATCAATCGCCTTGCGCATGGCATCCGTGATTCGGTCTGCATACAAAATGGCTTTGCCGTGAAGGTTTCTGGCGGCCCGACCGATGGTTTGAATCAATGATCGCTCTGATCGCAGGAAGCCTTCCTTGTCGGCATCGAAAATGGCAACGAGTGAGACTTCAGGGATATCCAGACCTTCGCGTAGCAGGTTTATGCCGATAAGTGCATCAAAAATCCCAAGCCTCAGGTCGCGGATAATCTCGACGCGCTCGACCGTATCGACATCGGAATGGAGGTAGCGAACGCGCACATCATGTTCTGCCAGATAATCGGCAAGATCTTCTGCCATCCGTTTCGTCAGTGTTGTAATCAGTACTCGTTCGCGGCGTGTGGCACGGTCGCGAATCTCGGAGAGCACATCGTCGACCTGACTGGTGACCGGCCGGATTTCGATTTGTGGGTCGACCAGACCGGTGGGTCGGACCACCTGTTCGACAACTTGTGCCGAATGGCTGCCCTCATACGGACCGGGCGTGGCCGATACATGAATGGTCTGCGGCATCATTCGTTCGAACTCATCGAATTTCAATGGGCGATTATCGAGCGCGGAGGGTAGCCGGAAACCGAAATTGACCAGGGTTTCCTTGCGGGAACGATCCCCCTTATACATCGCCCCGAGCTGTGGGACGGTGACATGGGATTCGTCGATAATCAGCAAGGCATCGGGTGGTAGGTAGTCGTAGAGGCAAGGCGGCGGTTCGCCGGGTTGACGTCCGGACAGGTAACGTGAGTAGTTTTCAATGCCATTGCAGTACCCCAACTCGTACATCATTTCGATGTCGAAGCGTGTGCGTTGCGCGAGTCGTTGGGCCTCGACCAGTTTGTTCTCCGCATTCAGGTGTTCCAGTTGCTGGGCCAGTTCATCCTTGATGGTTTCGACGGCAGCCAGAATCCGTTCACGCGGCGTGACATAGTGCGAGGACGGGTAGATGGTGAAGCGAGGCAGCCGACGCCGAACAGCGCCGGTGAGCGGGTCGAACAAGGAAATCTGCTCGATTTCGTCGTCAAACAGTTCGACGCGAACGCCTTCGTCGTCGGATTCGGACGGGTGGATATCGATCACATCGCCGCGCACGCGATAAGTGCCGCGGCGAAATTCCATATCATTGCGGGTGTATTGCATCTCGGCCAGCCGGCGCAGTATCTGACGCTGATCCGCCTTTTCTCCGCGAACCAGATGCAAAATCATCTTCAGGTAAGCATCCGGGTCGCCGAGGCCGTAGATGGAGGAAACCGTTGCGACGATAATGACATCCCGGCGTTCGAGTAGTGCCTTGGTTGCAGAGAGCCGCATCTGCTCGATATGCTCGTTGACCGAGGCATCTTTCTCGATGAATGTGTCCGATGCGGGCACGTAGGCTTCCGGCTGATAGTAATCGTAGTAAGAGACGAAATATTCAACCGCGTTATTCGGGAAAAATCCTTTCAGCTCGCCATAGAGTTGGGCGGCCAGCGTTTTGTTCGGTGCCAACACAAGTGCCGGGCGTTGCAACCGGTCGATGACATTCGCGATCGTGAAGGTTTTCCCCGAGCCGGTAACACCCAGGAGCGTCTGCTGCGCGAGTCCATCCTGAAGGCCCTCGACGAGTCGAGCAATGGCCGCCGGTTGATCGCCGGCAGGTTGATAATCGGTGACTAAAGTGAATCGGGTGTCCTGCATAAGAAGCGAAGTATAGAGGATTGGGCATCGGGTATCCGATGAAATGGATTATCATGTTAAATTGAATCGAATAAATGGGTTTATTCGCGGGTTTGTCGCCTGGTAATGTGGCGCAGACTCAATTTTTATGTTTTTACAGATAAGGTTTCCATGTCCCAAGAGACGGTATCAGATCCCCAAGCAGCCCTTGAGGCTGAAAAATACGAAAATCCGGTGGCGAGCCGGGAGTTCATTTTGCAGTTGCTCTCGGAGCAAGATGGCCCTTTGACCCTGAATCGATTGATCAGTCACCTGGAGTACGACGGTGATGACGAACGGATCGAAGGCTTGAGTCGCCGTATGCGCGCGATGGAGCGCGATGGACAGGTCATCCGTAATCGTCGTGGCGGGTATGTGCCGGTCACTCATGCCGAACTGGTGCGCGGTCGCGTGTTGGGGCATCGTGATGGCTTCGGTTTTCTTGTGCCGGATGATGGCGGCGACGATGTGTTCCTGTCGCCCCGCGTGATGCGAGCGCTGCTCAACGGCGACCGCGCTGTCGTGCAGGTGACCGGGCTCGACCGTCGTGGACGCCGCGAAGGGAATCTGGTCGAGGTGATCGAGCGGGCCAATGCCGAGATTGTCGGCCGTCTGGTGCTGGAGGCGGGTATTGCCTTTGTGGTTCCCGATCATGCGCGGATCACTCAGGATATTCTTGTGCCGATGACCGATTTGATGGGCGCGCGCGACGGTCAGATCGTGCGTGTTGCATTGGTCGAGCAGCCTACGTTGCGCCACAAGCCCGTCGGTAAAGTTGTTGAAGTGTTGGGTGATCACATGTCGCCCGGCATGGAAATCGACGTCGCCATCAACTCCCACGGTATTCCTCACGAGTGGCCGGAAGAAGTGCTGGCTGCCATCGATGGTTTGAATCCCGAAGTCGAGGAAAGCCACAAGTCAGGGCGGGTCGACTTGCGCCATATGCCACTGGTCACCATCGATGGCGCCGATTCCAAGGATTTCGACGATGCGGTGTTCTGTCAGGCAACGCCGGATGGTTTCCGGTTGCTGGTGGCGATTGCGGATGTCAGTCATTACGTGAACGTTGGCTCTGCTTTGGACCGTGAAGGTTTCAATCGCGCGACGTCCGTTTACTTTCCCGGGCGGGTGCTCCCCATGCTCCCGGAGGTGCTGTCAAACGGTTTGTGTTCGCTGAACCCGGACGTAGATCGCCTGTGTCTCTGTGCCGATATGCTGATCAATAATGAAGGGCAGATCGCCAAATTCCGCTTCTTCGAAGGGGTGATGAAGTCTGCTGCGCGTCTGACCTACGACACCGTTGCCAAGGTGCTGATCGATCAGGATGCTGTGGCACGCGCGGCTCATGCCCATGTGCTCGAACCGCTGGAAACACTTCATCGCCTGTACAAGGTGCTGCGTGCGGCGCGTGAACGTCGTGGCGCGATCGATTTTGATACCGTCGAAACCAAGATCGTCTTCGGCGAAGGCCGCAAGATCGAAGCCATCGTGCCCTACGAGCGCAACGATGCGCACAAGATCATCGAAGAATGCATGATCGCTGCAAACGTTGCAGCCGGACGCTTTGTTGCCGATAACAAAATCCCCGCACTGTACCGTGTGCATGATCGCCCCACCGCAGAAAAAATCACCGATCTGCGCGCCATGCTGGCCGAAAAGGGTTTGAGTTTGGGCGGCGGTGATCAACCAAGCCCCAAAGACTTCAATGACTTGCTGTCTCGGGTGCAGGGTCGTCCGGATTTTCTGACGATTCAGACCATGATTCTCCGTTCCCTGAAACAGGCGGTGTACTCACCAGACAATCTAGGGCACTTTGGTCTGGCGCATGAGTTCTATGCGCACTTCACCTCCCCGATCCGGCGTTATCCCGATTTGATGGTGCACCGCGCCATTCGCCATCTGCTTCGTACGGGTGCCCCGGACCGTTTTCCATACAATCATGATGAAATGGTCATCATCGGTGAGCATTGCTCCAATAACGAACGCCGTGCAGATGAAGCCACGCGTGATGCAACGGACTGGCTCAAGTGCGAGTTCATGCTCGACAAGGTGGGCGAGGTGTTCGAAGGGCGAGTGGCTTCTGTTCTGGGCTTCGGCCTGTTCGTCGAGCTCAAGGATTTCTTCGTCGAAGGCTTGTTGCACATCACCGCCTTGACCAAAGACTACTACCACTTTGATCCGGTGACGCTTTCGTTGCGCGGCGAACGTTCGGGGCGCGTGTACGCACTGAACGATCTCATTACCGTGCGTGTGGCTCGGGTCGACCTGGATGAACGAAAAATCGATTTTGTTCTGCCGGATGACGATGAAGCCTTGTCGGAGGTTGATAGCGAGGCACAGGATGAGCCTCAGGACGATCATGAAACCGCTGAGGATGACGCAACCAAGAAGAAACGCAAGCCACGTCGGCGCCGTCGTAAAAAGCCAGTGGGCGATGCATCTGCGGCGGGCGATGATGAACATGCCGATTCAGGTGATGACGTGTCGGATGCCTCGTCAGCTCCTGAGTCGGAGTCCGGTCCTGCCGAGGAATCGCGCAGATAATGGCCGAACGCAAAAGCGCATCTTCTACGCAGTGGCTTAGCGGTTTTCATGCCGTCGAAGCTGCCCTTCAGCATGATCCGGAACGTGTGTTGTCGGTTATTTTCGAACAAGGGCGGCAGGACAAGCGGGTGCAGCAACTGCGTGTGCTCGCCGAATCGCGCGGCGTATCCATCGAGGAGGCCCCCGAGAAGGTTTTCGCCGACCGTGTGCGTGCCGATCACGAACTGGCGCGCCACCAGGGTGTACTTGCTCGCTATCAGCCCAAGCCTGCGGGCAACGAGCATGATTTGTTCGCGTTGCTGGAAAGTCTGGATGAGCCTGCCTTTTTGTTGATTCTCGATGGCGTGACGGATCCGCACAATCTGGGTGCCTGCCTGCGCAGCGCCGAAGCTGCGGGCGTTCATGCCGTCATTTCGCCAAAGGATCGTGCCGTCGGTCTGACACCCACCGCGCGCAAGGCGGCCTCCGGCGCCGCTGAGCGCTTGCCATTCATCCAGGTAACGAACCTTGCGCGCACGCTCGCCGATCTCAAATCTCGCCAGATCTGGGTTGTTGGTGCGGCAGGTGGCGGCATGGTCAGCTTGTATGAGTCGGATTTCGCCGCCGATCCGGTCGCGCTCGTCATGGGGAGCGAAGGGGAAGGGCTACGCCGTCTGACGCAGGAAAGTTGCGATCAGTTGATCTACATTCCCATGCGCGCGCCAGTCGAGAGCCTGAACGTCTCGGTAGCTGCGGCCGTTTGTCTGTTCGAGTTTCGCCGGGTGCGAGATCGGACTGCTATTCAGACCGGGGCGCTACCCCAATAACCCCGACTTCGTTAGAATATCGGGCCATTTGATTTACATCGGACAACCATGATTTTTTTGTGTGGTTGTCTCCCGCCGCAATTGTTTAGGCGATCGTTGTTCAGGAGCTTTTTGCGATCATGATCCTTTCAGACCGGGTTCGCCGCGTACGACCCTCACCAACATTGGCTGTTACCGCGAAAGCAGCTGAATTAAAGGCTCAGGGACGCGACATCATCAGTCTCGGGGCCGGTGAGCCGGATTTCGATACCCCGGAGCCGATTCGCGCGGCCGCCATCGATGCGATCAATGCGGGTTTTACCCGCTATACCGCAGTAGAAGGGATATTGAGTCTGCGTCAAGCTATTGCCAGGCGTCTGCGCGATGATCAGGGTCTGGACTACGCACCGAACGAAATCATTGTGTCCACCGGCGGCAAGCAAAGCATTTACAATCTGTTTCAGGCCCTGCTGAATCCGGGGGACGAGGTCATTATCGTCGCTCCCTACTGGGTTTCTTACCCGGATATGGTACTCCTGGCGGGCGGTGAGCCGGTGATTGTGCTCGCCGGGCAAAATCAGGGGTTCAAGGTTTCGCCTGCCCAGCTGGAGTCAGCGATTACCGACAAGACCCGGATTGTCATGTTGAATAGTCCCTCCAATCCGACCGGTGTGGCGTATACGCGGGAAGACTGGGCTGCCATGGCCGAAGTTCTGCGCGCGTATCCAAAGTTGCTGATCGCGACCGACGACATGTACGAAAAAATCCTCTGGGCAGATGAGCCCTTCTCGAGCATCGCAATGGTCGCGCCCGATTTGAAGGCGAGGACAGTCGTGCTGAACGGAGTAAGTAAAGCCTATGCAATGACGGGTTGGCGGATCGGTTATGCGGCGGGCCCGGCTAACATTATTAAGGCGATGAATGTGATCCAGTCGCAAAGTACTTCCAGCGCGTGCTCGATCGCCCAGGTAGCGGCACAGGCAGCCATTGAAGGTGATCAGTCTGAAATCAAGGCTATGGTTCATTCGTTCCAGACGCGACATGATTTCGTGGTCGATCGACTCAATGCGATTCCCGATGTGGTTTGCCTGCCGAGCCAGGGGGCGTTTTACAGCTTCCCTGATGTGAGTGCGGTGATCACCCGTTTGGGGTTGAAGGATGACGTGGCCTTGAGCGAAATGCTGCTCGAGAAAGGCGGCGTGGCGGTAGTGCCGGGGACTGCGTTCGGCGCTCCTGGCCATATCCGCCTGAGCTATGCCACCAGCATGGAAGCGTTGGATGAGGCGCTTCGCCGAATGGCTGATGTGATGGGTTGAACATAGACTCGTCTTCAGTTGCCTCCAAGTTTTTCCTTAGTCTTTGTAAAGCAAACCAATAAATAGGTATCCCCCATGGACGAAAATCGTAAGAAAGCGCTGACGGCAGCATTAAGCCAGATCGAGCGACAGTTCGGTAAAGGCGCCGTGATGCGGATGAATGACACGGCGGGCGTCGACGTGCCTGTGATCAGCACCGGCTCGATTGCGCTGGATGCAGCGCTTGGGATTGGCGGCCTGCCACGTGGACGGGTGGTCGAAATCTATGGCCCGGAGTCTTCTGGTAAAACCACGCTGACGTTGCAGGTGATCGCCCAGGCGCAAAAAACCGGCGGCGTTTGTGCCTTCGTAGATGCGGAACATGCACTGGACCCGACTTATGCGCAAAAGTTGGGGGTCAACGTCGATGATCTGCTGGTCAGCCAGCCGGACACGGGGGAGCAGGCGCTGGAAATCACCGACATGCTGCTGCGTTCGGGTGCGGTCGATGTGGTCGTGATCGATTCTGTCGCCGCCTTGGTCCCCAAGGCCGAGATTGAAGGCGAGATGGGTGATGCTCACGTCGGTTTGCAGGCACGTCTGATGAGTCAGGCCCTACGCAAGTTGACGGGCAACATCAAACGCACGAACTGCATGGTCATCTTCATCAACCAGATCCGGATGAAGATCGGCGTCAGTTACGGTAGCCCCGAGACGACAACCGGCGGCAATGCCTTGAAATTCTACGCTTCCGTTCGCCTGGACATCCGTCGCGTCGGGGCGGTCAAGAAGGGCGAAGAGATCATCGGGAACCAAACCCGGATCAAGGTCGTGAAAAATAAAATGGCGCCACCGTTCAAGGTGGTTGATGTGGACATTCTCTACGGAGAAGGCATATCCCGACTCATGGAGTTGATCGACATGGCCAGCACGCACGGCCTGATCCAGAAGGCGGGCGCGTGGTATTCCTGCGGTGATATCCGTCTGGGGCAGGGCAAGGACAACGCCCGGCAGTATTTTGTCGAGCACCCCGAATTGGCTGATGACATTGAAGCCAAATTGAGGGCCTTGATGCGCGCCTCGACGGGTAAATCGGCGGTGCGTGCCTCCGAGGATGATGAGTCCGTATCAGCCTTCGAAGAATAACCCAGCGGTCACGTTTTGGCTTGGCATTGGCAGGCGAAGGCGCAAGAGGATAAAGCCGACGCATCTCAAATCGAGAAGGTCGCGGTGGGCCTGCTGGCACGCCGTGAGCACAGTGCGTTTGAATTGCAGCGGAAACTGTTGCAGCGCGGTTTTGATTCCCTTGTCATCGACGATGTGATCAGCCGTTTGGCTGAGCAGGGCTGGCAGTCGGATGCCCGTTATGCAGAGGCCTATGTACGCATGAGGGTCGAGCGCGGCTACGGGCGTGAGTCCATCCGTGCCGAACTCGGTCAGCGAGGGGTTGCGCGTGCACTGATTCAGGCCGTTCTGGATGAAACCGATATCGATTGGTTGGCCTGTGCGCAAAGACAGATCCACCGCCATTATCATGCTGCTCCCGATGGGCATGATGAAAAGTTACGCCGTTATCGACATCTTCTGTCGCGGGGTTTTTCTCCCGAGCAATCGCGAGTGGCCAGCGGGCAATGGCGTGATGCCGAGGGCATGGATGATGCTTTCTGATCACTGCTGTTTTCGCTGTAACCATCACTCTGGGTCATCGACTTATCACTGCTTTCCGTTACACTCGCGCTCAATATCGTTTTACTTTTTGATTTCGTGACATTTATGATGAAAACCACTGCTGAGTTGCGCACTGCCTTCCTGGATTTTTTTCACCAGCGAGGGCACGAGATTGTGCCGTCTTCCTCACTTATCCCAGCTCACGACCCCACCCTGTTGTTCACGAATGCGGGTATGGTCCAGTTCAAGGATGCGTTCCTCGGGCTGGAACATCGGGCTAACCCGCGCGCTGTCTCATGTCAGCGTTGCGTGCGCGCTGGTGGTAAGCACAACGATCTCGAAAATGTGGGTTATACCGCGCGGCACCACACATTTTTCGAGATGCTGGGTAATTTCAGCTTCGGGGATTATTTCAAGCCCGAGGCCATTCGCTATGGCTGGGATTTTCTCACTCAGGTGCTGAAGCTGCCCGCCGATCGCCTGCTGGTGACGGTGTATCAAACCGATGACGAGGCCTATGCCATTTGGCGTGATGAAATCGGTTTGCCGGAAGAAAAGGTCCTGCGGATCGGCGACAAGCCCAACGGTGGTTCCGATAATTTCTGGCAGATGGGTGATACCGGCCCGTGCGGACCATGCACCGAAATTTTCTATGACCATGGCGCGCACATCCCCGGCGGCCCACCGGGTTCGGCCGATGAAGACGGTGACCGCTTTATCGAAATCTGGAACATCGTGTTCATGCAGTACGATCGGACGGTCGATGGTCAGCTTCATCCCTTGCCGAAGCCGTCTGTGGATACCGGCATGGGTATCGAACGTCTGGCCGCGATTCTGCAGGGCGGGCACAGTAATTACGACATCGATATCTTCCGGCATCTGATTGCCGCGGCGCAGGCCGTGACGGGTGCGGCCGACCAGAAGTCGAGTTCCCTGAAAGTGCTGGCAGATCACATTCGATCCTGTGCCTTTTTGATTGTCGATGGCGTTCGTCCCGGCAATGAGGGGCGTGACTACGTTCTGCGTCGAATCATCCGCCGGGCCGCGCGTCACGGGCACAAGCTCGGAGTGAACGAGCCGTTTTTCTACCGTCTGGTTGCGCCTCTGGTTGAGGTGATGGGGGCGGCTTATCCCGAATTGGCAAATGCTCAGGCCGAAGTGGAGCGTGTGCTGCGCCAGGAAGAGGAACGGTTCCTGCAGACCCTGGCATCCGGGATGCAGGTTCTGGAAACGGAACTGGCCGGCATGGCGCCCGGGGGGACCATTCCAGGCGAGGTTGTGTTCAAACTGTATGACACCCACGGCTTCCCTTTCGATTTGACTGCCGATATTGCCCGCGAACGTGGGCTGGTTCTGGATGAGTCCGGCTTTGAACATGCGATGGCCGAGCGGCGGGCGCAATCACGGGCGGCCAGCCAGTTCGCCCAGCAAGCACACGTGCTGGAAATCGAAACACCAACCTGTTTTGAAGGCTATACGCAGGACAAGGCACAGGGCGCAGTGATTGCGATCGTGCACGACGGCGAGCAGACCGACGTGCTCGAGGCCGGGCAGTCGGGCGCGCTGGTACTGGATCACACGCCTTTTTATGCCGAGTCCGGCGGCCAGGTGGGCGACACCGGCGTCATCACCACGGCAGGTGGGCGTTTTGTGGTGACCGATACCCAGAAGCAGGGTGCGAATTTCCTGCACCTGGGTGAGGTGATCGAGGGGCGTGTTGCGCTCGGCGACGTGGCTGATGCTCAAATCGATGTCGAACGTCGTCACAGCATTCGTCTGAATCACTCCGCCACCCATTTGTTGCACGCGGCGTTGCGTCAGGTGCTTGGCACCCATGTCCACCAGAAAGGCTCGCGTGTCGGTGCCGAATCGTTGCGGTTCGATTTTTCTCAACCCGAGCCGATTACCGATGCCCAGTTGCGTGAAATCGAACATATCGTCAATGCGCAGATTCGCGAGAACCATCCGGTTGAAACGCGTGAAATGCCCGTCGACAAAGCGCGTGCAGCCGGGGCCATGGCACTATTCGGTGAAAAATATGGCGATGTCGTGCGGGTTGTCACTATGGGGCCATTTTCAATGGAACTGTGTGGCGGTACGCATGCGCGCCGCTGCGGTGATATCGGCTTGATCAAAATAGTCGGCGAAAGCGGTGTGGCGTCGGGTATTCGCCGGATCGAGGCAGTCACGGGCGCTTCTGCGCTTGCCGTGTTGGAGCAGACCGATGACGCCTTGGCCGAAATTGCGAGCATGGTGCGCGGCTCGCGTCAGGATGCGGTCAGTCGCGTCAGCCAGGTGATCGAACGTGCGCGGCAACTCGAGCGAGAGCTGGCCGAAATCAAGGCCAAGCAGGCCGCAGAGGCGGGGGGTGATTTGCTGACCACCGCCGTGGCGATGGGGGGAGTGAACTATCTGGTCGCCGAGTTGCCTGATGCTGATGTCAATTCCTTGCGGGACACGGTGGATCAACTCAAGAACAAGCTGGGCACTTCCGCCGTGATGCTGGCGAGCGTCGAGGACGGGAAAGTCCGCCTGATTGCAGGCGTCAGCAAAGACCTCACCGGACGCATCAAAGCAGGTGACTGGGTTAATATTGCCGCTCAGATCGTGGGTGGAAAGGGCGGCGGACGCCCGGACATGGCTCAGGCGGGTGGCCCGGATTCCGTAAATCTACCGGAAGCACTGGAAGCTGCCCGGGCCTGGATGAAGAAGCAGTTGAGTTAATAGCTCCTCTCTTGTAACGCTCAAGAGGGCAGTTCTTGACTTTGGCTCTGATGTGATGCTTTTTTCGAGTGCTCAATTGGGTGTTCCTGTCACAACTTGTTACGTGCAGTCATCTGCCGATTTAGGTAGAATGCGCGGCTGTTTTTCATTTTATGGAAGCTGGTTGAATTGCAGCCTCATTCTTTATTTGTTGCATACGGGAAGCGAACGGTACGTTCATGGCTTTAATCGTCCAGAAATATGGTGGCACTTCCGTCGGAAGTGTCGAACGCATTGGTGCAGTGGCCGACCGGGTTATTCGTACCCGCCAGGCGGGTCATGATGTCGTGGTTGTGGTTTCGGCCATGAGTGGCGAAACCAACCGCCTGCTGGATCTGGCGAAGCAACTGCAGGTTCGACCTAACGAGCGTGAGTTGGATGCACTTGTTTCCACCGGCGAGCAAGTGACCACGGCTCTGCTATCCATGGCACTGCAGCAGCGCGGACAGGCCGCCCTCTCCTATACTGGCGCTCAAGTACGAATCTTAACGGATAGCGCATTCAACAAGGCGCGTATTCAATCAATCGATACGCAGGCGATAACGAATGATCTCGCTGCTGGCCGCGTGGTGGTCGTAGCCGGATTCCAGGGCGTCAATGAGCGGGGCGATATCACAACGCTGGGGCGAGGCGGTTCCGATACCTCGGCCGTTGCCATTGCCGCCGCCTTGAATGCCGATGAGTGCCAGATCTATACCGATGTGGATGGCGTCTATACGACCGACCCGCGGGTAGAGCCCCGAGCCCGCCGCCTTGATCGCATTACCTTCGAGGAAATGCTGGAGATGGCGAGCCTAGGATCGAAGGTACTGCAGATCCGTTCTGTGGAATTTGCCGGAAAATATAATGTCCCTTTGCGGGTATTGTCGTCATTTGCTGACGGCCAGGGGACGCTGATTACGATGGAGGATGACGTTGTGGAACAGGCCGTGATTTCTGGTATCGCCTTCAATCGTGATGAGGCTCAACTGACGGTCAAAGGTGTACCGGACAGCCCGGGCATCGCCTATGCCATCTTGGGGCCGGTGGCCGAGGCTAATATCGAAGTCGACATGATTCTGCAAAATGTCGGCGTAGATAACACCACCGATTTCACCTTTACCGTTCAGCACGTTGATTACGAAAAAACATTGGACATTCTGCGTCAACAGGCAGAACTGCTGGGCGCGCGCGAAGTATCGGGTAATCCGAAAATCGTCAAGGTCTCGCTGGTGGGCGTCGGGATGCGTTCCCATGCCGGCATCGCCGCCAAAATGTTCAAGGTACTTGCCGATGAGAAAATCAACATACGCATGATCTCCACCTCAGAGATCAAGATTTCCGTCGTTGTTGATGATAAATATCTCGAATTGGCAGTGCGTACCTTGCATGATGCGTTTGAATTAGATGCGCCGAGTGCCTTGATCGTCTAAATTAGAATCAGGAACATAAAATTTACATATTCGGACGTCGCCCTGTAAGCGGATGTTCTCGAAATAAGGAGTGTTGACTCATGTTGATATTAACGCGTCGGATTGGCGAAGTTTTGCGGGTCGGAGATGAAGTCTCCATCACCGTGTTGGGTATCAAGGGCAACCAGGTCCGAATTGGGATTGATGCGCCAAAAGATGTTTCCGTGCACCGGGAAGAAATCTACCAGCGGATTAAAAACGAGGGGCACAGTCAGGAAGACGGCGTCTCGGGTCAGCTTCCCTCCGTAGAGGAATAATCCAGCCCATCCTAAATAAACAAAGCCGACGATTGCGTCGGCTTTCTGCTTTCTTGATTCAATAATAAGGTTAATTCATGGAAACAGCGTCGCTTGTCAGTGCCGTCGATGTGTTATTCGTGCTATCCGGTGCGATTATGGTTCTGGCAATGCATGCCGGCTTTGCTTTCCTCGAAGTGGGAACGGTACGCCGCAAGAATCAGGTCAACGCACTAGCCAAAATCATGGCTGACTTTGCCATTTCAGCGATCGCCTATTTCTTCATTGGTTATTTTGTCGCCTACCACATTGATTTCTGGTCATCTGCGAGCCAATTAACGGCGGACCATGGCCATGAACTGGTCAAGTTCTTCTTCCTTTTGACCTTCGCTGCCGCCATTCCCGCCATCATTTCGGGTGGCATTGCGGAACGTGCCTGTTTTTATCCGCAGCTTGCGGCTACATTCCTGCTGGTCTCGCTCGTATACCCTTTTTATGAAGGCCTGATCTGGAATGACAACTTCGGTTTTCAAGCCTGGCTGACTCACCATTTTGGCGCAGCATTCCACGATTATGCCGGCTCCATGGTGGTTCACGGCATGGGCGGCTGGATTGCTATTGTGGCGGTGCTTCTTCTCGGCCCCCGGCATGGCCGCTATGGCAAGAACGGTGAAGTTTTCGCCCATCCACCTTCCAACATACCCTTCCTCGCATTAGGGTCGTGGATACTGGCCGTGGGTTGGTTCGGGTTCAACGTCATGTCCGCGCAGAACATTGGCAGCATATCCGGGCTCGTCGCCGTCAATTCGCTCATGGCCATGGTGGGCGGTATTCTTTCCGCGCTGGTGGTTGGGCGGAACGATCCGGGATTTCTGCACAACGGCCCGTTGGCTGGTTTGGTCGCCGTCTGTGCGGGTTCGGATGTCATGCACCCCGTTGGCGCCTTGGTCACAGGATTGATCGCTGGCGGTTTGTTCGTCTGGTTGTTCACCTTCGTGCAGAACCGGCTGAAAATCGACGACGTGCTTGGTGTCTGGTCACTGCACGGCGTTTGCGGTCTGTGGGGCTCGCTTGCTGCGGGTATTTTCGGTCTTAAAGCTCTTGGCGGCGTCGGCGGCGTGAGTTTCATATCGCAATTTATCGGTAGTGCCGTGGCGATCATGGTGGCGCTGACCGCCGGTTTCGTCATTTACGGCGCGCTTAAGTCATTCATTGGAATCCGACTTACCGAAGAGCAGGAGTACGAGGGCGCGGATCTGACTATTCACCGCATTTCCGCAACACCGAAGTATGATTAGCTTAAACGCCACTGTGCCTCGAATCCCGTGTCAACCCAATTCTAAAATGTCCCCTTTTTTCCAAAGCTGAAATGTCCCCTTCTGAGTTGGCCTAGCGCGGGGTGGGTGGTGTAGTGTGCGCAGCCTTGCCGATGGGGGAATGACGCCAGATGTGATCGGGAGCCGGCTTGAAAGAGGGCGTTGCCTGCTGCCTGACTTGGGCTGCATCCACCGTCTGGTGCAGACTTTTTTCATCGTCCAGAGGCACTGGCGGCTCGCCCTCCCGGAGGATCTGATAGGCCAGCCTCCGGCCCTGGTGCAGTAAGGTTACTGTGCCATCGAAGGCCGCACAGACGGTGATCCGGGCTCCCCGCAGGCGGTATCCCCGGCCTTGGCCGGTGAGCTGGTATTCGCGGCAGTGGAACTGGATGGTCAGGTTTTTCGAGAGGGTGCGGGTATGGTGCAGGCAGAGGATGAGGTTGAGCTCCTCCTGGCTGTGCAACACTGAGCGATGGGCGTCGGTCGGGTTTTGGGCGGGGACGGCGAAGCGGGCGTTGTAATCGGCAATAAAGCCGGGCAGGAAGGCATTGGCCGCTTCGATGTCCGAGATGCCGGTCAGGCGTAGTTCCTTGACCAAGCGGTCCTGGAGCGTCTGATTGGCCCGCTCAACCCGTCCCTTGGCCTGGGGCGTATGGGCGTGGATGGGCTCGATG
>NZ_DAIESY010000139.1:0-10330 GCF_027346185.1 Halothiobacillus sp.
AAGATCGAGAAAGACCCGCACGCTTATTGATCCCGGGCTGAAATTTACGGAGAAAGAATATGAAGACGATTGGTTATTTCCTGCTGTTTTTTGTGCTGGCCATGATCGTGATCTTCCTTGTGATCGTGATGGGTGAAGCCGCCCCCTGGTACTTCGCCTGGATCATCGGCACCGGGTTGTTGATTTTGACCTCTGCAGCCGCGGGTTTTCTCTTCGACACGCAAGAGGAAAAATCCAAAGGCACACCACAATGACCTGCGACGTGCTTCAGCTCTGAAGCACACCAAAGCTAACGAAAGACCCCCGGCCAAGCCGGGGGTCTTGTTTGCTTCAATGCACAACAATCAGTGCAGGACGGCCCGGCCCAAGCTGAACTTCTTCTGCAACAAAAAGCAGCTCGCCCTCTGATGTATTTTCTAGGGATGGTCTGCACGCATGCAATGCCATCCTAAATCCACCTCGTTCCCCTTTTTACAAAGGGGAGCGCACTCCGTTGAAAAAAAGGGGGCCGGGGGAAATTTGCCGAGTCGTACCCAGCCCAGTGCCCGAAGAAACGCTGTATTCGTGCAGAGGTTCCTTTAGTCCCCCGCGCTTCTCCCCTTTTTCAAAAAGGGGAGGCGAAATGCGAAATCTCGCCTGAATTTACTCGCGACAAAAAAATCCCCGACCAAGGCCGGGGATTTTTTCTTGCTATAGCGGTTTATGACCGTGCAGCCGAATGGCTGCCTGCATCAGGGCGCACCGATTACAGGCTGTAGTACATCTCGAATTCGATCGGATGCGGCAGCATGCGCAGACGCTGAACTTCGCCACGCTTGAGCTCAAGGTAGGCATCGATCAGATCATCGGAGAACACGTCACCCCGCTTGAGGAATTCGCGGTCTTTATCCAGTGCATCCAGCGCTTCGCCCAGCGAGAACGCCACTTCGGGGATGTTCTTCTCTTCTTCGGGCGGCAGATCGTACAGGTTCTTGCTGGCCGCTTCGCCTGGGTGGATCTTGTTCTGGATACCATCGATACCAGCCATCAACATGGCGGCAAAGGCCAGATACGGGTTCGCGGTGGAGTCAGGGAAGCGCAGCTCGATTCGGCGAGCTTTGGGGTTGGATACGAAAGGAATCCGGATGGAAGCCGAACGGTTTCGAGCGGAGTACGCGAGCTTCACAGGCGCTTCGAAGTGGGGGACCAGACGCTTGTAGCTATTGGTGGACGGGTTACAAAACGCGTTCAGGGCATGAGCGTGCTTGATGATACCGCCGATGTAGTACAGCGCCATTTCGGATAGACCGGCATAGCTGTCGCCAGAGAACAGGTTCTTGCCGTCTTTCGCCATGGACTGGTGAACGTGCATACCGGAACCGTTATCGCCAAACATTGGCTTTGGCATAAAGGTCAACGTCTTGCCATAGCTGTGCGCTACGTTGTGCAGCACGTATTTGAGGTTCTGTACTTCATCGGCTTTTTTCACGAGCGTATTGAACGCAACACCGATCTCGCACTGACCGGCAGTAGCCACTTCGTGGTGGTGCACTTCAACGGTCTGGCCCATGTCTTCGAGCACGAGGCACATGGTTTGACGCAGGTCATGCAGAGAGTCGACAGGAGGAACCGGGAAATAACCGCCTTTCACGCCGGGACGATGCCCCATGTTGCCGTCTTCGTATTCTTTGCCAGAATTCCAGGCAGCTTCCTTGGAGTCGATTTTGACGAAAGAGCCGGACATTTCATTGCCCCAGCGCACGTCGTCGAAGACGAAAAATTCGTTTTCAGGACCAAAGTAGGCTGCATCGGCCAGACCCGAAGCCTGAATGTATGCCTCGGCACGCTTGGCTACGGAACGCGGATCGCGGGTATACCCCTGCATGGTGTCCGGCTCGATAACGTCGCAGATCAGAATCATCGTAGATTCTTCGGAGAACGGATCCATGACAGCTGAACCAGCATCTGGCATCAAAATCATGTCTGAAGCGTTAATGCCCTTCCAGCCCGCAATGGACGAACCATCAAACATGATGCCGGACTCAAAGCTGTCTTCATCCACGCGCGCAGCGGGGTAAGTGACGTGCTGTTGCTTGCCACGGGTATCGGTAAAGCGGAAATCGACGAACTTGACGCCGTTTTCTTCCATCATTTTCATCGCATGACTTACAGACATGAATTCCTCCAGGGAGCAGTTTCAAAATTAAGCGAACGCAAAGCGCGTTTGAGACAGACTATGCAAGGCGCATCATCGAACCAAACGCTTATCTTGGCAATAAAAGCAGGAATCATGCCTAAAAGCAGAATGTAGGCACTTTGTGAAAAACAGCCCAAGAACACCCTGATTCATAAGTATTAATCCACCTCTAACGTGAATCACAGGGCACAAGAACACCCTGCGCGAATGCACCGAAATCGCACAAATCAAATCCTATATCTAGCCATGTACACATTTTTGTGCAAAAAACACCTAAATCACTCTTGCTGGTAAATTCCGAACAGAAAAAACTTACCCTATTACTCGCACCGGTTCGCACGTTCAGAAACCACGCTTAAAGTAGCGACTCATGCCTCGCTCGATGAAAGCGGCCGAACGGGCGCGACACCGCCCGGCAAGTGAAGACAAGCCGCCAACCCTTTAGGCATAAGGCTATGAGGCAAATAAGGGTGCTCTCCCGGGGCATACAAATCCAGTTTCCACCCCTGTGCTTGCGCCAGCGCCTGCGCGAGACTCAAACCCAGTCCGTATCCCGTCACACCTGAACGGGCCTCATCCTTGCGGGCAAAGGGCTCGCGCAAGCGGACGATTTCCGTAGCCGTCAATCCCTCTCCCTCGTCTTCTATGCACAGTATTTGTGCATCAATAGTCCGCAAACAACGCAATGTGATCGGGGGGTGGCCATAACGATGCGCATTTTCGACCAGATTATCCAGGATCCGTTGCAGGCTATCCGTGGCGACATCGATTTCCAACGCTGCGGAGGGCTCATCGACAACAAGGGAAATTGCCGTGCCTCTCTGCTGCCATGCGGAGACAAATCCAGTCAGCCACAGATGCAACGGGGTAGGTTCGCTGGCAGACTGGCTTACCCCGCGCGCAATTTGCAGGACTTCGGCAATCAAACGATTCATCTGCTCGATATCAGCCTGCATCCGGGCTTGCAGCTCAGGTTCAATATCGTCCTGCGCCAATGCCAGACCGAGACTCAAACGCGTCAGTGGCGTGCGTAAATCATGCGAGATACCCGCCAGCAGCACTGTGCGATTCTCCAAGAGTCGAGCCACTTCGGCAGAGCGCCGATTAACCGCATCGATCAGCACTCGTGTTTCCTGCGGCCCCGTCAAGGGGAGAGGGGCATCGGGCAAACCTCGACTGACCTGCTCGGCAAGCAGACTGACTGGTCGAGTCAACCGCCGCGTCAAAAACAGCGCCAAGATAAGCGTGAGCAGGATACCGCCTACAAGAATGGCACTGAGCGTGAAGGGAATACGGTAGCCCACGCGATCACGGGAGAACTCGAACCGCAGGACATCATCGGCCATCGGCAATTCCAGCCAATACCCCGCCTGATTGGGTAACACCCCCATGTAAACACATTCCCCGGTAGCGTTATCCCTGGTGCCAGGCGGGCAGGCATTCAAGCGTCGCACGACCGCATCGTGCAGAAAGCGCACATAGGGCAGCAAGGTGCCGTGTTGTCGGCTCAGCGTTTGAATTTCTTCTATTTTCAGCCCGTGCTGTGTTTTCAACTCTGCTGCCAGCGATGGTTGGGCATCTTTGGGCAACTCAACCCAGGTTTGTGCCGACAGCACAATTAAGGCGGCGAGATCATCGGCTGAACGCTTGGCCATCGGCACCATGGCGAACCAAGTCACGGCGGTCATCGCAAAGACAAGAATGAAACTGACACTGCCCACTAAAGCCAGGGCGGTGGTGGAGAACAGGCTCCAGACAAGCGGCGGACGCGCTATTTTGATCACGCTGGCTCGCCCGCCGCCGTTGTAATATCCGGCGAACGCGGACTGCGCCCCGATGGCGCGAACAGATACCCTTCGCCCCAGATTGTCACGAGATAACGCGGTTCCGAAGGATTCGCCTCGATTTTCCGCCGCAGTCGGGTGACGCGGACATCGATACTGCGATCGAATGCCGAGCGCTCGTAGCCTTTCAGATAATCCATAATCTGGTCGCGGTTGATGACCCGGTTCGGTCGTTCAATGAAGAACTGCAACAACTGCCATTCGCCATGCGTGAGATCCAGCGCCTCGTCATGCAGGAACGCCTGCCGTGTCTGCACATTTACAGCAAAATCGCCGACCCGCGTGCGGTGCGCCTTCTCAACGCCCGCATCCGGCTCGATACGATGACGGCGCAGAACGGCTCGAATCCGCGCCAGCAACTCTCTGGGATTGAAGGGCTTGGGCACATAATCATCAGCGCCGATTTCCAGGCCGATGATTCGGTCGATGTCTTCACCTCGTGCCGAAAGCATAATGACCGGCGGCCGCGTTTTTGGATCAAGGCGGCGCGCGATGCTCAAACCATCCTCGCCCGGCAGCATGATGTCCAGCACGAGCAAGTCCACGGATGAGTTGCTAGCGAGCGCAGCATCCATTTCAGCGCCACTACCCACCACGCACACATCAAAACCCTGCTCGCGCAGATAGCGCCCCAGCAGCGCCTGAATGCCTGGGTCATCATCAACTACCAGAATGCGCTGCTTGTTGGCGTCATTGGGAGAAACGGCCGAATCGTGGACACTATCTGTCATCTTGCTACTACCTGCCATTATCTAATGAAGCTGAATAATCCAATCTTGGAATGTTCAGAGGGCGGCACAACCTAACAGGATGCTGAAAAACTCATCCATGAGTTTTTCAGCCCCGCCAAGTCCGGTACACGCCCGGACTTGGCAGCGACAAATCAATCCCTTGCGTGATTGATTTTCGTGCGGGGCATCCATGCCCCGCGTTAACAGGCTGCTGAAATAGGTATTTCAGCAGCCTGTTAAGTGCCGCACGGAATCTCTGATTTATTCAGATATTGTCTTTCTGCTCTCATGACAAGCCCTTAGCCGGATCGAACGGGCGCTTGGATTTGAGCACCCCAAATGAGCGGCAACCGCGACGTGTTCGGGGCGTTAGTCATTGCGGGTTTTCCATACAAAATTCCTCCACGAGCAAGCCATGGTATCGAAGGTATGTAAGTTCGATGTGGGCGATGAACCGATTCTAACCGTCTTTCTTGAACGCACGAGCCGCGGACAGCACATTGACCTGTATGAAGTTTCCGACTTAAAGCATTTCTGTGACGGCGGGTCGATCAGGGCAGTTCGATTTTTGGCGCTGGCGTCCAGCCGGGTTGACGATGCTCGACGATCACATTCGTGTATATGCCGCCACGGACATTCCATTCGCCGGTTACCCGCATGAAGCGGGGGGAAATGGCCGCAACCAGATCATTGAGAATGCCGTTGGTCATTGCTTCGTGGAAGCCGCCTTCTTCACGGAAGGACCACATGTACATTTTCAAGGATTTGAGTTCGACACATCGCTCATCGGGCACGAAATCGATCTTGATCGTGGCAAAATCGGGCTGGCCGGTTTTCGGGCACAGGCAAGTGAACTCAGGGATCGTCATGTGAATGGTATAGTCGCGGTCCGGGAAGGGGTTGGGAAAGGTTTCGAGTGTTTTGCTGGGCTGAGTGCTCATGAATCACCTTGCATCAGTATCGGTCTGGTTAAAGGCCGAATTGTATTTATGGTTAAAAGGAATGGAATGAATTCTGGCCGCCAGTATAGAGGTTCGAATCGCAGTGTGCCGCTTCGATGTGTTCGCGGAGTGGGCAAATGCGTCTGACACGGCTGTATCTGGCCGGATTCAAATCCTTCGCCGCGCCGACTGAAATCTTGCTGCCAGCCGAGCGGGTGGCGATTGTCGGCCCGAACGGCTGCGGCAAATCCAACCTGATCGATGCCATCCGCTGGGTGTTGGGCGAGTCTTCCGCCAAGCAGCTGCGTGGCCAGTCGCTGGACGATGTGATCTTCGCAGGCAGCGGCCAGCGCCCGGCGGCGAGTCAGGCCGTGGTCGAGTTGTCGTTCGACAACAGCGCCCGTCGCCTCTCCGGTCCATTCGGTGCTTATGATCAGATCGTCATCCGCCGCAGTCTGGGTCGGGACGGGCAATCGCGCTACACCATCAATCAAACACGGGTTCGCCGCCGCGATGTGGTGGACTTGTTCCTCGGTACCGGTGTCGGCGCGCGCTCTTATTCTGTGATCGAACAGGGCCAGATCAACCGGATTGTCGATGCCAAACCGGAAGATCTGCGTGCCTATCTTGAAGAGACGGCCGGCATTTCGCTGTATCGGGAGCGCCGTCGTGAAACCGAAAGTCGTATCCAACAAACCCAGGACAATCTCAGCCGCTTAAGCGATATCGCCGACGAGCTTGGTCGCCAGAAAAGCCAGCTGGAGCGGCAGGCGCGGACGGCTGAGCGCTATCGGGAATTGCAGAAGAAGCGGCGCCGTCAAGTCGTCGAGCAAGCAGCGGTACAGGTCGTTCTGGCCGAACGTGCCCACGCGGCGCTGGAAGCCGAGTGGCAAGCCGCTCAGGCAAACATGACGACGGCGACCGAACGCATGGCACAGGTCGAGTCGCAGTGGGCGCAGGAGGATGAAGCGCGAACGGCGGCCCAGAGCGATCTGCAACAGGTTCAGGCCCGGCAATATCAACTGGCGGCCGAGCAGGCGCAACTTCAGGGACGTTTGGGGGAGCTTGCCGCCCGAATCGAATCAACGCAGCAACAGCGACAGGACGACCTTGCCCAGCGAACGCGTTTGGAAGCGGCCTGCACGGCGCTACAGGCTGAACTGTCCCGTCTGGCCGAGGAGCGGCGCATGCTCGAATCACAACGGCAAAACGCCATGGAGCAACGCGCCAGAGCACAGGAGAAGTTGCGTGCAGCGGATGCCCATTTGAACGAAATGCGGGCCGAATGGGCGCGTTCACACGATGATCTGGCGCGGCCGCAGCAGGATTTGGCCGCAGCAAAGGCGGAGTACGCCGCATTGCTGCGGCAGTTGCAACGGCTGGAAACCGAGCGAGCGAATGTGGCCGCGCCGGATTCCACCGGGCAGATGGCCGCCATAACCGAACAGATTCAGGATGCCGAAACCCGGATGGGTGCGCTGGAACAGTCGCAAGCCGAAAGCGAAGCGGTGTTGGCCGAACAGCAAGCGGTTCTGGCTGAACAATCGGAGCGGGCTGCCGCCATTCAAAAGAATGCGCAGATTCTGCGGCAGAATGCCGATGCGTTGCAGGCCGAACGTCGTGGCCTTGAGCGTGCTGTAGCGTCCCACCAAACATCGAAAGACGACTCGCCTGAAGCCGAGCGACTCATTCGGCGTCTGGCCAATGCATATGCCGACGCCTGGTGGGGCCATGCACTCGGTGCGGGCATCGAGGCGGCCTGCGTGGATGATCTGGATGCTCTGGTGGGGGCCTGGAATGCCGATCAGATACCCGCAACGGGTTGGTGGGTAGCGCCGGATTTGCAGCCGTCCGAGTCAAAGTCCGGCCTCGAACAGACGCCCAGCCCAAGTGAGGCGCTGGCGCCCTGGCTGCGCGATTGGCAGCACACACGCCATCCCGCCGCATCTTTGAGCGAGGCATTGGCGCAGCGCCACACACTGCCATCCGGTCACTGTTTCGTCTTGGCCGATGGTTGGCAGGTCGGTAGGCACTGGATCGGGCGCGGCGGGAGTGATCAAGCCGCCGTGCGACTGGCGCAACAAACCCGTCTGGTCGAATTGCAGCAGGCCGGCACCGAAGCCGAAACGGCGGCGGAGCAGGTACAGATTGAATTCCAACGGATACAAAATCAGTTGACGGAGCAGCGCAAGCAGGTCGAGCGGCTCGTGGCCGAGCAACACCAGCTCGAACAGCAGCGTCAGCGCCTGCACTGGTCGCTGGCGGATCTACATCGCAAATGCCAACAGCTTGAACAGCAACAGGCGGATCGAGCGGCAAAGGTTGTGCGAATGGAGACCGAGCACAGGCAATTGAGCGCAGATAGGGCGCGACTGGAAGAGACAATACGCCGTCTCGAACAGATCGTGGCAGAGGCCCACACTGCGCGTGATGCGTTCAATGCACGCCAGCAAACGGCAGAGCAGGCCGTGCAGGCCTTGCGTCGCCAGGCCGGGGAGGCCGGCCAGGCGCTCCAGCAGTTGGAGCGGACGGTGGATCGCAACCAGCACCAGTTTGAGCAGGCGCAGCAATCACTGGCGCGCGATGAGGCACAGATGGTGCTAATCGATCAGCGATTGGCACAATTTTCGGATCGATTGGACGGGTTGATTACACAGCAAACCGAACGGCAGGCCGAGTTCACCGCGCTCGGTGCCCGTCAGCATGAGATCGCGCAGCAGGAAAAAGCGGCGCTGACACGAGTTCAGCAGCACACGCAGGCTGTGCAGACCGCAGGCATCGAGCGGCATGAGGTGCAGATGGCCCTTGAAAAGGCACGCACGGCGGTTCAGGCGCTGGAGTTGCGGCGCGCTCAGTTGGCGGTGCGGGAGGATCACGCGGCCCAGGCGTTGACGCAGGCACTCGATCAATGGCGTGATGATCAGCAAACACTGGATGCCGAAGCCATTGAGCGGTTGGCAGACATTGCGAATATTGCCGAGGCGCAGGCATCTGAACTCTCGACGCTGGAACAGCAGATCGCCCGTCTGGGCGCGGTGAACCTCACCGCCATCGAAGCGTTTGCCGAAGCCGAAGCACGCAAGTCCGAACTGGACGGGCAGATTGAAGACGTTCAGGCGGCGCTTGATCAATTACAGGAGGCCATCCGGACGCTGGATAAGCAGACGCGCGCGCAATTTAAGTCGGTGTTCGACGCGGTGAATGCGCGCATCGGCCCCTTGTTCGTGCACTTGTTCGGTGGCGGCGAGGCCCGGCTCGAATTGAGCGGTGCGGACGATCTGGATGCCGGCGTGCTGTTATTCGCCAAACCGCCGGGCAAGAAAGTCACCCAATTATCGTTATTATCGGGGGGCGAGCGGGCGCTGACGGCGGTGGCATTGATTTTCGCTTTATTCGAGCTCAACCCCGCACCTTTCTGTATTCTGGATGAGGTCGATGCCCCGCTGGATGAGGCCAATGTCGGCCGATTCTGTGCTATGGTTTCGGCCATGTCGGATCGGGTGCAATTCCTGTTCGTGACGCACAATAAAACCACGATGGCCAGCGCCTCGGCTTTGGTCGGGGTGACAATGCGTGAAGCGGGTGTTTCACGCATTGTCTCGGTGGATGTGGATCGCGCCGTGCAACTATTAGAGTCATAAAAGTATGGAATGGTTACGTTGGATTTTTTTGGCGGCTGGCGTGTTGGCGCTTGCGGGGATTGTGTGGGTTTATCTCCGCCATAAGAGCGAGCAGGCCGTCGAATTGGGCAGCGGACGTACCGAAGCGAATCTCGATGATCCGATTGATGTGCAGATACGCGCGCAAGAAGATGCGCGAGTGAAATCCACCGAGGCAGCGCTTGAATCGGATCTCGATGAGACCCCTGATGAAGGCATTATCGGCCGGGTTAAGGTCAAGGAACGGCTTGATCCGGTGATCACGCCCGCCACCAAACCCCATGAAGTCGAACCCGAGCCCTTGCGTTGGCAGCAACCCACGTTCACCCGCAAAAGTGAGCCGGAACCCATCGATGTGGATGACGTGCTCGGTTTGGCGGATGCCGAAGGCGTTATCGGTAACGTGCGCCGCAAGGTGCTCGATGAGATGCCCGAGACAGGCGGTAGCCTGTTCCGTCGTCGCCAGACGCCCCATTTCAGCTATCAGGAAAAGCAGGAGTCATCGTCAGATAATGGGGAACCCGAGTCCCCGTCATCTGCCGACGCCACTGAGCAAAATGTCAAACAGAACGTTGGTCGGGATGCAGACCCGGTCGTCCTTCCCCTGCTGGTGGCCAGTGCCGACGGCGCAGCATTCCCCGGCGATCGTGTGGAGAACCTGATCGAGGAAATCGGTTTCCAATTCGGTGCCCTGTCGATCTATCACTATCCCGGCGAACTGGGCGAAACCCTGTTTTCGTTGATGAACGGGGTAAAACCCGGCACCTTCGACCGTGGCAATAGCGCCAGCTTTGCGACCCCTGTACTCGCACTGTTCATGCAACTGCCGCTCGATGGTCCCAGCGAAAGCCTGATTCTGGACCAGATGATCGACATTGCCCGCGACATTGCCGATCAGCTCGGCGGCGAGGTGCTCGATGACCAGCGCCTGCCGCTGACATCCGAATCGATCGACCGCTACCGCGAACAGCTCAATAGC
>NZ_DAIESY010000151.1:0-6964 GCF_027346185.1 Halothiobacillus sp.
AGCGAGGGCATCGCTTGTTAGCCTGTGGAGAATCGGCGCAGTCAGGCCGTTCCGTGAAGCAGGAACCCACCGAAGTGACTCAAGCAGCCTCTGCTTGAGCGCCGTAGGAATCCCCTTGCTTTAGCTGGGGGAGGATGTCAAAAGATGACCATCCTGATCGACAATGTACGCTCATATGACTATTTAAAGGAGGATGAATCAATGAAAACTGCCACCGTGGCGAATGCCAAATCGCATCTATCCGCCTTGCTCGCTGAAGTCGAAGCTGGCCAAGGTGTCGTTATCACCCGCCGTGGAAAGCCAGTGGCACGTCTCGTTCCCGAGCCGCGATCAGGGGGGTTCGACTGGTCTGACTTGCGTAATTGGGTGTCTGCGCCGCCGACATCGGGTATGACCGTTGCCGAAATGCGCGAACAGGACCTGCTGTGATTTATCTTGACACTTCGGTGCTGGGCGCGATCTTTTTTCGAGAGGCTGGCGCGGCCAATCTTGTGGCTCGACTTGAAAGCCAGCGTAAAGCGAAGTTGATGATTTCGGCCTGGACGCTAACCGAGATGGCCAGCATCGGTGGCATCAAACAGAGGATGGGTGCCATTAATGCTGACACTCGCCAGCAGGCCATTGCCAATTTTCAGCGGTTTGCATCCATGTACCTTGTCACGGTAGAAATTGATCCGGCAGATTTTCGTACCGCAGCGGTACTTATCGAATCGCCTGCCGTCCTGCGTGCAGGGGACGCACTGCATCTGGCAATCGCTCGTCGTTTGTGTGCTAAAATCGCCAGTCTTGACCACCGGTTGTGTGCGGCGACTGAGGTGTTGGGGATGGCCAGATTTGAACTTTCGTGAGATGCACCAACCGTTAAAGGCTATACGGACATTGCTGGCATTGTCCATGTTCCAGATATCAACCATAGCGTTTCCGTTGTATGGTGGACAGGAAACTGACCGGCATTGCATCAGCGCTCATGCGCCCATTGCACCGCCTCATCAATAAGGTCGGTCAACTCGGTCTCGCTCATACTTGAGGTGGCTACTCTCGGTACCCGGATGAACGGAGCCGGTGGCGAGTAATGTTTCCCTCATGCAGATCACGCAGATCACGCAGATCGGCGAGTGCCAATTCAACTACACGATCGAGGACTTCCGCCGGTACCAGGCGCGACCTTTTTCTTCCCAAAATGGGCTAATGTGGCCGCAAGAAATTGCAGAACATTGTTGGCAGAGCGAGGTCAGAGAAACTTCCGGCGAGAGCGCAAAGCCGTCCCTGGAACGCGCCGGGCGGGATTAATACTGCATCCGTTCAGCATGAAATTGGCTGAGTTATGCCGCACCGATGTGGCGCGCACCGCGCAATGGTTCCATTTTGCCGCTCCAACGTGCGCCCTCGGTCAAAAGTTGCGGAAAACGCCCCAGCAGACTCGCCACAATGCGAGCGGGAACGGGTCGCATGAACAAATGTGCGAATAGTGCGGCCATACGCATGCGCTGTGAAAAATTGTCGCGCCAAGCCATCACATAGTCAAGCCGGATACCTTCAAGCATCCGGCTTGAATGAGGCCCCTCGCTGCGCAGATCCGGGTGTGCAATCAACTGTCCGCACAACAAAGCCGAGGATTGGATGGCCATGCTGATGCCTTCGGCAATAATGGGATGCGGTTCGACGGCTGCATTTCCGATGACAAAAACACCCGCGTGACCGAAGGCGTGAATTCCCGTCCTCAGCGGACCCGCGGACAACCATGAGCCGTCCAGCGTCGCCGTGGACAGTGCCAGGGCGACACCTTTGCACGATGCCCCGATATGCGCAAAGACTGCAGCACCGGCTCTTATATGAGGAAACTGTTTTCGGCATTGTTTCAACTGGTCGCGGCGTATGCAACATGACAGGCTGACGCGACCACCATCCGTGTGTACCATTCCGCCATATCCGCCTGGGAATGCGAGCAAGGGCATCAGGTCAAGAGGTAGTGTACTGTCAAGAAAATTGGCTTTGAAGCCGAACAGATCCGAGGCACGCGGAGGACGGTCCCAATCCTGGGTTGGCATCACGCCAGACTCCCAGGAGCCATGCGCAGCAAGGATCAACCCAGAATTCAATACATGGATATCTCCCCTGTGCTTATTGATAATTGTGCACTCGTAGCCATCATCGTTCGCAACGAACCCTGAGAGAATATACGGCTGCCATACTTCAGCACCAGCCTCTACTGCATACTTGAGCAACTGCGTATCCAAATGCTCGCGTCCCACGGCCCTGCCGCCTTCTTCCTTACCCCCGGTCTGTGAAGCCATTTGAGCAGTTACCATTGCATCGCCGACGTAAACCCCTATCCGGCGTACGACAGGTCCAGCGATTTCCATCAAATGATCCGCAACCCCAAACTGCTGCAACAATGACCAGGTCACTCCGGAAATGAATTCTCCGCACACCTTGCGCCGCGGAAACAGTGCCTTCTCGACGATGGCGACTCGCCACCCCACCTGCGCCAGGAGCATGGCAGCAGTGGCGCCGGACGGGCCGCCACCCACAACGATTGCGTCATAGCCAGTTTTCATTCAGGGATCTTTCCGTATGGCGAAAAAACAGTGGCCGAACAATCCCGCTGAATATTCCCACATTACCCAATCCTGAGGATTGGGCCACAATTTGGACAACTCTTTCGCACGAAATCCTGCATGCACACTCGATACTGCATCTTGCCGCGTCACTGGTCCGGCCCCCAGAAAGCCAACCAAATGACTTCCCACCAGTGTCAGGGAAGAACGCCTTGGCTCGAAACAAAGGAATACACGACAGCGCATTGCTATCCCTGCCAGTAGACGCGTGAGTTCGTCCGGCGAAAAATGATGCATGAACAGATTGGCGAAGACGACATCCAAGGGTGTATTGTCGGATTCTGCCAGCCAGTCGAATATGTCTACTGTCATAACGCAGGGGTTCCAACCGACTTTGTGGAAGCCTTCGAGTGTTTGTGGCGTGACCAGATTCAGCTGGTCCAGCAAAGCGATATGGGCGTCCGGCCAACCGGCAGACCGCCGCTGTGCCAAGCGGAGCATCAAGGAGCCGTCCCCTGCGCCAAGTTCAAGCAGGTTGCGCGGGCGGAATCCGGCAGTGCAGCAGTCCAGTGCATGTTGCACGATCGGCAGGGTCGCCATCGCGCGATGGATGCGTCGCAGGTCTTGCCTGGAACGTTGCGCACGCGGATCCTCAACTGCAAGGCCATCTAACAATTCCGGCTCGACGCGTCGCGGTAAACTCAAGCCCACTTGTGTTTTCTCCTGGTTTCAGCCGAACTTACGCTGCCTTGAGCAAGGCGCCGTGGCAACTGAATCCGGCGCCGAAGGAGGATACCCACCACCATCCGGGCTTTGCATTGTCCTTAAGTGCTGCCTGCAACACAAAATAAATAAAGGCACTGCTCATATTGCCGTATAGACGAAGCATATCTGCGCTGTAATGCAGATCTTCAGTCGTGATTTTCAGTTGATTTTGTAGTGCAATCAGCACATCCCGTCCGCCTGCGTGCATGATCCAGGCACTTATATCTTCAGGTTTCAGGTTTGCGCCATTCAGCACTGTGTTCAAAACCTGCTGAGCATGACCGGCAGCCAGCCAGGGAACCGTCCTGCTCAGGACATTACGTAGCATCCCCTGACGTGTCTCGAAAAATAGTGCGTCGCGCTCCGCCGGGTTGATGAGTGATGCAAATCCTTTCCACTCGATGCTGCGTCGCCGTGGATTCTGATGTCTGGACAGCACTGCTGCTCCAGCCCCATCGCCGAATAGGCAGGCACTGATCAACACACCTGGATCATTGTCAAGATACATTGCCGCACTGCTCACCTCGACACAAATTGACAGTACATTCAGACAACTGCCGGTCGACAGCAATGCTTCGGCGAGGCGCCAATTGGGCAGCGCCGCCGCACATCCCTGTCCGACCAGATCAAAAGCGAGCACATCGGTTCGTAGCCCCAGGCGTTCGATAACGTAACTGGTCAACCCCGGACAGAGGTAACCCGTGCAAGTGCTGATTACCACACCATCAATTGCGCTGGCATCGATACCAGCCTCCTTCAGTGCGGCCCCGCCAGCAGTTGCCCCCAGCGCGGGGGCATTGTCCAGAAAGCGGCCGTGCAGAGTGTCCGGGTCGATACTAAACACTTCATCCAGTGATTCGACGGCGAGCGACCTTGATTCGATGCCATTGTCCTTCTTGAGGACTGTTTCCATGATCATGTGTGAACGCAGATCAAGCCTTTGGAACCATTTCGAGGTCTTGAAGGCTTCCCAGCAGTCGGCTTTACTATAACGGTACGGCGGATTTGCCGTACCCAGGCCATTGATAAACATACAAACTCCAGAAGTAATCCGGTTAACTTTCCGATTCGAACCGCGCACAGACATGATTCGCGTCACCTATGCATGAATTCAGTGTCGGAGAAATGGAATCCCGGAACGTAGTTCCATTTCAATACACCTGCTCATTTTCCAGAATGCCAACGTATGATGTCAGGAACCGTGCGTTAGCCCACATTTGTCAATGGCCAACAGATTTGACCCACTTTTGGCCATTAATTTTGACCCACCCCAACCCCAGAACCACCGCCTAATTTTTGTCTCAGACGGTAGCTTTCACCACCCAGCATGAATATCTGTGCATGGTGTAGTGGAACACCAGTGCGTCAAGACCGACAGGGACAGCGGGATCGTCAACGACGCCAACGATTGGGCCGTGGAAACTTTGGGGAATGCCCGGTACCCGCTGGAACTGTTCCAGCGAGTCATCACCGTCAGTTTGGAGACCTTGAAGATTGTGCGGTCATTGCCTGAGTTGGACATTCAGCCTGTGAATGTTGGTGTGGACACCACGCGGCGAGGTTCGCCGTATTATCTCATTGAGGAAAACTAATGACCGCGAAACCGAAAAAATCCTCCCTGCCTTGGGTTGATCCTGATGATGCCCCAGAGGTTACGGATCAATGGGTCTCGGTAGCGAGTCTGTACGATGGGAATAGACTTGTTCGTCGTGGGCGACCTGTTGGCAGTTTGAAGGCTACGCCGACGTGGTCTCGACTGTTTCTGTTGAACGGGGACAATTCGGGGACAATCAGAATGAGTTTGGGTGAGACGAAATGAGAAAAACGGGGACAAAACGGGGACAGTGAGAGGCTTAAAACTTCAAAAAAACACAATTTATGGGAAAAATATCAAGAATTGTGTTAGTGTAACTTACTGATTTGTATATTATTTTATGGTGGGCGGTACTGGGATCGAACCAGTGGCCCCTGCCGTGTGAAGGCAGTGCTCTACCCCTGAGCTAACCGCCCTGCAAGCGAGAATCGCATGAGGACCGCCATTCTACACTGCCGGAGGTTTTTATGGCAAACCAATCCGTTATCGAATCCGTTATCGGGTATCGACTCAGGCTTTGACGCAGTCGACGTAAAACTTCGAGTCGCCGTTGCTGCCGGTCTTGGACAGGCCGTGGATGTCGGTTTCAAAACCTGGAAAGCGCTGGTTGAAGGAGCGGGCAAACTGCAGGTAGCGCACGATGGTGGCATTGAAACGCTCACCTGGGATGAGCAGCGGGATACCGGGCGGGTAGGGGGTGAGCAGCACCGAGGTGATGCGACCTTCCAGATGATCGATCTCGATCCGTTCGGTTTCGCGGTGGGCCATGCGCGCAAAGGCATCGGCGGGCTTCATGGCGGGCACCATGTCGGATAGGTACATTTCGGTGGTCAGTCGAGCCACATCGTTGGCGCGGTAGACTTCGTGGATCTGGTCGGATAACTGACGCAGCCCCCAGTTCTCATAGCGCGGGTGCTTGGCGACAAATTCCGGCAAGATGCGCCAAAGCGGCTGGTTTTTGTCGTAATCGTCCTTGAACTGCTGGAGTTCGGTGACGAGGGTATTCCAGCGTCCCTTGGTGATGCCGATGGTGAACATGATGAAGAATGAGTATAGGCCGGTTTTTTCCACCACCACGCCATGTTCGGCTAGGTATTTGGTCACCACCGCAGCCGGGATACCCATGTCGTGGAAGTCGCCGTCCACATCCAGCCCTGGCGTGATGACGGTGGACTTGATGGGGTCCAGCATGTTGAAACCGGGGGCCAGATCGCCAAACCCGTGCCAGCGCTCCCCCGGCTTGAGCATCCAGTCGCTGCGGTCGCCCACGCACTCCTCGGCCAGATAGTCCGGTCCCCAAACCTTGAACCACCAATCTGTCCCCCATTCTTCATCGACCTTGCGCATGGCGCGACGAAAATCCAGCGCTTCACTGATCGATTCCTCCAGCAGTGCCGTGCCACCTGGCGGCTCCATCATGGCGGCGGCAACGTCGCAGGAAGCGATGATGGCATACTGCGGGCTGGTGGAGGTGTGCATCAGGTAGGCTTCGTTGAAGCAATCCCGATCCAGCTTGCGCGTCTTGCTGTCCTGCACCAGGATCTGGGAGGCCTGGCTCAAGCCAGCCAGCAGCTTATGCGTCGATTGCGTCGACATGACCATCGACTCGTGACAGATGGGGCGGTCGCGGCCGATGGCGTGCATGTCCCGGTAAAAGTCGCTGAATGAAGCGTGGGGCAACCAGGCTTCGTCAAAGTGCAAGGTGTCGATGACGCCATCGAGCAGTTCCTTGATGGTTTCGACGTTGTAGAGGATGCCATCGTAGGTGCTTTGGGTGAGCGTCAGCACACGCGGCTGGACCTCGCTGTTCTGCGCAAAAGGGTTGGCGGCGATCTTGCGACGGATGTTCTCTGGTTTGAACTCTACCAGCGGAATCGGGCCGATGATGCCGTAATGGTTGCGGGTGGGCATGAGAAATACCGGAACAGCCCCAGTCATCATGATGGCGTGCAGGATTGACTTATGGCAGTTGCGATCGACCACCACCACATCCCCTGCTGCGACAGTGGAGTGCCACACGATCTTGTTGGAGGTGGAGGTGCCGTTG
>NZ_DAIESY010000158.1:0-14913 GCF_027346185.1 Halothiobacillus sp.
TTCGATTTTCTTGATGCCGATGCCGCGAGCGAGCAGGCGCAGCCGATGGGTTTCGATCAGCGTTTGCGTGGCATCCGGCAGCAGGCCGAAGCGGTCGATCAGCTCGACTTTCATGCGGTCGATCTCGGTTTGATCGGCGCAGTTTGCCAAGCGCTTATACAGAATCAAGCGCGTATGGACATCGGCCACGAAATCGGCGGGAATCAGCGCGGGCAGGCCGAGATCGACTTCGCTGGTCTGACGTTCCAGCGGGCCTGCCAGATCCGGTTGTTTGCCGGATTTGAGGGCCTTGACGGCACGATCGAGCAGATCCATGTACAGCGTGTAGCCGACTTCATGCATCTGGCCGGATTGACCATCGCCCAGCAGTTCGCCCGCACCGCGAATTTCCAGATCGTGCGTGGCCAGCGTGAAGCCAACGCCCAGTTCTTCGAGCGCCGCCAATGCATCCAGTCGTTTGACGGCATCTGGGGTCATCAGCGCCGGTTCCGGCGTGATGAGATAGGCGTAGGCACGGTGGTGCGACCGGCCAACCCGCCCGCGCAATTGGTGCAGCTGGGCGAGGCCGAATTTATCGGCACGATTGATCAAAATGGTGTTGGCGGTCGGGACGTCGATCCCCGATTCGATGATGGTGGTCGAAAGCAAGACATTGAAACGCTGATGATAAAAGTCAGCCATGATCTGCTCCAGCCCGCGCTCGGAAAGCTGGCCATGGGCGACCGCAATGCGGGCTTCGGGAATCAGATCGGCCAGCTGCTTGGCCATCCGCTCGATGGTGCGCACCTCGTTATGCAGAAAATAAACCTGGCCGCCGCGTTTGAGTTCACGCTGTACCGCTTCGCGGATCTGGGCGTCATCCCAGCGCAGGATCAGGGTTTTGACCGACAGTCGTTCGCGCGGCGGCGTGGCGATGATCGACAGATCCCGAATGCCGGAGAGCGCCATGTTCAGGGTGCGTGGAATCGGTGTGGCCGTGAGCGTGAGCAGATCGACCTCGGCGCGCAGGCGCTTGAGCTGTTCCTTGTGGCGCACGCCGAAGCGCTGTTCCTCATCGATGATGACCAGACCCAGCTCCTTGAAATCCAGATGATCACTGAGCAACTTGTGTGTGCCGATGACGATGTCGACCTGGCCGGATGCCACGTCGGCCAGCACCTCGGTGGTTTGTTTGGCGTTGCTCATGCGGGACAAGCCTTCGATCCGTACCGGCCAGCCGGCGAAACGGTCGCGGAAATTACGCAGATGCTGTTCGGCCAGCAGTGTGGTCGGCACCAGAACGGCGACCTGTTTGCCATTCATCACGGCCACGAAGGCCGCCCGCATGGCGACTTCAGTCTTGCCGAAACCGACATCGCCACATACCACGCGATCCATCGGTTGCGCCCGCGCCATATCGGCCAGCACGCTATCGATGGCCAATTGCTGATCGGGCGTGGTTTCAAAGGCGAAATTGTTGGCGAATCGGGCGTACTCTTCTTTGGGCGTGGGCAGCGCCTGCCCGCGTTTGGCGGCGCGTCGGGCGTGAATGTCCAGCAGTTCCGCTGCGACGTCGCGCACCTGCTCGGCGGCACGTTTGCGGGCTTTTTCCCACTGGCCGCTGCCGAGCCGGTGCAGCGGCGCGGTTTCTTCACTGCCGCCGGTGTAGCGGGAAATCAGCTCCAGCGAGGAAACAGGCACGTAGAGCTTGTCGTCCCCGGCGTAGTACAGGATCAGGAACTCCTGCGCGAGCCCGTTCATTTCCAGCGTGACCAACCCGCCAAACCGTCCGACGCCATGGGTTTCATGCACGACGGGTGCGCCTTCGGCCAGTTCATTGAGGTTGTTGATCAGCGCGTCGGCATCGCGGGTGCGCGCGCTGGATTTGCGGCGCTGTGCCACGCGCTCGGCAAACAGATCGGTTTCGGTTACCAGCGCAACGGTCGCATCAGGCAGATGGATGATGGCGCCGTGTTCGATGGGTGAAACCAGCAGGCCAAGGCGTGCCTCGCTGCCCAGCCAATCGTCGAACCGTTCGAAGACAGGCGTGGGGTGACCGGCCTTTTGCAACTGTTCGGCCAATGCCTCACGTCGTCCCGGGCTTTCTGCCGTGACCAGAATCCGTCCGGCAAACGTTTCGGCAAACGTAGTAAGGCCCAGCAGTTCAGTTTCACCGCGTTGGGCCAGGCCGGTTGTCGGATCGTTCAGTGGCGGCAGCGGTTGATGCGGCAGGACGATGGCCTGCGGCATGGTCGGGTCTGTTGCATCAAGCGTGATCAGTCGCGGCCAGCTTTTTATCTGCTGCTGGTATTGCTCGGCGGTTTGATAGAGCTCGTCCGGGCGCAGGATCGGGTGACTGACATCCCCGGCGCGTTGGGTAAAGCGGGCGATGGTATCTTCAATGAAATCGCCCAGAGCCTGATCGATACCGGGCAGCGCGAAGAGTAGGGCGTCTTTGGGCAGGTAGTCGAACAGGGTGGCCGTGTGTTCAAAAAACAAGGGCAGATAGGTTTCGATGCCCGCCGGAATCAGCCCGTCGCTGATCTGCTTGTAAATGGGGCTGCGGGTCGGGTCGCCTTCGAAACGATTACGCCAGTTCCGGCGGAACACGGCAATGCCTTCCTCGTTGAGCGGAAATTCGCGCGCGGGCAACAGGGTGATTTCCTCGACCGGCTCGGCCGAGCGCTGGGTCTGGGGGTCGAATAGCCGCAGGGTTTCGATTTCGTCGTCGAACAGGTCGATGCGCACCGGCTGGCTCATGCCCATCGGGAACACGTCGATCAGGCCGCCGCGCAAAGCAAATTCGCCGGGTTGTGCCACTTGGCTGACGGCCAGATAGCCCGCATCGGTGAGTTGCTGGCGGTAGGCCTCGCGATCGAGGGTGTCGCCTGCCTTGAGTAAAAAACCGTGGCCGGTCACGAAGGAAGGTGGTGCCAGACGCTGCAACACAGTTGGTGCTGCGATCAGGGTGATGCCGCTTTGCGTACGCGGCAGGTGCCAGAGCCGGGCGAGCCGGTCGGAGATCAAGTCCTGATGCGGCGAGAAGCGATCATAGGGCAGCACTTCCCAGTCAGGAAAAATATCCGCAGGGCAGTCGAACAGGGCCAGCGCTTCGGCCAGATCGTTGGCTTGGCGGCTATTGGCTGTAATCACCAGCATTGGGTGCGGCACCCGTTTGGAAAAATCTGCCAGGGTAAACGCTGTGCCAATAAAGCTGGCACTGCGCAGAAACAGGGGATCGTTCGCGGATTTGGGTACGGAAAGTCGGATGGGTTTGGTTGGCGCCATGATCACGGTTCGAGTGGATAAACGAACGAGATTGTGGCGCATTTGGCGCGGATGCGCATCCGCTGCCGTTAAGGTAATCACTGCCCGAATCGTTATAGATATCACTATAGCCTCATTCTGGCACCATCCTGCAGGGTAATCGCCTCAAAAGCTATTAGCCCAGTTTTGTCGATCTTGAGTCTGCGAACAAGAAGAAACAGACCAAGAGCGAGATGTTTCTCGAAGAAATGGAACAGGTCGTTTCCTGGTCGCGGTTATTGGCCGTGTTGCGCCCCCTGTATCATTTTGGTTGCCTACAGGTACGCTGCAAAGGCTTGGAGAAAAACTGTGTGCAGGTCATGAGCATGATGGCTTTGGCCAATTTATAACTGCATCGCAGGTGATTGCTGGCCTGATTACAACCGGAATCCGCCAAAAAACGCGGAAAATTGGTGCTAAAAGCAGAGAATTTGAGCCAAAAAAGCCAATTTTTGGTCGAAAATTGAAAAGAGCGTTGAGAGGCGATTCGTGCAGAGTTTCCCTAAGACTTTCAATCAAGTTATCGACTGTTCTTGGACAGATGCCGTCGCCCGCAGGCTCGGCTCAGCAGCACCCCGTTCGCAAATTGTTTACAAAATACTGCATGATTGATTCATGGTTTTTTAACCATGAATCTGATTAATTATTGATTTATATCCTGTAAAATTTATCTAGGGATAAGTTCAGGGGCGGGTTCCTTAAAAAATCCTGCGTAACACTGAAAATCTGGTTCACAGTTACGGCCGAGAAAAAGTAAAATAAATTGCATGATGATGTTCAAATTGTATACAATCCAGTCAAGTATTGAATTTCAAGAAATTTCGGATTGAGTACACTCTGTCGCAAGGGGGGTTATGTGGAAAAATCCAAAGGATCGAAAAGTCAGGAAGGCATCGTTTATGAGCGTTTGTTCGATGTCATCATCGAGCAGAAGTTGCAACCTGGGGCGAGGCTCACCGAAATATCGCTGGCCGATATTTTTTCGGTCAGTCGCACCGTTGTGCGACGGGCGCTACTGCGGCTTTCCTACGAAGGCGTGGTGGATATCAAACCCAACATCGGCGCGATCGTTACGACGACTGAACCGGAAGACGTCCCTCAATACTTTGAGGCGAGACGGATTGTGGAAGGTGCCGTGATTCGTAAGGTGGCAGGCAAGCTGACCACATTTCAGGAAGAAACTCTGAATGCGATGGTTCGCGAAGAGAACCGCTATTTCATGAGTGGTAATCGAGCCAGAGGTCTTAGAAAGTCCATCGACTTCCATTTTTATATCGCGGATATTGCCAACAATAAACCGTTGGCCGAGATGGGTAAAAAGATGATTGCCCGTACTTCGCTGATCGTGGCGCAGTACAACCTGTCGGGTTCTGGTGGTTGTGCCTGCGTCGATCACTCGGCCTTGGTCGATGTGATGGTGAAAGGGCCGGGTGAACTGGCAGAAAGCCTGATGCATGAGCATCTGCAGCATATTGAGGACAACCTGTATTTTGGCAAACAGAATATAGAGACGGATTTGTACCGAATACTTGAAGTAGACAGGTCGTGATTTGCTGAAAATCAACCGGCCTTGAGGGTGAATTATGGATTCCTACATGCTCGAATGGCTGGTTCTGATGACCAAATGGACGCACCTCATCGTCGGCATTGCTTGGATCGGTGCGTCGTTCTACTTCAACTGGCTGGAAGGGCATCTGGAACGCGGTAAAGGCGATCTGACCCCCGGTGTTGCAGGTGATTTGTGGGCGGTTCACGGTGGCGGCTTCTACCATGTGGAAAAGTTCGAGGTCGCGCCTCCCAAACTGCCGGATCTGCTGCACTGGTTCAAATGGGAGGCGTATTTCACCCTGATCACGGGTGTTGCCTTGCTGGTTCTCGTCTTTTACCGCGCTCCGTCGCTCTATCTTGTCGATTCGACTGTCGCAGATATCCCACCCCAGATCGCGCTGATTTCTGCTATCGGTTCGATTGTTGTCATGTGGCTGATCTACGATGCCATGTGCAAAACGAAACTGGTTGAAAACGGTCTGGTGTTTTTCTCCCTGATCTTTGGCCTGATCGCGCTGTACGCTTTGGGTGCATTCCATTTCTTGAGCGCGAAGGCGGCTTTTATCCATGTCGGCGCGGTGATTGGCACCATTATGGTTGCCAACGTCTTTTTCGTGATTATCCCCTCGCAAAAAACGATGGTGAAGGCCATGCAGGCGGGGGTGCCGCCGGATGGCGATATTGGGCATCGCGGGTTCATCCGTTCACTGCACAATAACTACTTCACCTTGCCGGTCCTGTTTATCATGATTGCCGCGCATTACCCGATCGCCTTCGCGAACGAACATGCCTGGATACTGCTGGTATTGATTTCGCTGGCGGGCGTTTTGATTCGGCATTTCTTCAACCTGAAAAACCAGGGTCGCAAAAACTACCTGTTTTTGGTGGTTCCTTTCTTCCTGATTGCCTTTGCTGTCTGGTTTACAGCACCCAAACCGACTGTGGCGCAGGCAAACACGGAGCAAGTCGGCTTCGATGCGGTGTATCAGGTTATGCAGACGCATTGTATTGTCTGTCATGCCCAGAAACCGACCTTTCCCGGATTCAATGCGCCGCCCAATGGGGTTTCACTGGCGTCGAAAGCGGACATTGAGAAATACCGTGATGCCATCTACGCGCAAGCAGTGGCCACGCATGCCATGCCGCTCGGCAACGTGACGCACATGACCGATGCCGAACGGACACTCATCGGAGAATGGATCAAGCAATACAAGACAGGGGGCAAGCCATGAGCCAAGCCGTAAGTCAGACCATCAACTCGGTCGTGAACGACGGCTATCCACGTGATCTGATCGGTTACGGGCGTACACCGCCACAGGTGGCCTGGCCGCATGGGGCGCGGGTCGCCGTGCAATTCGTCATCAATTACGAGGAAGGTGGCGAAAACTGCATTCTGGAGGGCGACCCGGCCTCGGAAGCGTTTTTATCCGATGTCATCAATGCCGCCCCTCGTGTCGGTTTGCGGCACAAGAGCGTGGAATCGTTGTATGAATACGGTTCGCGTGCCGGCTTCTGGCGTCTGCACCGATTGTTCGGCGAATTCGGTGTACCGGCGACAGTCTTCGCGGTGGGCCGAGCGATCGAGCAAAACCCTGATGCGGTTGAAGCCATGCTCGAATCGAACTGGGAAATCGCCAGCCATGGTTATCGCTGGATCGATTATCAATCGGTCACACCCGATGTCGAGCGGGCGCATATTCGCCGGGCAATCGAGATTCACAAAAGCATGATCGGGTGCGAACCGGCGGGTTGGTATATCGGGCGGGATACGGCGGCAACGCGTTCGATCCTGCTGGAAGAAGCCAAGCCACTGTACGATTCGGATTCCTATGCGGACGATCTGCCGTATTGGGTGCCGGGCGCGGGCAAGCCGCATCTGATCGTGCCTTATACGCTGGATTCCAATGACATGCGCTTTCTCACCGCGCAGGGTTTCAACTCAGGCGACCAGTTTTTCACCTACCTTAAAGACAGTTTCGATGTGCTTTATGCCGAGGGCGAGGACACACCGAAGATGCTGTCCATTGGCCTGCATTGCCGTATTTCCGGGCGCCCGGGGCGGTTGTTGGCCTTGAAGCGATTCATCCAGTACGTGCTTGCACAACCAGATGTGTGGGTTTGTCGGCGGGATGAAATCGCCCGTCACTGGATGGAAAACCATCCATGCGGATGACCATCGACCAGATCAACGGGCTATCTGCCGAGGTGTTCGCTGCGAACTTCAAGCCGCTGCTGGAGCACGCCGAGTGGGCCATCGACCGGCTGGCAGCCTCCCGCCCCTTTGCCGATCATGCTGATCTGAATAACAAAATCGCCGGGATCATCCACGCGGCCGATGAGGCACAAAAGCGATCCGCCCTGATCCACCACCCGAAACTGGGTTCCGGGGTAAGGGTTCAGGGCTTTTCATCGTCCGAGCAAAGTCAGGCCGGGCTAAATGCACTGACCGAAGACGAGTTCGCCCGATTCGAAAAGGACAATGCGGACTACGAGCAGAAGATGGGTTTCCCGTTTGTGGTGGCCGTGACCGGGCTGGATAAACATGAAATCATGCGGCGACTTGAATCGCGGATGACGAACGATCCCTCGGACGAGTTTGCCATGGCGATCGATGAGCTGATCAAGATAGCCTGTATCCGTGTTTTCAAATTGGTTTCAGACTGACGGGTCTTCCCGTCAGGGATGGCTTTTCGAAATGGCTTTGAGGATGTCCTTGAGAAGGAGAGTTGAGTGAACACCGATACCCCAACAAGGCCTCCGCGTCTGGAGTTGATAGGCATTACCAAAGCCTATCCTTCCGTGATTGCCAATCAAGATGTGAATCTCGTGGTTCGAGCCGGCGAGATTCACGCGGTGCTTGGCGAAAATGGCGCGGGCAAAAGTACCCTGATGAAAATCATCTACGGGGTGACCAAACCCGATTCGGGTTCCGTGCTTTGGGATAACCGGGAAGTATCCATCGATTCGCCCGCCCAGGCGCGCAAGATCGGCATCGGGATGGTGTTCCAGCATTTCTCTCTGTTTGAAACGCTCACGGTCGCTGAGAACATTTCTCTGGCACTGGATTCGGCCATAGCACCCAATCAACTGGCGCAACGCATCACGGAGGTATCCGAGCAATACGGCTTGCCGATCGATCCGCATCGGCTGATCCACAGTATGTCGGTCGGTGAGCGTCAGCGCGTTGAGATTGTGCGCTGTCTTCTGAACAATCCCCGCCTGCTGATTATGGATGAGCCGACCTCGGTATTGACGCCTCAAGCGGTGTTGAAACTGTTTGAAACGCTCCGCCGCCTCGCGGCCGAAGGCTGCAGCATCTTGTATATCAGCCATAAGCTCGATGAAATTCAGGCGCTTTGCGACAAGGCGACCATTCTGCGGGGTGGCCGGGTGACCGGCACCGCGATTCCGAGCGAGGAAACCCGCGAATCGCTGGCGCAGATGATGATCGGCCGCAGTCTGCCGGAATGCCAGATGGCGCCCCAGGCACCCGCGGAAACCCGATTGAGTGTGAAGCAACTGAGCCTACCCACGATCGACCCGTTCGGCACCCCTTTGAAGAATATCAACCTCGACGTGCGCAGTGGCGAGATCGTGGGGATTGCCGGCATTTCCGGTAATGGTCAGAAAGAGCTGATGGCGGCGCTATCGGGCGAGCATCCCATGCCAAAGGGCGCTACGACGACGATCTGTGGTGTGACGGCCGATCGGCTTTCGCCCGGACAGCGGCGCGATCTGGGCCTGCGGTTCGTGCCCGAAGAACGGCTGGGTCGGGGTGCCGTCCCCTCGATGAGTTTGCGGCTCAATGCGCTGTTAACGTCGGGAACAGGGGATGGTCTGGTCAATAACGGCCTGATTTCCTACTCCAAGGTTCGAGCGTTTGCGCAGGATGTTATCGCCCGGTTCAATGTGAAGTGCGGCGGCGATGAGGCGTTGGCCAGCAGCCTTTCGGGCGGAAATTTGCAAAAGTTCATCGTCGGGCGGGAAATAGCCCAGCGGCCGAAGGTAATGATCGTCGCGCAGCCGACCTGGGGGGTGGATGTGGGGGCGGCGCAGATCATTCGTCAGGCATTGATTGATCTGCGCAACGAAGGTGTGGCCGTATTGGTGGTCTCCGAGGAACTGGAGGAGCTGTTCATGATTTGCGACCGCATTGCCGTGATTGCCGATGGGCGCTTGTCGCCTGCCATTCCCGCAGCCGAAACCTCCGTGGAGAAAATTGGCCTGTGGATGAGTGGCGCGTTTGAAGATGCTAAGGTCGAGGAGGTGCAGCATGCCTAGATTGGAACGCCGGCCGCAGCCCTCAAAGGCGATGATGTTCGCTTCGCCCCTGATTGCGGCAGTACTGATGCTGGTGACGGGCTATATCCTGTTCAGCATCATGGGCAAGGATCCTCTGCAGGCCTTCTGGGTATTCTTCATCAAGCCGCTTACCACGTCCTATGGCATCAGTGAGTGGTTGCTGAAATCCACGCCGTTGATTCTCTGCGGGGTAGGGCTTGCCATTGGCTTTCGGGCGCGGGTGTTCAACATCGGGGCCGAGGGCCAGTTCACGATGGGGGCCATTGCCGCTGGCGGCGTCGCACTCTATTTCTACAACACGGAAGCCTTCTGGGTGTTGCCATTAATGATGCTGGCCGGTGTTCTGGGCGGCATGGCCTGGGCCGCGATTCCCGCCTTTCTACGTACACGCTTTAATACCAACGAAATTCTGGTCACCTTGATGCTGGTGTATGTGGCGCAGTTGTTCCTTGGTTATTTGGTACAGGGCCCGTGGCGTGATCCTGAGGGCTTCAACTTCCCGCAATCGAAGATGTTTACCGATGTGGAAACCATCCCGGCGCTAATTGAAGGCTTCCGGGTGAACTGGGCCTTTATCGTGGCGTTAGTGCTGGTGGCCGTTTCCTGGTTCTTCTCCTTCAAAATGTTTGCCGGATTCCGGATGGAAGTCAGCGGGCAGGCACCCGATGCGGCGCGTTATGCCGGGTTCAGCGAAAAGCGCAATGTGTGGTTCGCGCTGCTGATCAGTGGCGGGCTCGCGGGTTTTGCGGGCATGGCCGAAGTCGCAGGCCCGATCGGCCAGTTACAACCCACCATCTCGCCCGGCTATGGCTTTGCCGCAATCATCGTTGCTTACGTGGGCCGCCTGCATCCCTTGGGCGTGCTGCTGGGGAGCCTGCTGCTGTCCCTGCTTTATCTTGGGGGTGACACGGCGCAGATGGATCTGAACCTGCCTTCGGCCATTACCGGATTGTTCCAGGGGTTGCTGCTGTTCTACCTGTTGGCCGCCGATATATTCATTCACTATCGGCTCAAACCCAAGCAGAGTGAGCCACGCACCACCTTCATGCCACCACCGGAACCGGAAGGAGACATTACATGAGCACCGAGCAAATCATTCTCATCCTCGTCAGTGTCGTGACGGCGGCAACCCCATTGGCCTTCGCGGCATTTGGCGAACTGGTCACCGAGCGTGCAGGCGTGTTGAATCTCGGGGTCGAGGGGATGATGCTCCTCGGCGCGGTGATCGGGTTCGCGGTCGCCAAGGATTCCGGCAGCCTGGCGTTTGGATTTTTCTGCGGCATGTTGGGTGGCATGGGGATGGCCCTGATCTTCGCCGTGCTCACCCAGCATCTGCAAACCAATCAGGTCGCGACGGGCCTGGCGTTGACCCTGTTCGGTGCGGGGTTGAGCGCGTTCATCGGCAAGCCCTATGTTGGCATGTCGCTGACCGGCTTGACGCCAATCACAATTCCTTATCTGAGTGATATCCCCGTGCTGGGCCCTCTGCTGTTCCACTACGACCTCGTGGTGTATGGCTCGTTTGTCTTGCTGTTCGCTCTGATCTGGTTCTTCAAGTCGTCGCGTTGGGGCTTGATTGTCCGTGCCGTGGGTGAATCGCCGGTTTCCGCTCATGCCATAGGTTATCCCGTGATCCGTATTCGTTATTTCGCGATTCTGTTCGGCGGTGCGATGAGCGGCATTGCCGGGGCTTATCTTTCGCTTGTCGTGACCCCGATGTGGGTGGAAGGCATGACGGCAGGGCGCGGCTGGATCGCGCTGGCGTTGGTGGTGTTCGCCACCTGGAAACCGATGCGCGTCATGGTCGGCGCTTATCTGTTCGGTGGTGTGACCGTGATGCAGTTTTACGGTCAGGGCTTGGGTATTCATGTGTCGTCGCAGATTCTCTCCATGCTGCCGTATATCGTGACCATCGTGGTGCTGGTGCTGATTAGCCGCAACCCGAAAACTATTCTGCTCAATCAGCCGATGTCGCTGGGTGTGAGTTTTTATCCGCGCTCGTAACTTCGGTGCGCGCACGGTGTTTACCAATAAAGAGAGGATTCGATGGCTGAGCGGTTGTTGATACATAACGCCGAGGTGGTAGTCACCATGAATGCCCGGCGTGAGGAAATCGCGCAGGGCAGCGTGCTGATTGAGGGTAATGCGATTCTGAGGGTGGGTACGGCTGCGGCGATTGATCTCTGGATTGCCGAAGACCCGCTGGCACGTCAACCCAACCGCACCATCAATGCCAGTGGTTGCGTGGTTCTGCCGGGATTGGTCAATTGCCATCACCACCTGTATCAGACGCTCACTCGCGCCATCGGCACCGGTCGGGGCTACGCGCTGTTCGATTGGCTGAAGCTGCTCTATCCCGTCTGGGCGGAAATGAACCCGGAGGCGATTCATGTCAGCACGCAAGTCGGTCTGGCCGAATTGATACTCTCCGGCGCCACGACGGTAGCCGATCACCTGTATTTGTTCCCGAACGGCTCGCGGTTGGACGACGAGATCGCCGCCGCGCAGGACATGGGGGTGCGTTTTCATCCCACGCGCGGCAGCATGAGCCTCGGTCAGAGTCAGGGCGGCCTGCCGCCGGATCGGGTGGTGCAGCGCGAGAAGGACATTCTGGAAGACAGCCAGCGCGTGATCGAGACCTTCCACGACCCCGCACCGCGTTCGATGCTGCGCATTGGCCTTGCGCCGTGTTCGCCCTTCAGCGTGACGGCTGATCTGATGCGTGAAAGCGCCCGACTGGCCCGTACCTACGAGAAAGTGGGCCTGCATACGCATCTGGCTGAAACGCTGGATGAAGAACGCTTCTGCCTCGAAAAATTCGGCAAGCGCCCCTTGGATTACGCGGAATCGGTCGAGTGGGTCGGGCCCGATGTGTGGTTTGCCCACATGGTTCATCCCAGCGATTCGGATATCGACCGCATGGCGCATCAGTGCAGCGGGGTGTGCCATTGCGCCAGCAGCAACATGATCCTCGCTTCGGGCATCGCGCCGGTGCGCAAAATGGTCGATCGCGGCGTGCGCGTGGGGCTGGGTGTGGATGGCTCGGCCAGCAACGACGGCAACCATCTGCTGGGTGAAGCGCGTCAGGCAATGCTGCTGCAACGGGTCGGCTGGCCCGGATTCGAATCGAATGCCGACCGGTTTTCGGCTCGCGAAGCGTTGGAACTGGCGACACTCGGCGGCGCACGCGTGCTGCAACGTGACGACATCGGCAGTCTGGAACCGGGCAAGGCCGCCGATGTGGTGGCCTTTCGCGTGGATGACCTCGGCCATGCCGGGGCTTTGGGCGATCCGGTCGCCGCCCTTTTGACCTGTGCGCCGGGCACGGTCTGGCTTTCGGTCATCAACGGGCGCGTTGTGGTAGAAAACCATCAGTTGGTCGGCATTGATGTATCCGGTCTCGTCAAAAAACATAACCAGATCAGTCACGGTATGCTGCGTCGGGCGGGGATTCTATGAGTGTCGCAGCGCTTGATCCTGTCCGATCCGAACCGACACGTAAACAGATTCTGCGCCACCTGCGCCGTTCGAACGAGATTGCACTGAGGGCGCTCGAACTTGGTCGGCATCCCTTCGGTGCCCTGCTGGTCGGGCCGGATCACGAAACGGTACTGCTCGAACAGTGCAATATCGATACCGTCAATCATGCCGAATCCACCCTGGCCCGGGTTGCCGCCACCAACTATTCGCCGGAATTCCTGTGGCAATGCACGTTGTACACCGCGGTCGAGCCCTGCTGCATGTGCGCGGGTACGGCGTACTGGGCCAATATCGGTCGCGTTGTGTTTGCCATGACCGAAGAACAACTGCTGGCGGAAACGGGCAATCATCATGAAAACCCGACCATGAGCGTGTCATCGCATTATGTGTATGCCCATGGCCAGAAACCGGTTGTGCTGATCGGGCCGGTCGAGGAGTTGATCGAAGAAACGCGGCAGGTGCACCGGGATTTCTGGCGGAACCATGATTAAGAGGCATTCAATGAATAATGATTTCTTACGCGTGATTGACCACCCCCTCGTGCAGCACAAGCTGACCTTGATGCGGATGCGCGAAACCACCACCGAAAACTTCCGGCGACTGCTGCGTGAAATCAGCCAGGTATTGGCCTATGAAGTCACCCGTGATCTGCCAACGACCAATGTGCAGATTTCGACCCCACTCACGGAGATGTCCTCGCCACTGATCAGCGGCAAAAAGCTGTGTGTCGCGTCGATCTTGCGCGCGGGTAATGGCATGCTCGATGGCGTACTGGATTTCATGCCCGCCGCCCGAGTCGGGCATATCGGTTTGTATCGCGATCCGCACACGCTGGAAGCGGTTGAATACTACTTCAAGATGCCCTCAGATATTGCCGAACGACTGGTTGTGGTGGTCGATCCCATGCTGGCCACCGGGCATTCCGCGATTGCCGCCATCGACCGGCTCAAGGCGGCCGGTGCAACGAGCATCCGCTTCGTGTGCCTGCTCGCCGCGCCAGAAGGTGTCGAGGCTTTGCAAAAAGCGCATCCGGATGTCGAAATCACCACCGCCGCACTGGATGAATGCCTCAACGATCATGGATACATTGTGCCCGGACTGGGCGATGCGGGCGACCGCATGTTTGGTACCCGATAACAACGTCTTGGAAAGCTAAGCCATGTTTGACCTGATTGTTAAAAACAGTACCTTGCCCGATGGTCGAACCGGTATGGATATCGGGGTCGCACAAGGCAGGATCACCGCCATGCAGCCCCGGCTTCCGGCTGAGGCCAAAAAGATCATCGACGCGGCCGGGCAGTTGGTTTGCCCGCCCTTCGTCGATGCGCATTTCCATCTGGACGCCACCCTATCGTATGGCCTGCCACGGGTGAACCAGTCCGGCACCTTGCTCGAGGGCATTGCCCTTTGGGGTGAACTCAAGCCGTTGCTGACACAGGAGGCGTTGATCGAGCGGGCAATGACCTATTGTGACTGGGCAGTCGCCAAGGGCTTGCTCGCAATCCGCACGCATGTAGATGTCAGCGATCCACGACTACTCTCCGTCGAAGCGCTGCTCGAGGTGCGCGAACGCGTCAAACCCTACATCGACCTGCAACTGGTCGCCTTCCCGCAGGATGGTTTGTTGCGCCAGCCTCCCGGGCTGAAGAACCTGATCCGGGCGCTCGACATGGGGGTCGATGTCGTCGGTGGCATCCCGCATTTCGAACGCACGATGGCCGATGGCGCCGAATCGATCCGCATCCTGTGTGAGCTGGCGGCCGAGCGCGGTTTACGGGTGGATATGCACTGCGACGAGTCCGATGATCCACTCTCGCGGCACATCGAAACGCTGGCCTATCACACCCAACGACTGGGCTTGCAGGGGCGCGTGACAGGCTCGCACCTTACCTCCATGCACTCGATGGACAACTACTACGTGTCCAAATTGATTCCCCTGATGGCCGAGGCCGAGGTCTCCGCCATTGCCAACCCATTGATCAACATCACCTTGCAGGGGCGGCACGATACCTACCCCAAACGCCGCGGCATGACGCGGGTGCCGGAGCTGCTGGCCGCCGGGATCGATGTCGCCTTCGGTCAGGATTGCGTGATGGACCCGTGGTACAGCCTGGGTTCCGGCGACATGCTGGAGGTGGCGCACATGGGCCTGCACGTGGCGCAAATGACGAGCCAGACGGCGATGCGGGATTGTTTCGATGCCGTCACCACGCGGGCGGCGCGCATCCTTGGGCTTGAAGATTATGGTATCGCCATCGGTGCGCGTGCGGACATGCTGGTGTTGCAGGCACAGGATCC